>JAAYAN010000094.1 GCA_012719345.1 Ignavibacteria bacterium | reverse complement strand
TTTACTGCAAATTAAATATCAGCAATTATTTCCCCGCTTTTGCAGCAGTAAACCGGTTGCATTGTAAACCCGCACGGCATTATAAATTACGCTTTCCCGCTTTTTGGTTAGCGGCGGCGGGTAATTAAAAACGGGTCAAGTTCATAAAACCTGACCCGACTGAATTCAGGAAGGAGTAATACCTTTGGAGAATTAAATTAGACATTGTTTTTTATTATTGTAATGTTTAAAGAACAATCCTTATCAATAACCTCCCAAATATTTTCAAGTATATTATGTTTAATAGGCTGCTGACTTTTAATACTATTATTTACTTTTTCTTTATTTATTGAAACAAAATTATAATTATCAACCCATTCGTTAATAATGGCATTAATTGATGTTTCTTTAAAATTAAATTGCGAAATAAAAGTACCACCTTCATAATGCATAACAAAAGTATATTCGTTATTAGGTTCAAATATTTCTCTTGTTTCAACTATATTAAAAAGAACAAATTCTTGTTTCCAAAAAACTCCCATACACCAAGTATAATTTGTTCCATTTATTAATGTAGGTTGTTCATCTTCAAAATCTTTCAAAAATTTATTTATACTTCTTTCTTCATTATTAATATACATATTTAAAAATAATTCTAAAAAAGATTTTTTAGAATTGAAAACATCTGTACTTTTTACCTGTAGTAATTTGTATTCATTTTTAATAGAATACAGATATGTATATATATTTATTTTTTCCATCATTAATTACTGCCTTTTGCTTTTTGACTATCATTATCTCCTTTATAATCTGCTTTTCTTTTTTGATGGTCCACTTCCTTTTTCAACTTTTCGAGTGCAGCCTTATCTTCTTTTGTTTTATTTGGTTGACTTTTTGCTTTTTCATATTCTGCTTTCGCTTTTTCATATTTTTCTTGTGCTACATTTTTTCTATCTTGATTTGCATGAGGTTCATTTCTACCTGAACTTTTTGCAAGGTTAAGAGTTGCATATGTTGTAACAGCTGCACCGTGTACAGCAAGCACAGCACCACCTGCTGCTACGGGCACAGTAACCTCAGAGGACAATCCGCCAGTGCTTAATGTTAGGGCAGTTCCACCCCCTTCAGCTAGTAACCCTATAGCTGTTTCACTTATACCCATCATCATAGAATTTACATCGCCACCATCCTGCCCATAATTATAATCACTTGAATTTGTCGGAGTATAAGCACTTCTTAAATTTACAAATCCAACCGTAGCATTATCAATAGTAGCAACAGCATAACCAACGATTTTATCCCACCAAGATCTTCCGTCATCATCAATACGTTTTATCGGATTGTTGCCACAATAATTATACCCCGATACGCTTCACTATCGGGGCAGGCTCGCTCCAGCCGGGGTATTTTGCTGCCAGCGGGTCAACGCTTTGCCATCTGCCAATTTCGCTATCATAAAAGCGGGCGCCAAAGTAATCGTAATTGGTTTCGGCATCACGCTGCTTCTCGGTAAATCTGTACTTTCCGTTTGCATCGCCGCTGTTCCAACTGCGGGCATATCAATATTTAAAGAACAGTTTTTCTTTGTACCTTTATCTTGAAATTCCGATAAATCCAGACAAGACTGATAAAAATAAGCTTAAAATTAACTCATTCCGCTAAAAGAAAATAAACTCCCCTGCTTTTACTGCTAAACTTATAACTATCATTTACTACACCCTTGAGCGAGTGACGGGGATCGAACCCGCGACATTCAGCTTGGGAAGCTGACACTCTACCAACTGAGTTACACTCGCAATTTTTTTATTCTTAAAAGAACTTCCAAAATCTAATAAAAAAAATTATGTTGCTCAATAAATTAATGCTAAATTTCTATTACAATGCATAAAGTCAAATTTTATTTTAACCTAAATCCGCCATTAAAAAAGAAAATAATGGCGGATCCGTCAAAGCCGGACGGGTCGACTAACAAAATCTATACATTCCTGAAAAACATCCCAATAAATCTGGATAAGTCGGTGTTACCTATTTCGGTCACATATACTTGGTTTTTTAATATTTTTATTATTTGTAATGACCGATCTGGGTTTAATTTAAAATGCTAATATTTTTTTGCAACCATAGTATAATCAAATTTTAAGCTGTCTAATAAGTTATGTGCTTCGTTATTGACTTTAATAATATTTTACAGAAAACTTTCAAATATTTAAACAACAGGACAAAATAAAACCGGAATAAATTAAGTTTGATTTTCTGTTTTATCAGCACTATTTTTTCCCTAAACTAAATTCCTGTCCGGTGCGGGTTGAATTGCCTGTCTGCAGTCTGCAGAAATAGATACCGCTTGGAAAACCAGAAGCATCCCACTTAAAATTGTAATTTCCTGAATGATGCTGTGTGTTTAAGTGTTGTAATTTCCTAAGAGAGTTTATTATTGTTTAATGCTCCATTAATTATTTTGAATTTTTCTCTGCACAAAGATGTTATTGAGTTAATGAAAACACTATTAATCATATTATTATTTTTTTCAATTTTAACCGCTCAGGAAAAAAAGAAGATGAAATTGAATAAATTAACCGCCGAAGAGGAACGCGTAATAATTTTCAAGGGAACCGAAATGCCGTTTACCGGGAAATTTGAAAAACATAAAGAAAAGGGAACCTATATATGCAAAAGATGTGATGCACCTTTATATAAATCGTCATCAAAATTCGAAAGCGGATGCGGCTGGCCTAGTTTTGATGATGAGATAAAAGGATCTGTAAAAAAAGAAAAGGATGCAGACGGCAGAAGGACTGAAATATTGTGCTCAAATTGCGGCGCTCATCTTGGGCATGTGTTTTACGGCGAACGTTTTACCGAAAAAAACACCAGGCATTGCGTAAATTCTATTTCATTGAATTTTATTCCCGAAAAAAGTGAAAGAAAAACTGAAACGGCAATATTTGCTTCGGGCTGTTTCTGGGGAACCGAATATTTCCTTAAAAAAGCAAAAGGTGTGGTTTCTACAGAAGTAGGTTATACTGGAGGCAAAACTGAAAACCCTGACTACGAAGAAGTATGCACCGGAAGAACAGGACACGCTGAAGCTGTAAAAGTAATTTACGATCCTTCAAAAACCAGCTTCGAAGAACTTGCAAAATATTTCTTTGAAACTCACGATCCAGGTCAATTAAACAGGCAGGGACCCGATATAGGCGAGCAATACCGGTCTGCAATTTTTTATTTATCCGATGAACAGAAATCAGCTTCCGAAAAACTGATAAAGCAGTTAAAGCAAAAAGGAATTAAAGTTGTTACCGAAATTACAAAAGCAGGAAAATTCTGGAAAGCCGAAGAATATCATCAGGATTATTACGAAATAACGGGCAAATATCCCTATTGCCACAAATACGAAAAGAAATTCTGATTTTTTGAATACTCAGGATTAGTTTTGAATCTTAGATAAAATATTGTTTTATTTGTTTTTGAAAAACTTGCAATACTATTCAATAACTAATAGAGGTGTTATAATGTTCAGAAAAATTTCGGCAGCAGTTTTTTGTTTTATGTTTTCTATTGGCGTCTTTGCTCAGTTCACGCCCGAAAACCATTATCTGGGACCAAGCGTAGGTTTATCATTTCTGGGTTCGGCTCCGCAATTGGGAGTAAATTACGAATACAGTATGGTTGTGCAGGACTTTGGAACTATCGGAATCGGCGGAATTTTCCGTTACTGGGGTTACAGCGAAGATTATTACGGCGGAGAATGGAGTTACTCGAATGTTATGATTGGAGCTCAGGGAAATTATCATTTTAAGCTGAATACCGATAAATTTGATCCTTGGGCAGGACTTGTGCTGGCTTATCACGGAGGTTCTGTAAGCTGGGACGGACCGCATGCCGGTTATGCTTCTCCAAGCCACGGAGGTTTTTTCCTCGGTCTTCAGGGCGGAGTAAGATATTGGTTTACGCCGACTCTTGCAGGAACTGCACGTTTGGGATTTGGAACATTAAGTTACGGATCATTAGAAGTGGGCGTGGATTTTAAACTTTAATCTTAGAAATATTAATAGGCAGCCCTGAAAAGCTGCCTTTTTTTTAATTCGCATTTACTATTTAACTTTATTTTTATTTTCAGGTTTTTCCGGAACAGGATCGTAACCGCTGCCTCCCCAGGGATTACAGCTTAATATTCTTTTAATCCCCAGCCATCCGCCTTTTATCAGCCCGAAACGCTGCAAAGCTTCCAATGTGTATTGTGAACAAGTAGGCAAATATCTGCAGGATGACGGAAATAAAGGGGATATTGCAATCTGATAAAATCTTATCAAAAGAATAAAAGGATAAATAATTATTTTATTAATTTTTTTCATCCGTTCAATTTTATATTTTTATGAATTGAAAATTACCTTTTAAAAAATATAAAACATAATTCATAATGTGATTGAATATGTTTTATTTTTGATAAATTAAACATATCTTTCAGATAATTAAATATCATTACTGAGGTTACTATGGCTCAGCAGAAAATTAAACAGGCAGAAATATTAATTGTTGACGACACAACAGTAAATATAGAATTTGCCAGAAAAAACTTAAAGGAAAACGGTTTTTCGGTAGATTTTGCAACAAGCGGTGAAATGGCAGTTGAGCGGGCAAAAATTACCCTGCCCGATTTAATACTGATTGATATAAATATGCCCGGCCTGGACGGATACGAAACCTCCGAAAAACTAAGGCAAAATCCTAAAACAAAAAATATTCCAATCATTTTTATGACTTCGCATCTCGATAATACCGATACTGACCGGTTTATTAATTCCGGCGCAATTGGTTTTATACGTAAACCTCTCGAAATAAACGATATGCTGTTAAGCATTTCCAAAGTGCTGCCAATTCCCGGTCAGCCAAATGAAGATGACGAAAAAGATTTGATGCTTGTTCCCGGAAAAGAGCAAAACGGAAAACATCCGGCACAAAAGAACGAATTTAAAATCAGTTATCAGTACCTTTCGCAAATATCACACGAAATACGAACTCCTTTAAGCGCTTTACTTAATTTTGTGGGATTAATAAAAGATGAATTTGAAAATACAGAAAACAGCGAATTCAATGATATTTTCGAATCAATTAAAAGCGTAAGCAACAGGCTTACCCGCGCTGTTGAAATGTTCATCGATCTTACTGAAGTTAAATCCGAGAATTACAATTTTCATATCGAAACCATTGATATAAAAGATCTTATTGAAGCCGTGTATAATGAACTTTCGCAGCTCGCCGATTCCAAAGGTCTGGAAATTATTACTGAAATAAATACAGATAAAACAAAAATTGAAGGCGACACTTATTCAACTTGGCAGATTATCAGAAATCTTGTTGATAATGCCATTAAATGCTCGATAAAAGGGAACGTATTTATAAAAGCGTACACGAACAGCAACAACAAACTTGTTCTTGAAGTTACCGACAGCGGTATTGGTATTGAAAAGGAATATATTAAAACTTTATTCGATCCTTTTTCGATGGAACAGGGGAACTATCCTTACAAATTTGAAGGGAACGGATTGGGGTTAGCGCTTACACGACAATATTCTATTCTTAACAAAGCCGACATTGAAGTTGAAACTTCGATGGGCGAAGGAACAACTTTCAAAGTAATATTTTCGAAAAGCTGAAATTATTTCAAAACAAAATATAACTTTAAGTGTTTTTAACAAATAACTACTATTTAGCCGGGTCGAAAAGCTATTTTAAGTTTTTCATCAATCATCTTGATGATGATTTTACAGTTGAAACTGAAGAAGTTAAAAACTGCATAATTTCGATATTCGATACTTTTGACTGGCGGCTTTTCCGAAGCGGTAAATCGCTTATTTTTTCGGGCAGCAATTATCATTTCGGAAACCAGGAATCGGGATATTCTTCACATAAATTGAAAAAGAAAATTGTTTTTGCCGACGATATTGCCGAAACCGGTTTTAGAAATATTTTATCTTCCGTAACAGGCTGCCGCAGAATTTGCCGTAATTTCCGGTTCAAACAAAAAAGAACCGTTTTTAAAGTTCTTAACAAGGATGGGAAAACAATAAGCCGGCTTCATCTTTACGAGTATGTTCCATTATTAAAAAGTCACGGAGTAAAAGCAGCGTTTATTAAAATAGAAAAGCTGAAAGGTTACTCGAAATATTCCGGGAAAATTGAAGCTCTTACTTCCGAATATTCAATATTTCCTTTCAGAGGAAACTGGACAGAAAAAATTATATCCTTAACCGGAAATGTTCCCGGCTCTTATTCTTCGAAACCAAAATACGAAATTGATGCGGATATGCCTGCTTGGCTGGCAATGAAGATAATTTATGGTAAATTGTTTGCCAATATGAAACTGAATGAAGAAGGAATTAAAAATAATCTCGATCCTGAATTTTTGCACGATTTCCGTGTGGCAATCCGGTGCACGCGTTCGGCTCTGTCGCAAATAAACAAAGTATTCCCAAAAGAAACGCAAAATCATTTCAGGCAGACTTTTAAGTATATTCAAAACGCAACCAACGCATCGCGCGATATTGACGTGGACATTCTGAATAAATCGGATTATAAAAATATTCTTCCTCTTAAAATGCATACCGGAATCGATCTTCTTGTAAAATATCTTAAAAAAGAAAGATCGAAAGAACAGCAGAATCTTATAAGACTGCTCCGTTCCGAAAAATATGTAAAAGCAAAAAAAGAATGGACTGACTTTCTTCAATCGGTTAACGAAAACATAAGCGATTTGGGAAATACTTTTTTAGAAATAAGCGCTCTTTCGGCAAAAAAAATAATTCCCGCTTTAGAAAAAACAATTGCAGCAGGCGATATAATTGTACCAAAATCCCCTGACGAGCAATTTCATAAATTCAGGATTTCTTTGAAAAAGCTGAGGTACTTGCTCGAATTTTTTTCGGGAATTTATCCCGAAGAGCAAATGGATATTATACTTTACAAGATAAAAGCTCTTCAGGATAATCTGGGCGAGTTTAACGATCTTTCAATTCAGCAGCAAAAACTTACAAATTATCTTTTGCGTATACGGCCTAAACCTGAAACTGCAAAAATAATTCTTCCGGCTGTAGGAGGATTAATTGCCGTAAAATCGCAAAGAAAAATGCAAGTTAGAGAAGAATTTTTTATCTTGTATTCTCAGTTCCGGAAAAAGAGGAATATAAAAATATTTTATGATGTTTTCGGCAAAGGTTAAAAAGTGAAAATTATAGCAGTTTACAGTATTAAAGGAGGTGTCGGCAAAACTGCTTCATCGGTAAATCTTGCTTACTTGGCAGCCCGCGCCGGTTATAAAACTCTTCTTTGCGATCTCGATCCTCAAAGTTCAACCTCCTATTATTTCCGGATCCGTCCGTCTAAAAAATTCGATTCGGGCAAACTGATTGATGAAAATAAAAACATTGAAAAATACATTAAACAATCGGATTTCGATAATCTCGATATTCTTCCTTCCGATTTTTCGTACCGGAATCTGGATCTCCTTTTGGATAACGTAAAAAAATCGAAGAAAAAACTTAAAAGCGTGCTGAAAAATCTTAAAGGTAATTACGATATCATCTTTCTCGACTGTCCCCCGAATATCACGCTTTTTTCGGAAAATATTTTTAATGCGGCGGATATAATTACGGAGCCTTGTATTCCTACAACATTATCAATTCTTACTCACGAAAAGCTTTATGATTTTCTGAAGGATTCGGATTTTAATCCCGAAAGCCTTTATACTTTTTATTCGATGGTTGAACTTCGCAAGAAAATGCACAAAGAAATTATGCAGCAAAATACAGATAATTCTAATTTCTTATCCAGTTTCATCCCATACTGTTCTGATATCGAAAAGATGGGAATTCATCTGCAGCCCGTTTTTATTTTTGCTCCGTCGGGCAAGGCAGCTAAATCTTACGAAAAACTTTGGAACGAATTCAATAATATTTTATTCTGATACTTAATATTTAGTTTGCTGATGAAAATTCCCGAAATTTCAAAATTGAAAAACTCGCTTTCCAAATCCTGCTCGATGATCGGGAAAGATGAATATTTTAATGCTGCTGTTTTAGTTCCTATTATTACGATTAAAGATTCGTATCATCTGCTTTTTCAGAAACGGGCAGTAAATATCCGTCAGGGCGGCGAAATCTGTTTTCCGGGAGGAGAATTCGACAAAAATTCCGATAAGGATGTAATTGATACTGCTTTGCGCGAAACAGTTGAAGAACTTGGAATTCCCGCTTCAAAAATATCGGTTATCGGAAAATTGGATTTTCTTGTTGGACCTTTCGGAATTACCATAGATCCAGTTCTGGCATTTCTTGATCTTTCGCTTGAAGAAATCAAGATTGATAAAAACGAAGTTGAAAGCATTTTTACAGCGCCGCTGGAATATTTTATAAAAAACGAACCCGAAGTTTATTATTCCCGCACATTAATTGAGCCTTATTATTTTGATGAGACCGGTAAGAAAATAGAGCTTCTGCCTGTTAAAAAACTCGGACTCCCGTCAATTTACGGCGAACCAAGAGAAGGCAGAAAATTCAAAGTTTATGTTTTCAACTTCAACGGTTACAAAATCTGGGGTATAACGGCTGTTATAATCAGAGAATTAATAAGAATAATTAAAGCAGAAATTTAATTTGCAAGTGGTCAGTTAAAATAATTTTTATTAACTTTGCATAAATTTTATTAATGGTACAAAATTGTTTTCAAAAGAAATTACTGAACAAATAACCGGTCATAATTTAACGCCGGAAGATATAGAAAAACAGCTTTCGTTTTTTAAGCGCGGATTTATTCCTGCACGTCTTGTGCGCCCGGCAACAATTGACGACGGCATTAAAGTTTTAAAATACAATGATTTCGACGAATTGGTATCGTTTCACCACGAAGCTGCCGATGCCGGAAGAATAATGAAATTTGTCCCTTCATCGGGAGCCGCAACCCGTATGTTCGAAAAGCTTGAAACCGCCCGGAAAATCAGTAATTTCAAGTCTCTGGAAGATATTCAGAATTTTGTAAATAATGGCAAAACAGAGTTTCTGCCTGTCCTCGATTTTTTCAAGAAGATGAACAGGTTTGCATTTTTTGACGATATAATTGCAGAATATAAAAAACACCGGAAGGCAAAGGGTTCTCGGAAAGTTTACATCGAATACGATGATCTGCTCGACTTTTTAATAAGTCCCGAAGGATTAAATTATTCCGATAAACCAAAAGCTCTGGTAAAATTTCACAAATACGAAACTCAAGTCCGCACTGCTCTCGAAGAACACCTTGCCGAAGCAATCGGGTATTCCTCCAATTCGAAAGGAAAAATAAACATTCATTTTACAATCTCTCCCGAGCACATCGGAGAAATTGAAAGCCACGTTGAAAAAGTCCTGCCTTTTTACGAAAGCGGCGGATATAAGTTTAGCGTTACTTATTCGGTGCAGAAAAAAAGTACAGATACAATAGCCGTTGCTATAAACAATGAACTTTTTTTGGATGAAAACGGCAATCTTTTATTCCGCCCCGGCGGACACGGAGCCTTGCTGGAAAATCTGATGGAAATAAACGGCGATATTGTTTTTATTAAGAACATCGACAATGTTGTGACGGAAAAAGTATTAGGCTCTACAATTCTTTATAAAAAACTTCTTTCGGGAAATTTGATAAAAGCGCAGTCGCGTATTTTTAATTACCTTCGCAAAATTGCCGGCGGAACTCTCAAAAAAGATGAAATATTTGAAATGTCTGAATTCGCTGAAAAAGAGTTATTTATTCCCAAACCTGCTGATTCCGGTTCAGACGCAAAAGGATTGCTCGATTATTATTACAAAAAACTGAACAGACCAATCCGCGTTTGCGGAATGGTGCTTAATCAGGGTGCTCCCGGAGGAGGACCTTTCTGGGTTAAATTTGAAGATAATTCGGTATCATTGCAGATTGTTGAGAGCGCGCAGATTGATAAATATAATTCTGAGCAATTTGAAATTTTCAAAAAATCCACGCATTTTAATCCTGTCGATTTAGTCTGCGGCATCAGAGATTTTAAAGGAAAACCTTTTGATTTAAGAAAATTCCGCGATGAAAATGCTTTTTTTATCTCGGAAAAAGCAAAAAACGGCAGCAGATTGAAAGCTCTTGAACTTCCCGGACTTTGGAACGGCAGTATGGCGGACTGGATTACAATTTTTATTGAAGTGCCTAAAATTACTTTCAGTCCCGTTAAAGAGGTAAACGATCTCCTTCTTCCGGAACATCAGCCTTGAAAATTTAGAATTAAAAATTATTTTTCCCAAACAAACGGAATCTTTTTTTCTTATTAAAAAGGTCCGGATTTTCCCAGTATCTTTCAGCTTCTTCAATGCAACTGACTGCTTTTTCCGAAAGCTCTTTGTAAATATTTTCATCAGTTTTTTTGATAAGCTTATACTTTTCCGGCAAGTGAAATTTTTCTTCCGGATTAACAGCAATTATGTTTTTTCCGAAGAGGGTTTTCTGCTCGTATAAATCCCAATAATAAAACCAGGTATTTGCTTCGGGAAATCGTTTTCGTAATTTTGCGTCTGCAACGGTAAGTTTTTCGGGAGCTACACCTTTCCGCCAGTGGAAGACGTATTTATCGGTTTCGCTGGTGATAACAAAAGAAATTTCCACAATAAAACCGCCGCCGTATTTATCAAATTGAAACATCAGCAAATCAATTTTATCGTCCGATATTCTTCTGAAGTGAGGAAAACTGCCCTTAAATCCTTTTTGTTTAAGAACAGGAAGAGTTGTCTTTTTTAATTCATCCGTCATTAATCGGCGGTCATCGGACATTTAATTCCCCTCTCCTTTTTGCAGGACTATTGCATTTTAGTGTTTTGGGATTTCTTAAAATCCTCATCCGCTCCTTTTTTGTCGCCTGCTTTAAGTTTTATTTTTCCGCGTAAGTTCAAAACGACAGCATTAAGTGAATCGATTTTAAGTATTTCGTTTAAATCCGCAACAGCTTGTTGGTATTGCCCCAAAGTATCGTAAAGAGTTGCTCTGTTGAAATATGCCGGAAGAGAGTAAGAATAAGATTTTATCGCCTCATTGTAATAAAACAAAGCAGAATCATTCTCTCCCTCTACAAAAAAGAGATAACCAAGATTAGAAAAGGCATCAGGATATTGTGGTTGAATTTTAATAGCTTTTTTAAAGTCGTCTTTAGCTTTTTCCAAAAGTTCAAGATTAAAGTAACATATCCCTCTGCTATCGTATCCTATAAAATTATCTTCTCTTATTTCTATTACTTTACCGTAATCATCAGCGGCTCCCTGATAATCGCCCAGATTAAATTTGCAGCTTCCGCTGGAAAAATACGCCAGATATTCCTCCGGGAATTTATCGGTTATTTGTTTATAAAGAACTATTGCAGAATCGTACTGACCGTTTCGGTATGCTATTTCTGCAGCGCTGTAATCCGGTTTTTCGGAAGGCTTTTCGGCGCACGATAAAATCATTAATGCCGCAACAATCAGATTTACTTTAATATTATTGTTCATAATTTATCACTTTCATCATAATTCAGTACAGGTCTCAACCATTTTTCAGCTTCATTAATACTTATTCCTTTGCGCTTTCTGTAATCGTCAATCTGATCTTTTGATATTTTACCAGTAGTGAAATATTTTGCTTCCGGATGCGAAAAATAAAGTCCGCAGACTGAAGCAGCCGGATTCATAGCCAGATTTTCGGTAAGAGTAATGCCGGTAACTTTTGTAGCATCAAGCAGATTGAATAGTGTAATTTTTTCAGTATGATCAGGCTGAGCCGGATATCCTGGCGCAGGTCTTATTCCTGTATATTTCTCTGCAATTAAATCATTATTTGCAAGATTTTCATCTTTCGAGTATGCCCATATTTCTTTCCGGATTTTCTCGTGCAGAAGTTCAGCAAATGCTTCTGCAAGTCTGTCTGCAACCGCCTTTACCATAATGCTGCTGTAATCGTCATTTTCTTTTTCGTATTTCTGTATAATATTTTCGATACCGTTTCCGGCAGTAACAGCAAAGGCTCCAATATAATCATTCTTTCCCGATTCTTTTGGAGCTATAAAATCTGCAAGTGCAATGCTCGGATTGTTTTCAGATTTTTCATATTGCTGGCGCAAAGTATGAATTAATGCACGGCTGTTTTTACGGTTTTCATCAAAATAAATTTCAATATCGTCTTCGCCTATTGTATTTGCAGGAAAAATTCCGGTCACTCCGTCAGCGGTAAGCAGTTTTTCGGAAATGATTTTGTCAAGTATCTTATTTGCATCTTCATACAGTTTTTTAGCTTCGGCGCCGTAATCCGTGTTTTCGAAAATTGCCGGATATTTGCCTTTTAATTCCCAGGTAATAAAAAACGGATTCCAGTCGATATACTTTCTAATTTCACCCAGAGAATAATTTTTATATTCCTGTATGCCGGTTTTAAATGGAACAGGCGGCTGATAATTCTGCCAGTCGATTTTAAATTTGTTTTTACGGGCTTGCTCAAGCGTAATATATTTTTTTGCCCCCCTGTTTTTTTGATGATTTTCGCGGAGCCGGCTGTATTCATTTTTAATTTCCGATAAATAATTATTGTAAGATTTTTTATTTACCAGATTTCCGGCTGCCGGAACTGCTTTGGAAGCATCAATAACATGCACTACAGCGCCTGAATACTGCGGATCAATTTTTACTGCTGTATGAATCCTTGAAGTTGTAGCTCCTCCTATCATTACAGGAATATTCAATTTTCTTCTTTCAAGTTCCGATGCAATGTCCACCATTTCGTCAAGCGACGGTGTTATAAGTCCGCTTAAACCGATAATATCAGCATTTTCTTTAATTGCAGTATCAATAATTTTATCGGCAGGAACCATTACACCTAGATCAATGATTTCGTAATTATTGCATCCTAAAACAACCCCGACAATATTTTTACCGATATCGTGTACATCGCCTTTAACTGTTGCCATAAGAATTTTACCCGATTTATGAGCTTTTGCCGATGACTTTGCCGCTTCTATAAACGGTATAAGATAGGCAACTGATTTTTTCATAACGCGCGCGCTTTTTACAACTTGCGGAAGAAACATCTTGCCGGATCCGAATAAATCTCCGACTGTATTCATTCCATCCATTAAAGGTCCTTCAATTATTTCCAGCGGATCGGAAAATTTTTGACGCGCTTCTTCTGTATCTGCTTCTACATGCTCAACTATTCCTTTTACAAGCGAGTGCTTCAGTCTTTCCTCTACCGGTGCGCTTCTCCATTCTTGTTCACTTGCTGACTCTTTGCCTTTCCCAATAACTTTTTCAGCTGCCGCAATCAGTTTTTCAGTTGCTTCTGGTTTTCTGTTTAGAATTACATCTTCAACTATAACTAAAAAATCTTTTGGGATTTCTTCATAAACTTCGAGCTGACCGGCGTTAACAATTCCCATATCCATTCCGGCTTCAATTGCGTGATAAAGAAATGCCGAATGCATTGCTTCGCGCACTCTGTCGTTCCCGCGGAAAGAAAAAGAAATATTGCTTACCCCGCCGCTAACTTTTGCATAAGGCAGATTTCTTTTTATCCATCTTGTTGCGTTTATAAAATCAACTGCATAATTGTTATGCTCGTCAATACCCGTAGCAATTGCAAAGATATTCGGATCAAAAATAATATCCTGAGGCGGAAAACCTATTTTTTTAGTAAGAATTTCGTACGCGCGTTTGCAGATACCTATTTTACGCTCGTAAGTATCGGCTTGTCCTTTCTCGTCAAAAGCCATTACTATTACAGCAGCTCCGTATTTGAATAGTTTATTTGCCCGCTCGGTAAAAATTTCTTCGCCTTCTTTTAAGCTGATAGAGTTTACAATTCCTTTGCCTTGCAGACATTTTAATCCGGCTTCAATCACTTCCCATTTACTTGAATCGAGCATTACTGGCAGTTTTGCAATATCAGGTTCGGCGGCAAGAAGATTGAGATATTTAACAATCGCCTTTTCGGAATCTATCATTGCTTCATCCATATTTATATCAAGTATTTGGGCTCCTCCTTCAACCTGATCGCGTGCTACAGACAAAGCTTCGTCATATTTTTCTTCTTTTATAAGACGCGCAAATTTTTTTGAACCGGTTACGTTTGTTCTTTCTCCCACATTAACAAAATTAGTTTCGGGTCTTACAACAAGAGGTTCCATTCCGCTCAGTTCTAAATAATTATCAGGTTTTTTAGGCATCCGGGGTTTATAATTTTTAACCATAGCAGAAATTTTCGCAATGTGTTCCGGTGTTGTGCCGCAGCATCCTCCAACAATATTAAACATACCGTGTTCGGCAAAATCTTTTAAAATTTCTGTCATTTCTGCTGCAGTCTGGTCGTATCCTCCGAATTCATTTGGCAGACCGGCATTTGGGTGTACGCTTATAAAGCATTCAACTTTATTGGAAAGTTCACGAAGAAAAGGTCTCATTTGTTCGGCACCAAGAGCACAATTCAACCCAACGCTTAAAAGATTTTTTGTATGCGCTACCGAAATCCAAAATGCTTCGGCTGTCTGTCCGGATAACGTGCGTCCGCTTTGGTCTATTATGGTGCCGCTTATCATTACCGGAAAATCCTTTCCTGTTTTTTCCATGAGTTCCTGAACGGCATAAATTGCAGCCCGGCAATTCAAAGTATCGAATACAGTTTCTATCATAATAATGTCGGCACCGCCATCAATAAGTCCCCTTGCCTGCTCGTAATACGCATCTCGCATCTGGTCGTATGTAACGGCACGGTAACCGGGATCGTTTATATCCGGGGAAAGTGAAAGCGATTTGTTTGTGGGTCCCAAAGTACCAGCCACAAAACGCGGACTTTCTGGATTATCTTTTAAAAATTCATTTACAGTTTCTTTAGCAATTTTTGCTGCTTCAAAATTTATTTCATAAACAAGTTCTTCTGTTTTATAATCGGCTTGCGAAAAAATATTTCCGTTAAACGAGTTTGTTTCAATTATATCAGCACCAGCTTCTAAATATTCTCTGTGAATACTTTTTATTATTTCCGGTTGTGTTATTGAAAGTATATCGTTGTTTCCTTTAAGATCATTTGAATGATCGGCTAACCTTACTCCGCGGAAATCTTCTTCGCTCAGTTTTTTCCGCTGTATCATTGTGCCCATTGCACCGTCGAGAACAAGTATCCTTTCCTTCAATAAAGATTTTAATTTAGTTATTGTCATTTATATTTCCTTTCGGGAGAGCTAATTAGTTATTTTTTTTGTTATTTTAGTTCGATAATAATTAAGGATTTGTAAAAAAGTAATAAGCGAATATAAACAAAATATTTAAATTTTGATATTGCGAGGATAAAAGATGATTGTAATAACAGGCGGCGCCGGTTTTATTGGAAGCGTACTTATAAGCAAATTAAATAAGCTCGGCTACGAAAATATTATTATAGTAGACAGGCTGGGCTGCGAAGAGAAATGGAAAAACCTAAACGGTTTAAAATTTTTAGATATTTATCATAAAGACGAGTTTTATAATTTAATTATGGACGAACAAGTTCCTTTTAATGTTGATACTGTTATTCATTTAGGCGCTTGTTCATCTACAACAGAAAAAGATGCCGATTATCTTGTTCAGAATAATTTCCGTTTCAGTAAGGAACTTGTAAAATACTGCCTGCCTCAACGAGCAAGATTTATTTATGCTTCGTCGGCTGCAACTTACGGAGACGGTTCTCTTGGATATAAAGATGATGAAAATGAAATTGAAAAACTCCGCCCTTTGAATATGTACGGATACTCCAAACAAATGTTTGATCTTTGGCTGAAAAAGATGGAAATTGACGAAAAAGTAGTAGGTTTGAAATTTTTTAATGTTTACGGACCTAACGAATACCACAAGGGTGAAATGCGAAGCGTTATTAACAAAGCTTACGAACAGATTACTGCTGCCGGAGAAGTAAGTCTTTTTAAATCCTACAAAAAAGAATACAAAGACGGAGAACAAAAGCGCGATTTTATTTATGTTAACGATGCCGTAGAAATGATTCTTCACTTTTTCGAAAATCATGAAAAAAACGGACTTTTTAATGTTGGAACCGGAACTGCCAGAACTTGGAACGATCTTGTAACTGCTATTTTCAAAGTACTCGGAAAAACTCCTAAAATCAATTACATTGATATGCCGGAAGGAATGAGGGATAAATACCAATATTTTACTCAGGCAGATATTGAAAAAATCAGAAACGCCGGCTACAGCAAACCAATTACTTCTCTTGAAGAAGGGATTAAAGATTACATAACAAATTACCTGCAGAAATATAAGTATGTGGGTTTATCTTAAATAATTTTTTTCATCTGACGGCTTTACGCCGTCTTTTTTTTTGATTTGAAATATGAAACTTGCAACATTGTGTTATCTATTGAAAGACGACAAAGTTTTAATGGTTTACCGCAACAAAAAGGAAAATGATTATCATAAAGGCAAATGGAACGGATTGGGCGGAAAATTCGAATCCGGAGAATCACCTTTCGACTGCGCAATAAGAGAAGTACAGGAAGAATCGGGTTTAACAATGATTAATCCCGCTCTTAAAGGATTTATTACTTTCCCGAAGTTTGACGGTTTTTTCGACTGGCACGTTTTTCTTTTTACATCAACGGAATTTACAGGCGAATTGACAGAATCTCCCGAAGGTAAACTTGAATGGATTAAAATTGAAGATTTAAACAAGCTTAATCTTTGGGAAGGTGATAAAATATTTATCGATTGGATTTTTAACAAAAAATTTTTCTGCGCAAAATTTATTTACGAAAACGGTAAGTACCTCCGCCACGAAGTAAATTTTCAGTAAATCTTATTTTATTCCTTTAAGAAAAGCAATTAATGCAGCATTAACTTCTTCAGAATTTTCAAGCGGAGAAATATGTCCGGCATTCTTAATTATCGTAAATTTCGAATCTGGAATCTTTTCTGCCATCTTTTTCATTTCAGCAGCAGGTGTTTTTTTATCTTTTTCACCGGCAATAACAAGTGCAGGGATTTTAATCTGAGGTAAAAAATCAGTTGTATCGGTACGGCTTAAAATTGCAAACAAACCGCCTTTAACTCCTCTGGGGTTATTTTTACAGCCGTTTTCAATTAATGATGAAACAAAATTTTCTTTTTCACCGAGTGTTTTTTCCGAAAAGCAGGATTTAATGAATTCACCGGTAAATTTTTCGAGCCCCTTTAAATTTATCTCATCAATCTTAGAATATCTTAAAAGTTTGTCTTTACCCGAATCGGCTTCGGATTTTGTGTTACATAAAACCGCGCCTCTAAATCTCGACTGGTCTCTTTCTAAAGTACGTAAAGCAATATAGCCGCCAAGTGAAAGTCCGCAGAGCACAGGACGAATCAGGTTAAGTTCTGTAATTATCGAAAACAAATCACTTGCATAGGCTTCAAGCGTATATTGCCCGTCGCCAACGTAACTTTCGCCAAAACCTCTTATATCGTACGAAACACAATAATAGTTTTCGCTTAAGGCATTTACCTGGTTTTTCCACATTGTGTGATCGAATAAAAAACCATGAATAAAAACTACAGGAATATTTTTAGGATTACCGGCAGTATAAACTGCTTGAGTGTTTATAATTGTCTTCACTTTGCTTTCATATTTTAAGTTTAAAGAATAAGAAAATAACGAAATTTTAATTGATTTCTTTATTTATTAACTTTTAATGAAAAATATACTTAAATAAATAAATAAATCCAAAAAATTATTTTGTGATTTTCGTATCCAGAAATTCTTTTAATGCCTTATTAAATTTTTCCGGATTTTCAAGCGGTGTTAAATGGGCTGCGTTCGGAATTTCAGTAAAATCGGAATCTTTTATTTTATCAGCCATTTCCTTCATTGCAGTAACCGGAGTTATTTTATCATCTTTGCCGGCAATAACAAGTGCAGGTATTTCTAATTTTGGAAGAATTTCGTTTGTATCGTTCCGGCTCAGCATTGCAAATACAGAACCTTTAACACCTTTAGGGATATGCCTTTTTGCATTTTGCGTAATTTTTTCAACCAATTCAGGATTCTTTTTCTTTGTGAAATCCGAAAAACAATTAGGAACAAAATTCGATACAAAAAAATCGAGCCCCTTTACATTTATGTCGTCTATTGCCTGAGCGCGTTTCAGTTTAGCTTCGTTATCATCGCCCGAAGCTTTGGTGTTGCATAAAACCACTCCCCGAAACCTCTTGGAATCGCGTTGGAGTGTCCTTAAAATAATGTAACCACCCATCGAAAGTCCGCACAAAACAGGTTGATTAATATTCATTTCGTGAACAATCGAAAACAAATCGCTGGCAAATGCATCCATTGTATATTGCCCGTCGCCCACATAACTGTCACCCAATCCCCGCACATCGTAAGAAATACAGTAATAATCGTTCTTTAATTCAGCAATCTGGTTTTCCCACATCGAATAATCGAAAGGAAATCCGTGCACAAATATTACAGGGATATTTTCGGGATCGCCGAAAGTATTTACCGAAAGACTATTAATTATATATTTCATTCTTATTCCTTAAAGCTATTAAATAATTTAATAATTTTAGTAAATTCACTTTATAAGTTAAGTAAAAAATAAATTTTAATGAATAAATTTTTGAAATGAGGTATTGCTGAAAAATATATAAAACCAGAATTACTCATCACCATATTTCACTTTAGAGCAGACAGTTTAGTATGACAGGTTAATGTGATTTTGAAATCCAAAAACAATATTAAATAATTAATTAACATTTATTAAGTATCTAAACTTAATTTCTGCTTTCAAAAATTTTATATTTTCCATAACTTTATGATGATAATCAAAAAAATACAGGGAAAATATGTTTGTTAATTATTTAGTTACATTTTACGATGCCGATCCGGCTGGAGTTATTTTCTTCGGAAATACTTTCCGCATAGTTCATTATTCACTGGAAAAGTGTATGAATTCCGGCGGATTATACGACGATTTCTTTAACAATGAGATTTACACATATCCGGTTAAACAAACCTCGGCAGATTTTAAAAAACCTTTAAGTCCGGGACAGGAAGTTAAAATTAAATTCAGCATCCTGGAAATCCGCGAATCTTCTTTTTCGTGCGAATTTACAATTTATAACAACGATAATAATGTTGTAGCAGTTGTAAATACTGTCCACGTTTGCCTCGAGAAAAAGACGGGAAATAAAAAGCCGATACCCGAAAATATTTTACAGTTTATTAAAAATATTTAAAGCTTTTCTTTTTTCGGAATCGTTCAGCAGAAGTTTTCCCATTTCATTTATGGGTAATTTGCTGAACAAATATATTTTTTTAGGAATTTTATAATCAGGCAGATTTGAACGAAGATGTTTAAAAATATTTTCTTCAAAATCTGCTTTTTTATTTTTAACAGAAACAGCCGCGCAAATTATCTGTCCCCATTTTTCATCATTTTCGGCAAAAACAAATACTTCATCAATCTCATAAAAAGATTGCAGGATTTCTGCTATTTCTTCCGGATTCACATTTTCCCCGCCGGTAACTATCAAGTCTTCCCTTCGCGTTTGAATATAAATAAATCCCTCATCATCTTCATAACCATAATCCCCTGTAAAAAAATTCTTACTCTTACTCCTTCTCTTACTCTTTCCTAAATACCCCTTAAAAAGCGCATCCGATTTCACAACAAATTCTCCGTCGGCAGTAAATTTTATTTCGCTGCCCGGTAAAACTTTTCCTGAAGAAAGCGGGTGTTTTTTTAATTCATCGGGTTGCAGAAGCGTTATCATCGAGCAGGTTTCAGAAGAACCGTAAACTTTAGCAATCGGGAAATTTGAGGCAATAAACATTTCCAAATTAGCGGGTGTTGATGGTCCGCCGCCTAAAAAAATCATTTTTAACCCCGAGTAAGTTTTTTTAATTTTATTGATTACAGAAATCATTTGTGCGGGTACCAGCGAAATAAAGTTCGGGCGAAATTTCAAAATGCCTTCAATCAGTTCATCAGTTTTTAATGATTGCGGAAAAGCAAGTTTCCCACCGGAAAGAAATGCGCGGATAATAATCATCAATCCGCCGATATGATAAAACGGAAGCGACACAAGAAAAGTATCGCCGGGTTCAAATTTGACTGCCGAATTTGTGTTTTTAAAACTGTTTATCATATTTCTGAAAGAGTGGACAACCGCTTTTGGCTGGTTTCGTGAGCCCGAAGTAAAAATTATTACGGCATCTTTTGTCGGAAAAAACTTACCCGGCTCGGATTCGGGAACTACAGTTTTTTTTATTTTCGGAAACGGCACGAATGGTTTTTCAGTAAATCTGTCCGAAATGATAATTTTGCAGTCCGAGAATTCTGCTTGATAAATCAATTCTTCTTTAAGAAGTCGTGTATTCAGCAAAACCGGCACGGCGCCTGTTTCCCAAATTGCAAAGAGCATTGCCGCAAATTCAATCGAGTTAGCAGCGCAAATTGCAACTCTGTCATTTTCCTTAATTTTTTTAGACAGCAGGAAATCGCAGAAACCTGAAATCAATTCTCGCAAATCTTTTAATTTAATTTGCGTTTCCGCGTTTTCAAATACAATTTTTTCTTCGTTCCCGATTAAATATTTAAAAAGCCATTTATCCAAGTTAGGGGTTTTCATTTTACATGTTCCCTCAATGGATTTATATGCCGTAATTTTTCAGGCACAAAATTTATTTTAAAGCCGGAAACAGGAAAAGGATTTTCTATTAAGTCGCCGGCAAAAAAATCTCGTGTTGCAAGTCCGTGAGCGAATTTATGGTTTAACGAGGCGGCAAGCATAATCAACCAGCTGTTTCCCACAGAAGATTCGAACGAAGAGGAAATTATTAAGTTAACAGCATTTTCTTCTGCCAGATCTTTCAAACGAAAGAAATCCGAAAATCCGCCGAAAAGTGAAGGTTTGAGGACAATGAATTTAATCTTTCCGCAACTGACAATTTCTTCAGCGTCGTGAAGACATCTGACTGATTCATCGGCGCATAGCGGGATTTCGGAAATCTTTGAAAGCTTGATTAAGTCCTTGGTATCTGCAACCGGCTGCTCAATGTATTGAATGTTCAAATCTTTCAGTAAATCAATATTTTTAAGTGATTCTTCAAAACTCCAGGCTCCGTTTACATCCAACCGGATATTAAGCAAAGGAAAACTTTTCCGCATTTTCCGGATAGTATGTAATTCAGTTTGGTAATCCGAAATACCGGTTTTAATTTTCACTGTATTGCAGCCGTTGGAAATAAACTTGCGGATATTTTCTTCCAAAACTTCGGGATTGCTTAAACTGGTTACGGCATTTACTTTTACAGGATTTACAAAATCAACATTCAGCGCTTTAGAATTGTTTTTCAGTATTATTTGAGTTATCGCCTGATCGAATGCGAATTGAAGTGTTTTTGACCGGAACAATATTTTGCCGGGGGGGAATTTATCAGTTACATCAATTTTTTGAGGATTAAAACTGTTTAATTCTGTAATAATTTCAGATTCATTTTCCGAATTAAAACCTTTTAGCAAAGGAATATCGCCGAAACCTGTATTCCCGTTTTCATCGTTAATTTTAAGGATTATTCCGCGGCATTCTGAAATATTTCCGGCAGAAGTTATAAAACTGGTTTTTAACGGAAGCGAATAATTGTAATATTCCAATCCGCCAAGTTTCATAAAATTATACCGATTGCAAATAAAATTGCATAAATACCGGATAATTTTGCCGTCAGCTCAAGTGTTTTATTCAGCTCGCTGCCTTCTAATTTGTAAATCATTTTAACTAATTTTACCGAAAGCGGAAATGATAACAACGGCAGAAAGACAAAAGGACTGTTCTTAAATGTTATATAAACTACAAAAGGAACGAGATACGAAATTATCATAAAACTGACGTATTGAAGCCGTGTGAAAGTTTTACCGAGTTTTACTGCAAGTGTATTTTTTTTGGAAATCCGGTCTTCATCGATATCGCGGTAATTATTTACAACAAGAATATTTGTAACAAGCGCGCCGACGGGAATCGAAGCCCAGAATGCGAAAAGCGAAATATCTCCCGTCTGTACAAAATAAGTTCCGGTTGTTGCCACCATTCCGAAAAAGACAAAGACAAAAACATCACCAAGTCCGTTATATGCAAGCGGATATGGGC
This sequence comes from Ignavibacteria bacterium, assembly GCA_012719345.1. Classification (GTDB taxonomy): domain Bacteria; phylum Bacteroidota; class Ignavibacteria; order Ignavibacteriales; family Melioribacteraceae; genus JAAYAN01. Next base: position 13,367 of record JAAYAN010000094.1, on the reverse strand, counting down.
CCGCAGTGTATGCAAATCCGGCGGCGATAGAAACAATTCCAATAATTAATATCAGCCAGCCGCCTATATAAACAAGATATAAACCCAGTAGAAAAGCTGAAATAAAGGTTACAGCTATTCCGGCTTTCATTTCATTTACGGTCAAAAGTCCTTCAACCAAAGCGCGCCGCGGACCAACCCTGTCTTTTTTATCTGTTCCCTTCATAAAGTCGTAAAGATCGTTTACAAAATTGGTTCCTATCTGGATTAAAAGCGAGCACAACAAAGCTGCCGCTGCCGGAATGAATTTAAACGAACCGTCGTTAAAAGCAATCGCGCTGCCGACAATTACCGGCACAATTGCCGCAAGAAGAGTTTTGGGTCTGGCTGTTATAAACCAGATTTGTATTTTGGAGTTATTACTTAAAGAATTCATTGCGCAATATTAAGGCAATACTGCCTTAAAATCAACATTGCAGCAGGTTTTAATTTAGGTTTTCAGGAAAACAGTTGTAAGTTTTCAGCTATAAGTTATAAGTAAAAGCAGGAGTTAGATTTTCAGGGGATTAGGGTTTTAGGATTTTTCTTGATCATAATCTTAATCTCAATCCCTCCTCTTACTCTCGTCTTTTCCCGCAATTGTAGCAGATAACCGACGTAATAACAAACCCGCCGCTTTTAGTTTAGCGGTGGGTGAGTAATTTACTGTTTATACCGAGACGAATAACTTATGACGAGACTATAAAATCGAACAGAAAGTATTAACCAAAGTTTAAAACATTTCAACCAAGTCTTTTAATAACAGAACAAGTGCGTATACACCAATTGCAATACCAATATAACCATAAATTTCATATAGATTACCCATTTTACTTTTAAACACTTCTTTATCTTCTTTAACAAACAACTTTAACGTAAAACAAATCAAACCAACTATTAAAAGTATTATTTTATACGTCATTTTTTACCTATTTATTCAACTCGTTCTTCTGCAACTTCCTGTGAAGAATTGCTAAAATATTAACTTCTGGCATTAGTGTTTGTTCTATATAGCCAGCCTCATTTGGTGCGCTTTTTTGCCCCGGCAGGACTTTTATATATGGTTACAATTATGCACTTACCCTGTAAGGATGTATCGAATCCAATATGTTTTTATTTTTCTTCAATAATATATATATGTCGTACTGATTTTGTAAATTCAGCCATAATTCAACCGATGTGCCAAAATATTTAGATAATTTCAGCGCCATTTCCGGACTTAAATTTCTTCTTTTATTTATAATTTCGTTAATGGTTCTAAATGTTGTATTTACTGCTTTTGCCAGTTCAACCTGTGTAATTCCCATTTCTTCCAGAAATTCGGACCTTAGTATTTCCCCCGGATGTGCGGGTTCTCTTTTTATATTATTCATTTTGTCTCCTAATGATAATCGATAATTTCAACTTCAAAAGCGTTTACATCTTCAAAATAGAAAATTATTCTGTACTGATCATTTATCCTTATGCTGTATTTCCCCTTTAAATCACCTTTCAAAGCCTCTAATCTGTTTCCCGGAGGAACTTTTAAATCCTTTATAGAAACAGCAGCATTCAAATAATCCAATTTTCGTAATGCAGTTTTAATTATAACCTGATTCATTTTCTTACTTTTTCCGGTGAAGTACAATTCTTCGGTTTCTTTATCGGCAAATGATTTAATCATAACGAAATATAACGCTTGGCGTTATACAAGTCAAGTAAACTATTTTATCATAACTAACATATTCTGTTGTAATCAGGGGTTCAGGCAATTAGAGTAACAGGTTTTCAGGTTTTTAGGAAATTATGGTTTTAGGATTTTTTCTTGATCATAATCTTAATCTCAATCCCTCCTGAGGCGGGCAAGCTTACTCTCGTCTTTTCCCGCTGTTTTGAGTTCGCAGCGGGAGATGAGTTTTCTGTATTTCGTCAAGACTAACTCCTGACGGGACGTAAAAACACCTCATTTCAATCTGCGAAGATTTGATAGTCAGCCTTATAAATTGCAAAACGCCTTTTAACTTTGATAAATAAATGCTATATTTGTTTTGCGTTTTACGGGCGATATATTAAATCTCCCTTATATGCTTGAAATACATGTGCATTAAACCCCACGTTTTACGACAAGCCGCATAAATTACACACACATTAATAATCAAAGGATTAAATACTTGATAAACATTGCAGAGTTTAATAACTCATCACAGGAAACGGAAATTAATTTTAAATCATTAAATATTATTGAGCCTATATTAAAAGCCGTAGAAGAAGAAGGATATACAACACCAACACCAATTCAAAAACAAGCAATTCCAATTGTTCTTAAAGGGAAAGATGTACTTGGATGCGCTCAAACCGGAACGGGAAAAACAGCTGCTTTCGCGATACCGATACTTCAATTACTAAGCAAAGATAAATCTTTTACCAAAAAGAGGAAAATCAGAAGTCTTATTGTTACTCCCACACGCGAACTCGCTATACAGATTGAAGAAAGTTTTAAAGCATACGGAAGACATACCGGATTAAAATACACTGTTATTTTCGGCGGTGTCGGGCAGCATCCGCAAATAACAGCTCTGCGAAGCGGCATCGATATTTTGGTTGCTACTCCTGGCAGACTTTTGGACTTGATGAGCCAGGGTCATATATCTTTACGCGATATAGAACTTTTTGTTTTGGATGAAGCGGACAGGATGCTTGATATGGGTTTTATTCACGATATAAAAAAAATACTTGCAGCGCTTCCAAAGCAACGGCAGTCTTTATTCTTTTCCGCAACAATGCCGCCCGAAATTATAAAACTTTCTAACACAATTTTAAATAATCCTTCTATGGTTTCGGTAACTCCGGTTTCGTCAACAGTTGATATTATTAAACAATACATATATTTTGTTGATAAAGGAAATAAAAACGCGTTGCTCGTGAATGTGTTAAAGGATACAAATATTAAAACCGCGCTTGTATTTACACGGACAAAACACGGTGCCGATAAAGTGGCAAAAGTGCTTTTACAGAATAATATAAAAGCCGAAGCAATTCACGGGAATAAAGCTCAAAGCGTGCGGCAGAGAGCGCTTTCAAATTTTAAGGCGCAAACAACACGTGTGCTTGTAGCAACTGATATTGCTGCACGCGGAATTGATGTTGATGACCTTGAATATGTAATTAATTTCGAAATATCAAATATTGCAGAAACTTATGTCCACCGTATAGGGAGAACCGGAAGAGCCGGCGCTAAAGGCACAGCGCTTTCTTTTTGCGATGCAGAAGAAAAATCGTATCTGCGCGATATTGAAAAATTGACTTCAAAAAAAATAGATATAATTGATAATCATCCATTCCCGCTAAAAGATCATAATCCGGTAAAAACAGCAACCAGTCAGGGAAGAAGATGTTCGAATCCCTCACGGTTTAATCCTTCAGGGAAAAGCAGTCCTAAAAAACGTTTCGGAAATTCAAAAACTGCGTGGCAGGCTAAATAGTTTGTAATTTATAACTTGCTATGAATTTATTAAATGTTTGACTGAACATCGGAGGCAGTGAATAACAGTGCCTGGTATTCAGTTCCCAGTTATAAGTAAAAACAGGATGTCAGGGTTTCAGGAAATTAGGGAATTAGGTTTTTTGGGTTTTTCTTAATCATAATCCTGATCATATTCGTAATCTCTGCCCTACTACCCCAACAACAGCATTATAAATTACGCTTTGCCCTCATTTAGTTAAAAACAAACCTGTCGCTTTTGGGTTAGCGGCAGGTGGGTGGAATTTTTAGTTTATGCCGGAAGGAGTAATACCAGTTAATACTTGAATAATCCTGTTTTATAGAAAATCTATTATTAACTGTATTAATGCAATTACCCCTAGTGTAATGACTATATAACTATAAACCGAGAACAAGCGACTAAATGCGCCATTAAATATTTTTTCATCTTTCTTAAGATACATTTTAATTAGTAAAGTTATTAATCCAACAATAATAAATATTAACTTTAACCTCATCATTTTTCCTAATTGATTTTTTCTTCAGTTGTTAATTTAGTAGCTCCTGAAATTGCATTCACTAAAGGATCTCAAACTTTTCATCCTGTCAGGAGACAGCTACTTATTACACTTGTGAAAATAAAAAATAACATGTTTTAGGCAAATGGAGAAATTAGGTTTTAAGGTTTCAGTTATAAGTTTAAGGAAAAACAGGGGTTTGGGGAAACAGGAAATTAGGGTGTTGGGTTTTTTTACCTTACTCTTACTTCTTACTCATAATCTTGTTTCAACATTTTTCTTCGTAAATAGTATTATTTTTTTTATTATGCTTACATCAATAATAAGACATCCGGTATTTTATGAAGAAAGAAACAGAAGCAATCCGCAAGCAGACAGAAAGGACACAATACAGAGAACACTCTTCCCCTATTTTTTTAACATCAAGTTTTGTTTTTAACAGTGCCGAGCACGCCAAAGCAATTTTCGATGAAGAAGTCGAGGGTCATTCTTATTCCCGTTTTGGGAACCCGAACACGGAAGAATTTATTGAAAAGCTGAAATATCTTGAAGGATGTGAGGACGGCTTTGCATTTGCAACCGGTATGTCGGCAGTTTTTTCGGGTATTGCTGCACTTCTTAATTCAGGCGATCATATTGTAGCTTCTCGTTCACTTTTCGGCGCAACCCATTCTTTGTTCACAAAGATTTTTCCCAAATGGAATATATCGTGCAGCTATGTTGATATTGATAAACCCGAGACCTGGGAAAATGCAATAAACCCAAATACCAAAATGCTGTATCTCGAATCTCCTTCAAATCCCGGACTTGAAATTGCCGACTTAACTTACGCAGGAAAGCTTGCAAAAAAGCATAACCTGATTTTTAATATTGATAACTGCTTTGCCACGCCGGTTATTCAAACACCGGCAGATTACGGCGCCGATCTGGTTACGCATTCGGCAACAAAATTTATTGACGGACAGGGACGGGTTTTAGGCGGAGCAGTTGTAGGAAGAAAGGATTTAATAAACCAGATAAGGATTTTTGCCCGCACAACCGGACCTTCTCTTTCTCCTTTTAATGCCTGGATTTTATCCAAAAGTATCGAAACTCTTTCTTTAAGAATGGAACGCCACTGCTTTAATGCACTGGAAATTGCAAAAGAACTCAAAAAAAATTCTGAGATAAATTTTGTTAGATATCCGTTTCTGCCATCGCACCCGCAATTTGAACTTGCAAAAAAGCAGATGAAAATGGGCGGCGGTCTTGTTTCTTTCGAAGTAAAAGGCGGAGTTGAAAGAGCGATGAAATTTATCAATAATCTTAAAATGCTTTCTGTAACTTCAAATCTTGGCGACAGCCGCACAACAATTACACATCCTGCCACTACAACTCATTCAAAACTTGCGGAACAGGAAAGGTTGGACGTGAAAATTACACAAGGAATGGTAAGGATGTCAGTAGGTCTTGAAAATTACGAAGATATTCTTGAAGATATTTTTCAGGCATTAGAAAAATCAAAATAGAGGAAATATGAACGTTACATTAAAAAGAATTGACGATGCTTTCAATTTTGAAGCAAAAGGATCTTCCGGGGTTCCAATTTTAATTGATACGGGAACAGACCATGGCGGTAAAAACAACGGCGCCCGCCCGATGGAACTTGTGCTAATGGCTCTTGGCAGCTGCAGCGCGGTTGATATAATTGATATTCTTAAAAAGCAGAGACAGGAGATTTCAGATTTCAGAATTGAGATACAAAGCGAGAGAAGAAAAGAAAAACTGCCCGCTGTTTTTACCAAAATAAACGTGCATTATATTTTAAAGGGAAAAGCAGACCCGGGAAAAGTAAAACGAGCAATCGATCTTTCAATGGAGAAATACTGTTCGGTTTCCGGAATGCTTGATAAAACGGCTGAAATATCAACTTCTTTTGAAATAGAATAAAGTTTTTCTGTACATTTTTGAAAGCCGGATTTTAACAATTTTGGAGATTTATTTCTACTTGTCCGCCTCCGAAACTGTTTGCGGAAATTTCTGTTGAACTGCTTTCCGTTTCTTACATTTTTAATAAACCATATAACCGAGGCAGAAATGAACGACAGACTGAAATACTCACCTGTTTTAAAACTTATAACAATTTTGTTTTTAATTCTGATTTTAATGATTGCCTCTTTTATGATTCAGGATTTAATCCGCGAAAGAGAAACGCGCAGAGAAGAAGCTGTATTTGAAGTAAGCGAAAAATGGGGAAGAGAGCAGACTATTACCGGTCCAATATTATCACTTCCTTATGAAGTTTTTACAATCAACAACGGCAGAACTTTTACCGATAACGGAATTGCCAGTTTTTTACCCGAAATACTTAAAATTGACGGGAATATCGAAAGTGAAATAAGAAAACGCGGTATTTACGAAATTCCGCTTTACAACTCGAAACTTATCATTTCTGGGGAATTTAAAGCTCCCGATTTTACGGAGCTGGGTATTGACACAAATTCCATTAAGTGGGATAAAGCTGTAATGAACCTCGGAATTACAGATTTAAAAGGAATTAAGGGAAATGTTACTATTAATTTCGGCGGGAAAAAACTTAATACAAATCCAGGAATACAAAATAACAGATTAATAAAGAGCGGAATTACAGCGATAATTGGAGAAAGGTTAGAAAGTTCCGCAGCTATTCCTTTCCTAATTGAAATTGATTTAAGCGGAAGCAACAGAATTAATTTCATCCCCGCCGGTAAATCTACTGAAGTGAAATTGAATTCGAATTGGATAAACCCTGGCTTCTGCGGAGAATTTCTGCCGGAGAAAAGAAATATTACCGGAAATGGATTCAGCTCCGAATGGCGGATATCGCACCTTAACAGAAATTTCCCGCAAAGCTGGATCGGCACCGATGTTAACCTCGAATCGTCTTCTTTCGGAGTGGATTTTCTGCTTCCGGTTGATCAATACCAAAAAACTATGCGTACTTCCAAATACGATTTTCTTTTTATCGGACTAACATTTCTTGCGTTTTTCCTTATAGAAATTCTTAACAAAAAACACCTGCATCCTTTCCAGTACGCGATGATAGGTTTTGCCTTGGTTATTTTTTATCTTTTGTTGCTTTCGGTAGGTGAACAGACTAATTACGATTTTGCATTTTTCTTTTCAACATTAAGCAGTATTTCAGTTATTTCTCTTTACTCACTTGCTGTGCTAAAGGATAAAAAACTTGTGTTTGTAATTCTTGCTCTGCTGCTTATTCTTTACGGTTTTCTTTTTACAATTATTCAGATGCAGGATTATGCGCTTATTGTAGGAAGTATTCTCTTGTTTGTTGTTTTATCAATTGTAATGTTTTTAACCCGTAAAATTGACTGGTATTCAATAAATCAGCAGCAATAAACAAGTTATCTCCGGGGCTTTAAGCTCCGGAGACTTAACTTTACGCACCGCTTCCATTTTTAATTTTTCCGTAAAATGTATTTCCTGCTCTCACAAAAATCATACTCTGTATCATTGCAATTCTTCTGTTACGAGATTTAGTGAAAATAATCACAAATAATTCATTAAAGGAATTGTTATATTAATACTTAAATTTACAGGAGAAAATATCATGCTCAAAAATATTGTTTTATTTGTGCTTTTTAGCGCGTTATTATTTGCCCAGACAGGATGGGAAAGGATTACTGTGCCTGAAGGAGGATTGATTCAAACACTTGAAACTTCTCCCGACGGAACTGTTTATGCTGGAACTGACCGCGGCGGTATGTACAGATTTAATTCAGGAACTTCGGAATGGAAACCGATAAACAGCGGACTGCCTTACGACGCAACAATTCATGATATACTTTGCATAAATGATAACGAAATTTTTATAACTCCGTATTCCGGCGGAATTTATTATTCTTCCGATAAAGGCGAAAACTGGGAAGAGCGTAATAGCGGTTTGGATTTAACATATTCGTATAATAATCTGGCTGTTTCGCGGTTCGATTCCACTTCGGGGTTTATTTATGCAGCCGGCGGCAACGGAGTTTATATTTCCCGCGATAAAGGATTAAACTGGTCGCGTCTCGGACTTTCATCAGTAATTCGTCTGGCAATTAATAGCAAGGGTTATATCTTTGCATCTAAGCTGAATTCTTTATATCGTTCAACAGATAACGGACAAAACTGGGAAATAAAAACAACAGGATTTGCTTACAATTTCGATATTTATTCGCTTGCTGTATCAAATCATCAAACATCGCGCGATTATCTTTACGCAGGAACTTACGCAAACGGAGTTTACCGGTCCACAAATGACGGAGATAATTGGGAAGCTGTTCACACAGGAATTCCTATGGACGACAGAGGACACGGCGTGCTGGATTTAAAGGTTGATAATTCCAACGGAAACGTCTACGCTGCTTTTTATTCCATTTCGCGCGATACTACCGGAGGAATTTACATCAGTACTGATTCGAGTGAAAGCTGGATCCGGAAATATAACGGACTCCCTTCTCCCTTTACGATGTATGCGGTTGCAATTTCGGGCAGCAAAATTTTTGCAGGTGTAAATAATGAAAGTCAGCCAGGAGGAATTTACGTAAGCAGCAATTCAGGAGATAATTGGGAATTTACTTCAAACGGTATGAATAATATGCTTTATACCGCTTATTATAAAGGGAATAATTATCAGCTTGCAGGCACTTCTTTCGGAACAATTTATAAGAATGATAACGGCGCCGGCTGGCAGATTGTAAAATCGAATATGGGATTGGTAAACAATTTTATAAAGATTAATAACGGAAATTTACTTGCTTTATCCATATATCGTAGTTCCAAAGAAGGCGGATTATACAAATCAACTGATAACGGCAGCAACTGGGAAAAAATTACTTCTGTGTTTTCTTACTATCTTGATTGTTATGATATTATTGAAACTGCTTCCGGATTATACCTTGCTTCTTCGGATGGAGTTTGCAAATCCACAGATAATGGAGATAATTGGGTAAAAATTAATGAAGGACTTGAAGATGAAATTGTTGTTTATTCTATTGCAAAACTTTCAAACAATAATTTAGTTATCGGCACAAACCGAGGAATATTTTATTCTGCAAACAGCGGCGAAGAATGGCTTCCGGTAAATTCCGATTTACCTGCTTCATACCATGGATGCTATTTTGTAACAGAATTAAATAACGGTGAGGCTTTAGCGCACACTTACAGAGTTGATAACGGAGAGTTTGCCGTTTATATTTCTTCAAATTCAGGCACAAGCTGGACTAACACAAATTCAATCCCTACGAATATGAATATTGCAGCATTGGAAACTTCGCCGGACGGAATTATATGGCTTGCCTCGCAGTCTTCGGGTGTTTTCAGAAACGGCGATAATACTTACAGTAATTGGGTTGAAACAAACGATAATTTATATAACAGGATTTTAACGAACCTTTCTATTTCCGAATCAGGAACTGAGATATATCTTTGCACCTATGCAAATGGTATCTTTTCGCTGGACGAAACAACAGTTGATGTGGAAAAATCTGAAGAGAAGAATAAGACTTTTGTTCTTATGCAAAACTACCCAAACCCTTTTAATCCTTCTACAATGATCAGTTACCAATTACCAATGAACAATTTTGTTACTTTGAAAGTATATAATATGCTCGGTCAGGAAGTAGCAACACTTGTAAACCGGCAGCAGCCAGCCGGAAATTATGAAGTGAAGTTCGATGCTTCGAACCTTTCTTCCGGAATTTATTTGTACAAATTACAGGCAGGTGAATTCAGTTCGGTTAAGAAATTAATTTTGATGAAATAGTTTTTTTAGGGTTTCAGGAATCGGGTTTTTAGGCAATTAGGTAAACCTTTTTGAAAAGTATCACAGGGAATATGTCTTCGTGATACTTTTGTTTTAAATGGTTTATCTCCTCCCCTTTGCTAAAGGGGAGGTCGGTTTACCCGGCATCTGTCGGGGGAGGGGTTCAGCCTTCCACTATTTTTATTTCTTCTTCGGTCAGTCCGTAAAGCTCGTAAACCAATCGGTCTATTTCGGCTTCAAGCAAGCTTGTATCTGCCTTGGGGTTTTCTTTTTTGGCAAGCAGGATTTGATCGACCTTCTCTTTAAATACTTCTTCCTGTTCAGCGCTAACTTGTTTAACCGGGATTTCTTCGAAAAAAACTTTACTTAATTCCCTCGTTCCGCCAAGTAATTCAGGAAAATTATCTTTGAAACAATACTTAAATAATTTAGAATTTAAAAAAGATATTAAGTATTTAAGTTTAGCCCCTATTAAAATAAAACACTTTTGATTTGTATAATATTTTTCTTCATCATAAACAAAAGGCAAATACTTAGTCATATTTGGGTAAACAATTTTTGGTTTTTCAAATTCTTCCAAATATGCACAATTCCTTAAGTTTGTCCAATGATCTCCTTGATCGATTCTTTTTAACAAATTATCTTTAAATGATTTAAAGTAATTAAAAATTGTCGGGAATTCATTTTCAATATCAATCCTTTTTATGCCTTTTTCTTTAATTCCATTATGCGAATTTATCAACCACAAATTTTGATAATCAGGATACCATTTCTGTATATCTCTTCCTCTTAACATTGGCTTTAATAGTTCTGCATTTTTTGGGTCTTTAGCAATAAGTTCATTTTTGGTTTTTTCATCAATTACAAACGCTTCATTTAGTCCGGTTTTTATTCCGTAATTTATTGTAATATCCCAATTCTTTAATTTTATCCCTTGTGCTTCTACTTTTAGTTTTATCTTCGTAACAATATCGCTTTCAAAGGACCAGGTATTTTCCGGAAGGTTATTTTGCATTATAAACTGCGAATTTTGCTTAAGGTAATTTTCAATGTCTCCATTAAAATCCTTTTCAATTTTACAGTGCACAAAATTTGAATTTTCCTGAATGGATTTGTTAAAAGTTAAAATTGCAGGGTCAACAGTAGCTTCATCAAAAACTGAATAACCTCCGAAATCAATAAAGTTTATCAAACGGGTATTATCTTTTAAAAAGCTTCTCATAACACTGCCATAATTTGTGCGGGTAAACTTATTGGAAATAATAAATTGAAAAGCTCCGTCTGTTTTAAGAATTTTATAACCGAGTTCAACAAAATAAGTAAGCAAATCTGCAATTGAATGGTAGATTTTGTAATTCTCTTTGAGAAGTGATTTTATATCAGCAAATTCTTCCTGTCTTATATACGGCGGATTTCCAATCACGACATCGAAGCCTTTGAAATTTCCTTCGTAATCCAGCACTTCGGGGAACTCGAACCGCCACTCGAAGGCGTTCTCGTAAATTTTATTGTTCTTAATTTCCTCAATTTCGGTTTCAAGCTTTTTTATTTCGGCAGAAATTGTATTTACGTCTTTCTCCCATTTTTCCTTTTCTTTTTCGGTCAATGCAAACAGGCTGAACTGGTTGTTCAGGTTATATAAATCGCCCGTAAGCTTTTGCTTGCGCAAAACTCTTCTGTCCTTTGCCGATATTTCCGAAACAAAATCGCCTTTAATAGAATTTATCAAGCCTTCCATTTCGCGCTTTTCATCTTTTGTACGGGCATTCCGGTAAGTCATAACAGCGGCGCGGTAGCTTTCCACGCTCCATTTGCTTTTCTTCAAAGCAGTTTTAATATCGGCATCCAGCGGGTAACGGCTTATCAGCGAATTTCCCTGTTTAATGTTAATATCAATATTGGGCAGGGTTTCAAGCTGTTTTGTTCCGGGCAGATAATAAGCGTTTTTAAGCAGTTCAATCCATAAGCGCAGCCGGCATATATTTACGGAATTAGGATTTATATCCACGCCGAAAAGGCAGTTTTCAATAATTGTCTGTTTCTCGTGAAAAAGCGTTTCCTGCAATTTTTGCAAACGCGGTATTGTTTCGCCTTTATCGTTAAGATGATAATTAAAAAGTTCGCCGGTTTCATCATCGGTAATAATTAATTCGTCGTTTTCAATCTCGATGCTGCAACCCTGAAGTTTGCCGCCGTCGCGGTAATTTAATACGCCAAGTTCGCTCTTTATTGCAATAATTTCATTCAGCGCCGATACCAGAAAATGTCCGCTCCCCACTGCGGGGTCGCAAATTTTAAGACTGTTAATAATCCGGTTGGCTTCTTCTCTTCCTTTCGCGCTCCGGTCAATTTCCCGCTTCAATTCTTCAAAATTGTTAAAAACATTTTGGCTTGCTACACGCCATTCTTCCGTTCCTACACGCCATTCTTCCGTTCCTACCGGGCGTCTTCCTGTTCCTACACGACGTTCTTCTATTCCTACCGGACGTTCTTCTGTTGCTACGGGGCGTTCTTGTGTTGCTACCGGACGTTCTTCCGTTCCTACAGTGCGTTTTCCTATTCCTACGGCATTTTTTGAATATTCCTCGTTAAATTTTTGCACTACTGCCCGGCGGATAGTTTCGCGGCACATGTACATTGTAATAAAACCGGGCGTAAATATGGAGCCTTCCTTGTAGCCGTTAATCTTTTCAAAAATTCTGCCTAAAACCGAAGCGTTAATTATAGTTTTGCTTTCTTCCTGAATTTCGCTGCTCCCGGCATCGGCTCCAAAATTGTGCGCATCCAAAAATTCCAACAGATATTTCAGCGTGGAAACTTCGCCTTTCCGTTTTTTCTTTTGCCCGTCGGTTAAAACCGTTGCGGAAAAATATGTTATTTTGTGGCGGTCTTTTAATCCGCTTATATCAATTGCCTTTCTTTCCAATTCGCTGAGTTCAAAAAGCGAGCTGTTAAGATAAGGAATTCCTGAAAACTGTTTAAGAATGTCGCCGCCGCGGTTTTCCGGTTTCTGTGCTAGTACGTCGTGAAAAAGTTCGTGAAGAATATCGAATTCGGTAATAATTCCCGCATCAAGAAATTTATATTTCTTATCCCCTTTATTATAATTTATAAGCTGCGCTTCCAAAAGTTTAAGGAAAAGAAGCCTGTTAATCCAGGTTATGTTAAGTTCGAGTGCAATGTTGAACATTTGCTCGCCTTTTTCACTTCCGTATCTGCCCTTGTTTATCTGGTTTAAAACGTCCTTTGTTTCTAATTTGCCTAAAGTGTTTTCCAGCAGAGCGCCGTTTTCGCGAGTTTTTTCATCTTTCCGTCTGATAATTTTTTTGCTGCCGTCTTTAACTTCTTCAAGCCCAATAATGTGCAGAAGCTCATTATAAAACGGACGGTTTAGCGAATTGCTGTCGTTGGCAAAAGGTTTTTTAAGCAGGTTTTCCGGCGAAAACAACTTAAAAAGCAGCGCAAGTTCCTTTTCATTTTTACCGTAATTGCGCAAATCGAAATACGTAAACTCAATTTCCTTATCGCACTTATTTAAAAATGCCCTGGCAATTTCATCGTAAAAATGCGGTGTGTTCGAACTTAC
>JAAYAN010000093.1 GCA_012719345.1 Ignavibacteria bacterium | reverse complement strand
TGGTCAGTAGCTCAGTCGGCAGAGCAAGTGGCTGTTAACCACTGGGTCGGGGGTTCAAGTCCCTCCTGACCAGCCAATATATTAAAAGGGTTCTGAGAAATCGGAACCCTTTTTGTTTATACAAAAATTCAGCAAATCCAGACTCACAACATTACTTAATGTTTTATTAAGCTCAGTCGGTCCCGACTTCATGTCTTAATATTTATGTACGCCGAGCGCACACGACCCCCGCGGCAGTTTATTACAGCTCTGCTATTCCCTCTTGGGGGCGTGTGGAAACCTGTGTATAGTTCCTGTTCAAAGAAATTTTTGGGAGTGACTGGGGTCGGGTCGAATCCGACCCGGAATCACTAAATCAGCCGGAATCACGCTAATGCAATTGAGTAACATATTTTCATAACACTTGATTTCCCATTTGCCCAAAATAAATCAATACGTAACTTTAATAACTTTATATTTTGCAAATACCCGCAAGTTTCAAACCTGGTCTTTCATGCAAATAATCAACTTTAAATGTGCGTTTTAACCAGCTTTCAACTTCATCAAGGTAGGCTTTTAATATTTCAGAATCTCTACTTATTTCAACTTCTCCAAGCATTTTTCCTATAAGCTCTTCTAAAGGATAATATACTCTCAACGCAGACAAGATATCGAGGCGAATAGATTTTGCAACACACCCGCTTGTTGTCAGATTGAAAATCGGCTCATTGAAATTCTGGACAACATGTCGGATTGTTTTTTCTGTCCCTGCATACATAAACTGCCGTAAACAAGAAACTTTATCCCTGTAATCTTTCACCTTCGAATATTTTTCAATCAACTTTTTTTCAGCAGCACCGTTTCCAAGTCTTGCTTTAACATGGAGCGGCAACTCGAAATTCTGAACAGCAGGATCAATATTCTGTAATGTTCATTACGATATTATCATTTTTTACAAATCATAAAAAATCACCTTGCAGGCAAAGACAATTGAGCAACAAAAATAAACAATTGTTGACAACTTTATTTAAGACAATAGTTGGTAACCATCGATAATTCAATCAGCGTATAACACAAAAATTTTTGAGCAAGACAGGTTCAGGTTCGGAGCCTTCAGGTTTTACCTGGTATTTTTTATAAGCCCATTCTTTAAATTGCTCCAAAAAAGAATTAACCATGTCTGGTTTAGGGAATCTGAGAGTATCTACATATCTGAACGGTTCCTTAAAAAGAGAATCTTCCGGATGCATTCGACGAAACCCCTGAATAATTGGATAACGAATCGATTCTTTCACACAATTATTTTGTACAATATCATACATAGGCTCATTAAATTTGATTATCAAATTTTTTAAACAAGCATCAGTACCTGCCCTGAAAAGTTCTTTAACAAGTATTTTTTTATTATGGTAGTATTGCTCCTCATTATACTTTTCTATCAATTTTTGTTCTGCATCTTTATCGCCAAGCCGTGCTCGCACTGCAATGGGAAAATTTCTATCATTCTCTGCTGCTTTCAGTAGTTTTGTTTTTTCACTTTTATCCAGGTTTAAAAAAGAAAGCAAATAGTTTTTACGAATGCTGTATCCTGTTATACAATTAACATAAGGTTTTATTGAGTCAGACGATGAAAAAAGATAAGATATTTGCGGGTAATCTACCAATGCTTCTAAAGCATATTGTGACAATCCTTTGTATTTTTGAGGATCCGCACATAACATTCTTGCTATCGGCATAACAAACATTGAATCATATAGCGTTTTTTCAAAACTAGAATTATACCGTTTCAAATTTCTGTAAAAAGTAATGAACTGCTCGAAAAATCTTAATTTATCTTTTGGCTCATCTCCATTTAAAACTGAAATAACAAGATCAGTAGCTCTTGGGTGCATGCGCATAATACTCAGGACATCCTCGAAATTTGATTTATACTTAAATACATCTTCTCTTATTAAATTAAAGGAAAAGTTATCAGCAGCATGTATATAACTACATAATAACAGGACTAGTAGTATTATTTTTTTATTCATACTTTCACCTTCACCTTGTTAATTGGCTCCATTGATTTTCAGGACCATTAAAACTGTTTAAGATTCTATATCGCATTAAGTTACCAATAGAATGGTAATAATAATTCATTATATTACCATCATCTTCAACATCAGATAGTGCCCCAACTATATCATGATGCAGAAACTCATGGACATATATCTTGTAATCTATTGAATTTCCCACACAACTACAACTTTTATAAGCGAATCCCTTAACATAGTCCTCAATATAGATTGACTCTTCGACATTATGATTAAATTGAATGCTGTCTACTGATATGCAATTCAGAATAGTATCTATGTGATTAATAGTAACCCATTCGTAATTTCCTGATCCTCCCAGCCAGGGACCAAGATAGTAATCTTTTCCGATTTCCAGTCCCTTAACAGTGTTAAATCGAACAAGGGTCGAGCCAGGTGCGATATTTTCCATTAATAAATAGTGCGATTTAATTTTATCATTAAGTACAATTGTCGCAGAGTACCGATTAATATCGCAACCTTTGTCATATTCACCTAATGCTTCTAATAGTTCAAAATATTCAATATATTCAACGGGTACACTATCATAAGAAACAAAATCATCTAAAGATTTGTTCCCATTTAAATCCCAAGACCAATCATTTACAATCCGAATTTCCAGACCATCCATATTTATTACACCCTGCTTTATTATTTGATTAAAACCATTGGACCAAGTCGCTGAGTCTGGATTAAATGTGGGAGAGTTAACTAGATATACTTTACATTTTGTTCTATCGTATTTTTGTTATCAAATATAATAATTTCCAATTTATCTTCATTACCATACTTGTTCCCAGCAAGAGTAACTGGTTGCGCCGGATCATCAATACCTATTACTTCCATACTGATAGGTGTGTTACGAATAGCTGTAGTTTTAGCATAAATCGGAACATACGTTACCGTGTCTGTTAACAGCAAACTGTCTGATGTTCCAACGTTAGTAAACGATACACCATTACTAAAAGCAGATGGTAATTTGGCAAATATTTTCCAATACGCACTAAACATATCTTCTGGAAGTATAATTTTAACAAATGTACTACAACCAGCTTCAACTGAAACATAATTAATTTTATCTGCATCATTTTTTACTTTTGCGTCACGCCAACTATCAAAACCATATACCGTTGTTGCTGCAGAGTCAAATACCAGTTTACCTGTCGGTTTTACGTTAGTGATTGTAGTGTCAACCTGATCATTATTTGGTGGTGTGTACCGTGTATGATTTTTACAATACTCATATACCTGCTTATAAGATGAGGTATCAATAAGCTCCTTTACCCCTTTATAGATAGTAGAACATGCTGTACATGTTGAATTACAATTCACAGTTCTAAGTCCATGATTAGTCTTATAGCTACCTTTCCATTCAAATTGTCCTCTATTACTACCCGAAAATTTGTCACGACACAGAAACATGCCCATGATTATTATTGTTGTTATTACTAAATTTTTTTTATTCATTTTTGTAGAGTACCGATTTAAATCCTGTTGATAAGATATTCTCTTTCCACTTTATTTCCCCCTTACTTATTTTAATCCTCTTTAATAAACTGAGAATTTTACCCATAAAAAGAAAAGGAAGACTGTTCT
>JAAYAN010000092.1 GCA_012719345.1 Ignavibacteria bacterium | reverse complement strand
GGCTCGGTTGTAAGACTCGAAGTGGAAGAAAATATTCCAGTTTTTATGCTTGAAACATTGATTGAAAATCTACAGATAACAAGAGAAGATATTCACGTTATTAAATCCCCTTTAGGATTGAGCAGTGTTATGGAATTATATAATATTCCTTTTGGTAATCTGAAAGAAAAACCATTTTTGCCAGTTATACCAAAAGTATTTGAAGAAAACGAATCTGTTTTTTCAATTATCAGTAAGAATGATATAATAATTCATCATCCGTTTCAATCATTTTCTCCAGTAATAGATTTTATCAGAGCAGCATCGAGAGATCCTGAAGTGCTTGCTATAAAGCAAACCCTATATCGTGTTGGTCCCAATTCGCCGGTTGTGCGCGCATTAATAGAAGCAGCCGAACGTAAGAAGCAGGTAGCCGTTTTAGTTGAACTAAAGGCTCGTTTTGATGAAGAGAATAATATTTATTGGGCGAAGGAGCTTGAAAAAGCGGGCGTACACGTTGTTTACGGTTTACTGGGATTAAAAACCCATTCCAAAATGACACTTGTTGTAAGAAAAGAACCTGAAGGGGTTAAAAGATATGTACATCTTTCAACGGGTAATTACAATGCAACAACAGCAAAAATTTATACAGACATTAGCTATTTTACGGATGATAATGCAATATGCAGCGATGTATCCGAAATATTTAATTTTCTTACAGGATATTCTGAGCAAAGAACATTTCGCACACTTACAGTGGCTCCAATTAATATGAGGGATACATTTCTGAACCTGATAAATCAGGAAATATCAAACATAAAAAAGAGAAAAAAGGGGTATATAATTTTCAAACTTAATTCTTTAGTTGATCCTGTATTAATTGCTGCGCTTTACGAAGCTTCGTGTTCAGGAGTAAAAATTGATCTGATTATCCGGGGAATATGCTGTCTGATACCTCAGATTAAAGGTTTAAGTGAAAATATTACGGTTCGCAGTATTGTAGGAAGATTTTTGGAACACAGCCGGGTTTATTATTTCTATAATAACAACAAAGAAATTATATATGTGAGCAGCGCTGATTTAATGCCCCGGAATCTTGACAGAAGAGTTGAAGTCGCTTTCCCGATTAATGATAAAAAGCTTAAAAAGAATATATATGAAAATATTCTTCTTCTGAATTTAAAAGATAATGTTAAGTCACGATTACTTATGCCGGATGGTAAATATCATCCAATTAAAACTTCAGATAACGAAGAAAAAATTTCTTCACAGGAAAGACTGATGGAATTAGCATCTGCGAATATTTTATAAAAGGTTATTCCAGCAATCTCCAAATCTGGGCTATAAAAAAACAAACAGTTAATCCCATAGCAATTGGAAGTATAGTTGAGACTAAAGTCCATTTTAAACTTTTTGTTTCTTTATAGATTGTATATATTGTTGTTGAGCAGGGGTTATGCATCAAGCTGAAAAGCATAAGATTAATTCCTGTTAATGCAGTCCAGCCGCCGGCTTTTAGAATATTTGCAGTTTCATTCACATCGCTGAGTTCAAATAAAACTCCCGAACCTTCTCCCACATTATGAATTCCTGTAACCATTATAGTAAGCATCAGTATTGTAGGAATAACAATTTCGTTGGCAGGAATAGCAATTATATAGGCTAAAAGAATAACACCGTTTAATCCTATGAAAAGCCCGAAAGGGTCAGCCCAATCGATAAATATCTCAGCCACAGTATTGTTCCCGACGTTTATATTTGAAACTAACCAGATAACCATTCCAGCAGGAAAAGCAAAAACCATTGCCCGCCAAAGTACGAATAAGGTCCTGTCAACTAATGAAGTATATAAAGTTTGAAGAATTTTGGGAGGCCGGTAAGGAGGCAATTCAAGACTGAATGCCGAAGGTTCGCCTTTTAACATTGTTCGGCTTAAGAATAAAGAAACAAGTAAACTTAACCCGATTCCTAAAAGAGCTACAAAAATAACTGCTGAAGCAGAAAGTAAACCAGAATATTCCGCCGGTACTAATGTTCCAACAAAAATTGTTGCTATCAGAATCTGAGTAGGCCATCTTCCGTTGCATAAAGAAAAGTTATTAGTAATTATAGCAATAAGTTTTTCGCGGGGACTGTCGATAACTCTTGCAGCAATTACACCGGCGGCATTGCACCCGAAGCCCATACTCATTGTAAGAGCTTGTTTTCCGTGAGCTCCTACTTTTCGGTAAAGCGAATCCATATTAAACGAAACGCGCGGAAGATATCCGAAATCTTCAAGAATAGTGAACATTGGGAAAAATATTGCCATCGGCGGAAGCATTACGCTCACAACCCAAGCCAGCGCAAGATAGCCTCCGTCTATTAAAAGTCCGGTAATCCATAATGGTGTTCCAAAAGATACAGCATATTGGCGAATAACAGGATAAAGAAAATCGACAAAAATATTAGCTAAAAGACCGGAAGGATAATTAGCTCCTATTACTGTAAGCCAAAAAACCAACGCCAATAATAAAAACATTATCGGGAAACCTGTCCATTTGCTGGTAACAAGGCGGTCAATAAACCTATCAAGATGAAAAGCTTTTTTATTATCTTTTATTACAACTATATCGGCAATTCTTGCTGCATCTGTATAAATTGTTTCCATAACATTATCGTGAAAATCTTCCCCAACTTCCCACCGTAATTTTTCGGCAGTATTTAAAATATTTTCTTTGGAATTTTTTATGTCCATTTTTCCCTCAATTTTCAACTTTTGGTTCAGGTATAATCTGTTGTTTTATTACTGATGAAATTTCGCCGTTTTTTATTGAATCGATAATCTGCTGATCGCCTTCAAGTAAACGTAAAGCAACCCAGCGTGCATTCGGCATTCCTGGGAATTCGGCTATCAGCATTTTTTCAAGTTTTTCAACAGCGTAATTTAATTCCGATGAAATATTCTTAAGCCGAAAGGGATTACATAAAAACCTTCCTGTAACAACATCTTCAACGCTTTGAAGCAATTCCGGAATTCCTTCTCCTTGCCGGGCGGATGCCAAAATTACGGGTATTCCAAGTTCTCGTGAAAGTGATCTGGAATCAATATCAATTTTATTCCTTCGGGCTTCGTCCATTAAATTTACACAAAGAATTGCTTTGTCGGTAATTTCCAGAATTTGGATTGTAAGATTGAGATTCCTTTCCAGCCGTGTAGCATCAACAACAACAATTGTTACATCCGGCTGGCCGAAAAGTATAAAATTGCGGGCAATTTCTTCGTCGGTGCTGGCAGATAACAAGGAATATGTTCCGGGCAGATCAACAATCTTATACTTTTTCTCGTTAAGAGAAAAAGCTCCTTCTGCGCGGGCAACAGTTTTTCCCGGCCAATTTCCTGTATGCTGTCTTAAACCAGTAAGTGAATTGAAAACGGTGCTTTTCCCGGTATTTGGGTTTCCGGCAAGAGCTACCACAAAATCAGTATTGTCTAAATTTATTCCTAATTTTTTCAAGCTTTTTCTGTTAAAAGCGGGGCAACTTGTGCATTTATCATCAGCCATTTAAGTCTTCCTTTTCTATATCGGAAATATAAATTTCGCGAGCTTGTTTTTTTCTTAAAGCAACTTTTGTCCCTCTTACTATATATGCAGCAGGGTCGCCGCCCAAGCTTTCTAAATCTGAATAAATTTTTGTTCCCGGGACAATCCCGAAATCGAGAAGGCGTCTTCTTTGCTGGCCGCGACAGGCTTTCGAAATTGACCGAACGGTTGCTAAATAGCCAGGTTTAAGGTCTGCCAACAGACTAAATCCGGTATAATCTTGTTCAGTTTCATTAAGTTCAGCAACTGTAATATTTTCGGCAAAAGCAGGAGCAATAACACATTCATCATTGTTTGCAATAAATTTAATTCTTTTATCGCTTTTTTCGGTTATTGTTATTTGCATTCCTGGGCTAATACCCAGAGCAACCAGCTGAGAATAAATGTTTGTGGGCTCATCTTCTATATGGATTATTTTTACGATTATTCCTGCAGAAATATCTTTCAAGGATTTTCCTTCAATTAGAGGGATCTGTCCTTTTTCGTTTGGAATAGGATCTCCGTGAGGATCGAAAATTGGATTACCCATTTTTGCAGCGAGTCTGTTTGCTTCTTCAAAACTTACGGAATGTTCTGCATTTTCAGCTTTATCGTGCCATTCTGTATCTTTATAGCTTGTTTGATCTGCAAAATGTCTTTCAAGCAATCGGTGAATTCGTATTATTCGTAATGCGTAGGACCTCCCTTCAGATGTTAGGGAATATTTCGAATTTTCAGTTTTAATCAAGTCCGTTTCTTCCAAACTGTGTAGTAAGTTTTTAACTTTATCAGAAGAAATGGATAGATTATTTTTTAATTCGTCAACGCATAAACAATTTTTGTTATATTCGCAGTTGTAAATGTATTTAAGAGAGTCTTCAATAAGTTCACGTTTTTTATCGCGAGTTATTCTTTTAAACAAACCTAAAATGCCTCCTTTCGGCCAAATCAGCAGAAACATTGCAACGAGCGCGGATAAACCTATAATTAAAGCCTGCATCGATTCATTCATAAAAACCTCTTTAAAAACAGCTTTCTATATTAAAAACAGAAAAATGTAGTTGGAATGTTCCTTTTTTCTCATACAAAAAATAATAAAAAAGCAGTGCTTAACATATTCAAATATATCAGAATTATAAAAAGTATAGCCGCGTTAATAAATATTTCTTATTTTTACACATTTGTTAAAGGAGATTTTTATGAATGAAATCAGAATAGAAAAAATAATGAGTGTGCTTGGAAAAGTAAAAGATCCGGATTTAAACAAAGATTTGGTATCCTTAGGTATGATAAAAGATCTGCGAGTTGAAGGAGTAAATGTTATTTTTAAAGTCGAGCTTACTACTCCTGCATGTCCTCTTAAAGATAAAATTAAATCCGATTGTATTAATGCAATCCGCAGCGAACTTCCTGAAGTTAAAGAAATTAAAATAGAAATGACATCAAAAGTTTCTGCTCATTCCGATACAAGAAAGGATGCAGTTTTACCTGGAGTGAAAAATACAATTGCTGTTGCCAGCGGAAAAGGCGGGGTTGGTAAAAGCACTGTTGCAGTTAATTTAGCCGTAGCTCTTGCAAAATTAGGTGCAAAAGTTGGCTTGATTGATGCTGATATATACGGACCCAGCATCCCTTTGATGCTTGGAGTTAAGGGCAAACCGAAAATAATGCAGGATATGGTATCGCAAAAAATGGTTCCTATAGAAAATTACGGAATAAAATTAATGTCTATAGGTTTCTTAATAGATTCCAGCGATCCGGTAATATGGCGGGGACCAATGGCAAGCGGAGCAATAAAACAATTTATGAGCGATGTTGAGTGGGGAGAGCTTGATTATTTATTTTTCGATTTGCCTCCCGGAACAGGAGATATTCAACTGACATTGGTTCAAACCATTCCTTTAACCGGAGCTATAATTGTTACTACACCGCAAGATGTATCAGTTATTGATGCAAGAAAAGGACTTAAAATGTTTGAAAGAGTAAATGTGCCGGTTTTTGGAATTATTGAAAATATGAGCTATTTTATTACGCCGGATACAGGGAAAAGATACGATATTTTTGGAAACGGCGGCGGTAGAAAATTATCGGAAGAATTAAACACAGAATTCTTAGGCGAAATTCCAATTGATCCAAGAATTTGTGAAGGAGGAGATCTTGGCAAACCTATTGTTTATGAATTGAACGGGACCGAGCACGAAAACCGGATACTAGAAATTTCAAAAAATCTTGCTGCGCAAGTAAGCATAACAAATATAAATTCCAAAACACCGAAAATAGAAATAAACTTAGGAAATTGATTTTAAGGTAAATTATGAATGAAGAATTAAAAAATAAGATATCAGCAGCTCTCGAAGATATTCGTCCATTTCTTAAAGCCGATGGCGGAGATATTGAATTTGTGGACGTGAATGACGACGGAATTGTGAAAGTAAGATTGACAGGAGCCTGCGTTGGCTGCCCGATGTCGCAAATGACTTTAAGAGCCGGCGTTGAAAGAGCTTTATTGAAAGAAGTTCCCGGAATAAAAAGAGTTGAAGCCGTAAATAATTGAAAATTAAAAATAAAAAAGGTAAAAAAATGCGTAAAATAGTTGTAGCAGGAAACTGGAAAATGAATAAGAACTTGAATGAAACAGCAAGTCTTATATCCGAAATTAAAAAAGCTTTATCCGAAAATAAAGTAAATGCCGACGTTATTATTTGTCCTCCGTTTACTTCGCTGGAAACCGCAAGTTCATTGGTAAAAGGCACAAGCATTAAACTTGGTGCGCAGAATATGTATTTTGAAGACAGCGGTGCATTTACCGGTGAAATTTCGGCAGATATGCTTAAAAGCGTTGGATGTGAATATGTAATTCTCGGACACTCCGAAAGAAGAACAATATTTGGCGAAACAGATGAAATAATAAACAAAAAACTTAAAAAGGCACTTCAAGCAGGGCTTAAACCGATTTTTTGTATTGGAGAAACTTTAGAAGAAAGAGAAGGCG
>JAAYAN010000091.1 GCA_012719345.1 Ignavibacteria bacterium | reverse complement strand
ATCAAGATAATAATTGCCGTCCGGGTCGTAGGATTCAATATCTGCAAAATCGAATAATATTTTGTTATTGGTGTTGCAGAAATTCCTAATCTGCTCGTTTCGTAAATGAAGATTGCCCGTTAATCCGCTCCCATCCAAATGCCCGGTCATATATACAAATTTTACTTTCGGAAAATCTTTCTCAAGGTTGCTCATAAGTGATAGATAAGTATTTATATCCTGCTCGCTTGCACCGCTTACTTGTCCGCACCACGACCACATAATGACATTTATATCTGTATGGTTTGCGAGATAACTGCGGGTTGCAGCTTCCCAAGCTGTGCGATTTGGATTGCCGAGGTCACTTGCGCCAGAAAATGGAGAATCCCGTAAATCCAGCGCACCGTTTGAACCTCCATTATTATAAGCAAACTGCGAGCCTTTGAAATTTACCAGACCGCTCATTCCTGTAGTTATCTGACTCCCATGCGAAGTATGCCCGTAAGCAATATGAAGTTTTGCTTTTGCAGCTTCAATTTTTGCTGAATTTAAATTTGAAAACTTGGCAACTGTATGATCGGAAATTATTTTGGAACCAAATATACTGTCTTCAGCTCCTCCGTTTTTATCACAGGAGTTTATAAATATTGCAATTATACTGATTAAGCAGATTGAAAATATTCTTTTAACCATAAGATCTCCAAATAGATAAAGTTGAATATTAACATATTTTGTACCAAAGGAAATAACAAGAGTATGATTAAGATTATGAATAAGAGCAAGAATAAATGAGATAATTTTAATACTTCAATTTTTTTCTGTGAATCTGGTAATCAGGCAGAATTGATTGTACAAGATTCCAAAATTTTTTCGAGTGATTCATTTCTTTTAAATGGCAAAGTTCGTGAATTATTACATAATCAATTATTTTTTTTTCGAACATCATAAGTCTGAAATTAAGCGAAATTGTTTTTCGTGTCGAACAGCTTCCCCAGCGTGATTTTTGCCTGCGGATGCTTAAAGATTTGTAAATAAATCCGTGTTCCCCAGCAAGTTCTTTTATTCTTTCGGGTAGATATTTTTTAGCTCTTATATAAAGCCACATTTCATAAATTTCTGTAAGCCTGCCGGAATCAATTCCCGAAGTTTTGATAAAAAGTTTAGAATCGGAGATTATCAATCCGTCGTAAAAATCTTTTGTTAAATCGGGATTTTGAATGATCGCAATCTCTTCCCCTAAAAAGAAAAACCCTTCACGTTTATTTAACCGCGAAATGTGTTTTAAAATCCAGTCCTTTTTCCGCAATACGAAATTTTCTGCGTCGGTAAAATTCATTCGGTGGGGTATTATTATTTCAAGTCCTTCTGCAATAGAAATCTGCATCCTTATATACTTTGCTTTTTTGCTTCTTTTCAAAGTATATTTCACTTGTTTGTTATTTATGTTTAGCTGAAAATCGGACATAAGTTGCTTTTTATATAAAAATGATCAAAGGTAAAATTATAACGTGATAAATCGCATCCCCGAAGATTACAGGGAATTTCTTGACAGAATTCAATCCTCTTCCAGTCAAAAAATAATAAGTTTTGCTGCAAAAATAACAAAAATAAATCTCGAATCGCTGATTAATGGTTTAAGCATTAAAGACCGGCTTTTCTACTGGCATCAGCCATCGCAAAAAATTGAAATGCTTGCAGCCGGAAATATTTTGCGCATAACAGCATCGGGTTTTGAAAGAACGGCTGAAACCGAAAAAGAAATTAAAAATTTGCAGTCGCAATTTTCAAGCAACCACAATGAGTTCCCGGGTGTGTCTTTCCCTTTGTTTACAGGCGGTTTAAAATTCGCACCGGATGAAAAAAAAGAGATATGGAATGATTACGAAGATTCCGACTGGGCAATTCCCGGAATTTTATTCTTTAGAAACAAAGAAAATTATTATGTGATTTATAACACTTTTACCGGAAATTTTGACCGGGAAGAAAAAGTCAGAAATTTGAAATCGTATTTAGATAAAATTAAAAATATAAAAACAGATAATAATTCGAATAAATCACAAACTTTTTCGGTTAATCCTAAAGAAAACACTAACGGCAGGCAGAATTGGATTGATAATGTAAATGCAGCTTTGGAAACTATCCGAATGAGCAATCTGCATAAAGTTGTGCTTGCCAGAAAAGTATCGGCAGAAGTGAAAAATGAAATTTTCTTCGAAGGAATAATTTCGGTTTTAGCCGAAAGATATCCCGATTGTTACATATTTTTATTTAAGTCGGGCAATTCTATATTTTTTGGCGCATCACCCGAAATGCTGATTCGTTTTTCGAACGGAGTTATAGAATCGGATGCACTTGCCGGATCTGCTCCAAGGGGAGAAAGTAAAGCTGAGGATGAAAAAATTGCAGGAGAACTGCTTTCGAGTGTTAAAAATTTGAATGAACAGAAAGCCGTTGTAAAATTTATATCAAAATCATTTTCACATTTTTCCGATGAAATTGTTTTTCCCGAGAAACCGGTGATAAAAAAGCTGACGAATATTCAGCATTTGTTCACACCGGTAAAAGCAAAATTAAAACAAAGTATTTCTTTGTTTGAAATTATCAGAAAAATTCATCCCACGCCTGCAATTTGCGGAACGCCTTTAATGAAGGCGTTCGAGAAAATTAAACAGCTCGAAGATTTTGAAAGAGGTTTGTATTCCGGTGCAGTAGGCTGGTTTAATTTTAATTGTGAAGGAGAATTTGCTGTATCAATCCGTTCGGGATTGTACAAAGAAAATAAAATTTACGCGTTTGCGGGCTGCGGAATTGTAGAAGGCTCCGACCCGCAGGCTGAGTACGAAGAAAGTCTGCTTAAACTTCAACCGATTTTATCTTTATTCCAAAATGAAAAAATTGCTAAATCTTAACAACCTATGGTCAGATGCGCTTGTAAATCAACTGGTTGATTTAGGTGTGGAATATGTTTGCATTTCGCCCGGGTCGCGCAGCACTCCGCTTGTTTCGGCATTTCATAACGCTGAGAAAATTAAAAAATACGTTATTATCGATGAACGTTCCTCGGCTTTTTTTGCGCTTGGAATTGCAAAGAAAACAGGCAGACCGGTTGCTGTTGTTACAACTTCAGGAACGGCCGTTGCGGAACTTTATCCTGCAATAATCGAAGCTTATTTCAGCAGAACACCGCTGATTATTTTAACTGCCGACAGACCCGGTTACGAGCACGGCTGCGGAGCAAATCAGACGATCAACCAGCAGAACATTTTTGCAAATCACATCCGTTATTTTTATGATGCCGGACTGCCCGAATTACAGTTGGAAAAGTTTCAAGAATTTAGAAGCAAAGTTTTTGAAGCTGTAAAAATATCAGCTTATTCAAATAAAGGTCCTGTTCACATCAATCTCCCTTTTGAAAAACCTCTCGAAAGAACATCACTTGATTGTGAACTTGATGAAGATTTAATCAATCAATTTATTGCTCCGCATAGTTTTCAAATTGAAGAATTGAATGAGCCTGAGGAGTTATCCACTGTAGCAAATCAAATATTAAATTACAGAAGAGGAACTATTTTTTGTGGAATTGATAATTATTCCGAAGAAGATTTTAATCGGATTATCGATTTAGCGGAAGTTTCCGGTTATCCGATTCTTGCAGATGTTTCTTCCGGATTATCTTTTGGAAGAAGTGAAAATAAAGAAATAATATCAAATCATCCGCTGTTTTTAAAAGACATTTCGATAACTCAAAAACTTCAACCCGAACTTATCCTTCAATTCGGAAGAGCTTCAGTAAATAATTCTGTGCTGGATTTCTATAAAAATTCCAAATGCTCAAAAATTTTAGTAAATAAATTTGGGGATTTAAACGATCCATCTAAAACCGCTGAGAAAATTATTAAGATGAAACCAGCCAATTTCTGTAATGAAATTCTTCAAATCATTAAAGAAAAAGAGATTGAAAAAAACACGGGATGGCTTGATGAATTTATACGGCTTG
Organism: Ignavibacteria bacterium; assembly: GCA_012719345.1. Classification (GTDB taxonomy): domain Bacteria; phylum Bacteroidota; class Ignavibacteria; order Ignavibacteriales; family Melioribacteraceae; genus JAAYAN01. The sequence continues at coordinate 17,356 of JAAYAN010000091.1, read as the reverse complement.
ACGAGAAAACAGAAAAAATAAAAAGTAATTTTCTGGATGAAACCGATTTGTCTTTCGAAGGAAATACTATTCAAAAGATTATTGCGAATCTTCCTGAAAACTGCAATTTAATTCTCGGCAACAGCATGCCTATAAGGGATTTTGAATTATTCTGCGGGAAAGTGAAGAAAAGAATTAATGTTTTTCCAAACCGCGGAGCCAGCGGAATTGACGGGCTTATCTCAACAGCTTTGGGAATTTCTGCAGTTTCGGATAGTCCTACATTTTTATTAATCGGCGATATGTCATTCATATACGATTTAAATGCGCTTGTTTCTGCTGCGATGCTTAAAATTCCGTTAAATATTCTTTTAATTAATAATAATGGCGGGCATATTTTTGATATGCTGCCGGTTTCTTCCGACAAGGAAATTTTGCCGGATTATTTCACTGTTCCGCATAATTTTAATCTTGCCAAAATAATTAAAGCTGCCGGTGCGGAATATTTTTCAGTTGATTATCCGCACGATTTTGAACAAATTGCAAATGTTCTGCCGGAAGACAAAAAACTCTCCGTATTTGAATTCAAAACTGACGGTGAGAATTCTGCAAAACTAAGAAAACAGTTTTTTGAAATTCTTATAAATGGAATCGAATGATAATTGACGTTGACGGAATAAAGTACAATGTGGAGGTTGATGAAGGAAATCTTGCATCAGAGAAAATTCCTGTAATTTTTCTTCACGGTTTTACAGGCAGCACGTTGGACTGGCAATTCATTGTCGATAAACTTCCTGAAAGATTTTATCCGGTACGGTACGACCAAATAGGTCACGGGAAAACCGAATCGCCGGCTGATATAAAATTCTACACATCGCGGTTTAAAATGCGCGCGGTTGAAAAAATACGCGACGATTTGAAATTGAAAGAACATATTCTTTGCGGATATTCGATGGGCGGCAGAGCGGCTTATAATTATGCGATGACGAATCCCGAGAATTTGAAAGGATTGATTATAGAAAGCTCTACACCCGGGATTGAAGAAGCGGTTCAGCGGATTGACAAAATTAAAGAGGATAACGAATTTGCTCAGAAAATTGAAACTGAAGGGATAGTCAATTTTATCAACTTTTGGTATTCGCGTCCGTTTTTTGCCTCAATGCGTTCGCTTCCCGCGGATTATAAAGGAAAACTGATTGAAAGTAGAATGAACAACAATCCTGCCGGATTGGCAAATACTTTAAGAGGTTTTTCTGCCGGAAGAATGGTTTCGCATTGGGATAATCTTTCCGCAGTAAATACAAAAGTCCTTTTAATTTCGGGCAGTTTGGATTTGAGATACACAATGCTTGCCGAAAAAGCCGCCCCGCGTTTTAAAGATGCCCAGCACAAAATAATTGAAAATGCCGGACACAATACGCATCTCGAAAAACCCGAAGAGTTTATAAATCTTGTAACCGATTTCCTGAATTCATTGAATTAAAGAAATTCTTTTCACGGTATCTATTCATAAAGAATAAAATTTACTATTTTCGTTATCAAAAAATTAAAGGTTTTATAAATGGCTGAGTGGAAAAAAGTTAAAGATTATTCCGATATTATTTACGAAAAAATGGATGGCATCGCAAAAATTACAATTAATCGTCCCGAAAAACGCAACGCTTTCCGTCCCGAAACTGTATTGCAGATGTTCGAAGCATTTTCAGATTCCCGCGAAGACCCTGAAATAGGGGTGATATTATTAACAGGGAAAGGACCAGCAAAGGACGGCAAATATGCATTTTGTTCCGGCGGCGACCAGTCAATCCGGGGAGATAAAGGTTATGTCGGCGGCGACGGAGTTCCGCGTTTAAATGTTTTGGATTTGCAAAAACTTATCCGCAGCATTCCTAAACCGGTTATCGCGCTTGTTGCGGGTTATGCAATCGGCGGGGGACACGTGCTTCACGTAATTTGCGATCTTACAATTGCCGCAAACAATGCTGTTTTCGGTCAGACCGGACCAAAAGTGGGGAGTTTTGACGGAGGTTTCGGGGCGAGTTATCTTGCCAGACTTGTCGGGCAGAAAAAAGCGCGTGAAATCTGGTTTTTATGCAGGCAGTACAATGCGCAGGAAGCTTTGCAAATGGGATTGGTAAATACCGTTGTCCCCGTTGAAGAACTTGAAAACGAAGGAATTAAGTGGGCAAACGAAATTTTACAGATGAGTCCGCTCGCGCTGCGGATGTTGAAATCTGCTTTTAATGCCGAACTTGACGGACAAGCCGGAATACAGGAATTAGCGGGAAATTCCACACTTTTGTATTATATGAGCGAAGAAGCAAAGGAAGGAAAAAACGCGTATAACCAAAAACGTAAACCCGATTTCTCGAAATTCCCGAGGGTGCCGTGAGACAAGAGTAAGAAGTATGAGTAAGAGGTAAGAAAAGGCAAAAACCTGAAGACCTGATTTCCTAATATCCTGAGACCCTGTTCCCTAGAAACTCAGTTATCGGGTATGCAAAAAGGGGAGAGGGAAATGATGTAATTAAGGTATTTGTCATTTTACTATTTATTAGTAAATTTGATTTAATAAAACAAGGATAAATACAAATGAATAATCCGGCAATACTTGAAAACGCTGAACTTATAAAAAATTATTTTATCAGTATACCGGTAGAAAAAATAGGAATATTCGGGTCGTATTCCAGAAATCAGCAAAACAAAGAAAGCGATTTGGATTTGCTTGTCAAGTTCAAAAACAACATATCATTGTTCAGACTTTCCGAAATAGAAACAGAATTATCGGAATTATTGGGTGTGAAAGTAGATTTGATTACGGAAAATTCAATAAGAAACAAACGCATTTTAACTGAAATAGAAAAAGAAATAATCTATCTATGAAAAATGATATTGTTTATTACGAGCATATTTTAGAGTGTATTTCTAAAATTCAACAATATACAAAAGGGCTTGAACACAACGAATTTATCAAGAATGATATGATTCAGGATGCAGTGATCCGGAATCTTGAAATTATAGGTGAAGCGGCAAATAAGATATCAAAACAATCCAAAGAAGAAAACAATACAATACCCTGGAAACAAATTATAGGAATGAGGAACAGACTTATCCACGATTACTTCGGGGTTGACAGCGGAGCAGTATGGCAGACATTAATTGACGATTTACCTTTCCTTAAAGAAAAAATAATAAAAATTGTTGACAGAGCAGATTAAACAAATAGAAATCATAAAAACTATTTGTGGAAATGATTTTAATAAGAGTAAGAGTAAGTATCAAGAAGTAAGAAAAGGCAAAAACCTGTTTCCATAATTCCCAATTCCCTAAACCCCTGTTTTTGCTTAAGACTTATAACTGAGAACCATTGACTATAAAGATAAAAGCCACACTCTCTTTTGAGGAAATTGTAACTAAATAAGGAAAACCATTTTAAAATACTAATATTATTATTGAATTATATCCGGAAAAATTATTATTTTAGAAAATCATAATTGACAATTTATTTTGGAGACATAAAAAATGGCTATTAAAAAACAATATTTGAAAAGTAAACCAATTTGCAAAGTTACTTTCCGAATTCCCGGAGAAGTTGCAAAAGACAACAAAACTGCAAGTCTTGTTGGCGATTTCAACTCTTGGAATCCTAAAAAAACAAAGATGGAAAAACTTAAAAAAGACGGAGCTTTTTCGGTGGTTCTTGAACTTGATACCGCAAAAGAATATCAGTTCAGATATTTGCTGGATAAAGATATTTGGATGAATGAATCGGAAGCTGACGGACACATATTAAACGAATTCGGTACAGAAAATTCAGTTATAAAAATTTAATCTAGTAAAAGCCCGTTTATACGGGCTTTTCATTTTCTGCAATGTTAAAACCTATTCATCAAATTTACCTGTTTTATTTTATATTTCTTTTCGTATTTTTTACAGTCTTAAAATTAAATAATTAATATTCCGGAGGGATAATGAGAGTTTTATTTTTTGCTTTAGTTGTTTTTATTTTACAAGCTTGTTCATCTGTAATTCTTGAACCGGCTGATTTCAGCTGGCCTGCTGAAGTTGTGATGTCTGCTGATAATGACGGAAATGTTTTCGAAAAACGATATTCGATGACCTTTAATATAAAGCCGCTTATTAAAGCCGAGTTTGGCGATTCTGTTTCTGCTGCCGGAAAAGAAATAAGACTTATCCGCAATAAAAACGGATTTTATTTTATTGTATCTAAAAACTTTAAAAACGTATATACTTTTTTAATGAAGGACGGAAAACTGAAATCATCCGGCAAAATTGAAATATCGGAAACAGGAATTGAATCTCCAGCATTTAATCAGCGGAATAATTTCATCGAGCTTCTTACAGGAAAACAAAATTTTAATTTAACCGAAGAAGGAATTGAGGAGAAGAAAAATGAATAAATTACTGATTATCTTTTTGATTGTTTTTTCTGCCGGACTTCTGAATGCGCAGTCCGATTTTGAAAAAATTCAAAACTTCAAACAAAAAATTGAAAGTTTGAATAAAGAAATTGAAAGTGCCGATTCGCTTTCTCAATTGGAAGCGGTTATGACAAAAATAGAATCTTTAAAACTGAAATCGGAAGCCGATAAAGAATTGCTTGATAAAGCTCTTTATCCGGATGATTACACAAAAACTTTTGAAAAACTGGATAATAAATTAAATATTGCAATCCAAAATGCATCGCAAATTAGTGCTTTGGAAGAAGAAGTAACGGAAGCCCAGTCGCTTATCCTGAAACTGCAGCAGGATATTACAATATTAACCGAAAGCGAAGCCAAGCTAAGGCAGGAAAACACAGCATTATATAACGAAATTATGCGAATCAAGAAAAATGCAGCCCGCAGCAAAGAAGCTTCGGACTCTTTAAAAACATTAACCGGAAAGCTGAAAGATTTAATACTGAAAAGGGATGCGTTTATTGCTGGAATTATTGACAGCTTTTTCACTACATCATTCCAGAAAATGAACGAATTTTCGCAAACAGACAAAGCTGATGTTATTGCAACAATAAAATCTAATAATCTGCTGGATAAAATTAAAGAACTGATTAATGATAACATTGTAATAATTGATAAAAATCTGTTTATCCCGGAAGATCTTGAAGAATATAAAAAGGAACAGAAAAAATTTACTCAGAATTGGAAAAAATTCGGCTCGTCGCTTGTTGATATTTATGCTTCACAAAATGAAAGCAAAAAAGAAATTTACGAAATAGATTTTATGCTTTCGGAATGGGATAAAAAAATCAATAATAAAATATGGGCAGAAGTAAACAGTATTTTTGCCAATTACAATATTCAGCTCGATCAATTTTCAAGCGGTTCCGATTTCGAATCGGTTTTAATAAACTATATTCAGAAAGAAATTGACAGCAGCAAAATTTCGGATAATATAGACAGAGTTAAAAATTACTCTTATTTCACTGAAGATATCTGGGAAAAAGAAATATCGGAAAAATGGATGCCTGTATTGTTACGAAACGGACTTCTAACAGAAAAGCAGAAAGAAAATATTGATGACAAAATGGATGAATGGTCGGACGCTATGGGTGGATTCAGTATGACTTGGATTTATATTGTAGGCGTAGTTGTTTTAATTGCAATTATTACTTTCTGGAACAGCAGGCGGCTTAAAAAGAAAAATGAAGAACAATCAATAAGTAACGAAAAAAACCCGGTTTAACCGGGTTTTTTTATGCAAGTATTTTTATGTAGATAATTTAGTACGTTCTTTTAATTATTTAATACAATAGTAATCCTAATTGTTGTCAATAAAGCTAAAAAATGCTTATTTTTTTGGCATGAATAATGAAATGTCTATATGGTTTGTTAAAATATTAAAAAGGAGAAATAGAAATGAAAAATACTAAAATCAGGATAATATTGTCCGTAATTATTTTAATGTCCGTTGCAGCATGCGGACCTACGCGCGAAGTTAGAAGAATTTCGGCTGATGAAGTAACCGATTTAAGCGGCAGGTGGAATGATACCGACAGCAGAATAACAGCTCAGGAAATGATTGATGATGTTTTAGGAAGAATATGGCTGACCGATTTTATGACTGAAAACGGGAAAAAACCTGTTGTAGTTGTAGGAACAATACGAAATAAAAGCAGCGAACATATTCCGGTTGATGCATTTATTAAAGATATTGAAAGAGAACTTATAAACAGCGGAAAAGTACAGTTTGTTGCAGATAAATCGCAAAGAGAGGATGTAAGAGATGAGCGCGAAGATCAGCAGAAGTTTTCTTCCGAAGAATCTATGAAAAAATTCTACAAAGAACTTGGTGCGGATTTTATGCTTCTTGGGGTTATCACTTCAACAGAAGATGCTTACGGCGGCGACAGAACTGTTTTACATCAGGTGGATTTGGAATTGATAAATATTGAAACTAATCAGAAAGTTTGGCTTGGCAATAAAAAAATTAAAAAATATATCGGACAAAGCAGTTTAAGACCTTAACAAACAGGTTATTGTGAATATAAAAATATATATAGTTTTCAGTTTTATACTGCTTTGCTCGTGCTCTTCTCTGCACACAAATTACGAATTTTACGAACCCGTAATTTCTGATTTAAAAAATGCCGATTATCAGCAGGCAGAAAATAAAATATGGGAAGCGGAACAAAAAGGCGAATACGAAACCAAGGACAGTCTGCTGCTCTTGATGGATAAAGCAGTTATTTCCCATTACAACGGGAAATACAGTGAGAGTAACAAATGGTTCGATAAAGCTGAAATGCTGATTGAAGAACTTTACACAAAAAGTGTATCGCAGGCAGCATTTTCGTATATCTTGAATGATAATATTGTTGATTACAGCGGCGAAGTTTACGAAAATCTGTATATCAATATTTTTAAAGCGCTTAATTTTATAAATCTTAAGGATTTTAATTCGGCATATGTGGAAGTAAACAGGATAAACAACAAGCTGAAATATTACAAAACTATGTTTGCTGAAATGACAGATTCCTTTAATAAGGATTCGGAAAACAAACTGAAAATGAATCCAAAAGAATTTGAATATCTTAACAATGTGCTTGCAAATTACCTTAGCTTTTTAATTTTCCGGGCTGAAGGAGAGTATGATAACAGCCGGATTTCGTACAATCAGATGCTTGATGCATGGAACACCTACACGGATGTTTATAATTTTGAAGCTCCTTCAGTTTTCGATTCGACGGGATATAATAGCACATATCTTAACATTTTATCATTTACCGGAACTGCTCCGCAGAAAAAAGCTGTAGGTGCCCGAATAACAACATTTGATGATGCTTTGGTCATTTCCGACCCCTCAAATTATTATATACAGCCAATATTTTTCCCGGGAATAAAATACGGTTTGAATTTTAAGTTTTCATTTCCTGAAATGATTGAAAGCGGTACTGGTGTAAATAAAATAATTTTAAAAATTGACGGCAAAGAAACTGCAGAATTGAATTTGCTAGAAAATATGAATTCTGTTGCAATTAAAACTTTTGAAGTTAATAAGAATATGATATTTTTTAAAACTATTGTAAGATCAGTGGCAAAAGGAATTGCTGCCGGAGCAATAGGAAACGAGTTGAAAAAAAACAGCGACAGTTTTCTTGGAGATGTTTTCAAAGCTATAACAAATGTTGCTTTCGATATTACTGAAAATGCCGATTTGCGGTCGTGGCGTACAATGCCCGGTTATTGTTTTACAGGAGAGGTAAAAATTGATCCGGGAAAGTACAATATTGAAATCATTTATCTTGATTATTATGGAAATATAATCCAAAAAGATAATTTTAAAGATTACGAAATTGAAAAAGGACTGAACCTTATTGAATCGATTTGTCTTTTATAAAAACGTCTTAATAATTGTTAAAAACAAATGAAAACATTTATTCTATGGTTGATATTATTGGTTTTGTGCTGGCCTTTGGCTTTAGCCGCAATAATTGTTTATCCCGTTATCTGGCTGTTGCTTCTTCCATTCCGGCTGATCGGAATAACTTTAATTAGCATTTTTGATATTGTAAAATTAATTATCAGTTTACCTTCAAAAATCTTAAGGTGAAAGTTGCAGTGATTTACGGCTGTTAAACTTGTGTTTTTTCTCACTAAAAAATGCTAATTAAATGCTTTATTTGATTTATATTGTTTAAAGTAATTTTAAATAAAGTTATATTGTTACAAAAGTTTTAGGAATTTTAAATGTCTGATTTGAAACAACTTAAATATTTAGTAAAACTTGTTGACGACGAAAATGAAGAAATCAGACGCCGCATTTTTGTGGAATTAGAATCATACGGAATGCAGCTTGAAAAGTTTATCATTGATGAAAAAATAATCCCCGATCAAAATCAGTTAAACTTTTTAACACTTGTCTTTATAAAAAACCGGAAGAAATATTTAAGGCAAAACTGGAATAGCATTTTTATGATTCCGGATGAGTACAAACAGCTTGAATATATGCTCGATTTGATAGTAAAATTTCAGTACGGACTTGCCTATACTGTCTCTGTATCCGAGCTGTTGGACAATCTTGCTGACGAGTTCCGAATTAAATTTCCCGAAGGAAATGAACTTCAACTTTCGGAGTTTTTATTCAATCGCAAAAATCTGAAGGGAACTGATACAGATTATTATAATTCGTTAAACAGCAATTTAATTTACGTTCTCGAAAAAAAACAAGGTATTCCTATAAGTCTTGCTTTAATTTACATCCTCACGGGAGCGCGCTGCGGACTTAAAATAGAAGGATGCAACTTCCCGGGACATTTTCTTGCAAAAACATACAGGAATAATGAAGTTGTTTTAATCGACTGCCATAACGGCGGGAGATTGATTTACGAGAAAGACATTCCATCAGTTGCCGAAAATTCTGTTGAAGCTGTTATTAAAGTAGTACGTTCAAAAACATATTCCAATCAGATTATAAGAAGAGTATTAAATAATTTGATAAATGCATATACACAGGAAGAAAATAAAAATTCGGCAGACTTTTTTAAATTAATGCTTGCTTCCACTCCGGTTTGATTTTTACTTTCTTAAGCTTATATTCAAATGATCATATCTAATTATAAATAGAGATTTTATGTTTCGGGAAAACAGATTAGCTAACGAAAAAAGCCCTTATTTGCTTCAACACAAAAATAATCCGGTGGATTGGTTCCCTTGGGCGGATGAAGCTTTTATTAAAGCAAAAAAGGAAGATAAACCTGTATTTTTATCTATCGGCTATTCAACTTGTCACTGGTGCCACGTAATGGAACAAGAATCATTTGAAGACAAAGAAGTTGCAGAGCTGTTGAATAATTATTTTGTATGCGTTAAAGTTGACAGGGAAGAAAGACCTGATCTTGATCATATTTATATGACTGTATGCCAGATAATGACCGGAAGCGGAGGATGGCCTTTAACTGTAATAATGACTCCCGAAAAAAAACCATTTTTTGCCGGTACATATTTCCCTAAAGATTCCCGGAATAACAAGATAGGAATGATTGATCTGACTCAAAAAGTAAATGAAATATGGACGCATAACAGGGATGAAATAAATAAGTCTGCCGATGAAATTACATCTTATCTTCAAAATCAGGTTTTCACAAAAGAGAGTGAAATAAGCGAAGAAATAATTAAAACTGCAGCCATGCATTTCGAAAGGAATTTTGATGAAAAATTCGGCGGTTTCGGAAATGCCCCGAAATTTCCAACACCTCACAATCTTCTTTTCCTGTTAGAATTTTATCCGGAAATAGTTGAGAAAACATTAAAATCTTTGAGGAATGGAGGAATATTCGACCAGATTGGTTACGGGTTTCACAGATATTCAACAGACCGTCAATGGCTTGTTCCTCATTTTGAAAAAATGCTTTACGACCAGGCAGGGCTTTTAATGGCTTATGCCGAAGCTTTCAGGTTAAAGGGGAAAAAAATATTCGAGCAGACTTGCAAAGAAATTTTCGAATATGTAATCCGCGATATGACTTCGGAAGAAGGCGGTTTCTTTTCGGCTGAAGATGCAGACAGCGAAGGTAAAGAAGGTTTATTCTATTTATGGACTTCTTCAGAAATCGATTTAATATTAACCGAAAAAGAATCGGCGGTTATTAAAAATTACTTAAATATTAAAAACGAAGGGAACTTTATTGATGAAAGTTCACGCATTTTAACCGGTTTTAATATTCCCTATATCGATTCGGAAAATGAAGATATAGCGAAAAAATACGGTTTATCTGAAATAGAATTTAAGAGAACAACAAACCAGTCGTTGCAAAAAATGTTTGATTACAGAGAAAAAAGAATACGTCCTTTGCGGGACGAAAAAATTCTTACAGACTGGAACGGATTGATGATTGCAGCTTTGTCTTATGCAGGAAGAATTTTAGGCAGCAGGGAAATGATTATTTCTGCAATAAAATCGGCTGAATTTATCCTCGAAAAATTATTTGATTCTAACACAAAAGATATTTTTCACCGATACCGTGAGGGTGAGAGCGCAATTATCGGGAATCTTGATGATTATGCTTACTTTATCTGGGGAATGATAGAACTATATCAATCAACATTTGATGAAGAATATTTGATTATTGCAATAGACCTTACGCAAAAACTCGAAGGTGAATTTCTGGATGTGAAGGAAGGCGGCTATTTCTTTGTATCCGAAAAAGTTACAGATGTAATTGTAAGAAAAAAAATTATTTATGACGGAGCGATACCGTCAGGAAATTCTGTCCATCTAAATAATCTTTTTAAGCTTTATCTGATAACCGGTGAAAAAAAATATCTAAACTCATTCGATAATTTAAAGAACGCATTTTCGGATACCATAGCTAAAAATCCTTTTCTTTACACTCATTTTCTTTCAGCTATAAAATCAAGCTCGAAAATGCCGCATATAATTATAATTGCGGGAGATTTGCATTTATCTGAAAATCACAGCAGATTAGATGAGCTTTACAAGAATGTAGAGCCAGATACAATAATTTTAAATGTTAACAGAAAAAGCAATAAATTATTAAGCAGAATACCTTATCTTAAAAATTACAAAGTTTCCGACGGAAAACTTTTGTTTTTTGCATGCAAGGGAAATGAATGTTCGCTGCCTGTGGAAAACCCCGATGATATTTTATCTTTAATAGTTAAAAATTAGCTTTCTTTCGTTATTTTTTTTATGCAGTTTAAATAACTTTTGATATATTGCCTGTAAAAATCCGGTGAAAATTATGGCGCGCGCAAAACTAAATTTTACAATACCCTGGTACGAAAAAGAAGACTGGGATTTAATAAGAAAAATATCAGAAGATTCTGATGAGATGGAAAATTCTTTTGAGGAATGGTATTCAAAAGCGTTAAGTACTAAATTATTTTTCGAAAAAGAAGGTTTTAATGTAGTAAAGATTTTAATTAGACCCGACGAAATTTTACAATGGAGCAAAGCAAAAAATTGTAAAATTCACGCAAGTTCCCGCGAAAGATTTATTTCGGAAAAACATAAAGAAATTTTAAAATAATCAAATCCGAGAATCAATTTTAACCAGAAAACGAGGAGAATATGAAAAATATTCTATTGCTCTTTTTTATTTTTAACCTGCTGTTTGCTGATGACGGTTACAGGTTATGGCTGAAATATGATAAAATTAAAGATGCAAGACTAATTGAATACTGCGAAAAAAATATAAAGGGAATCTATATTGAAAGGGATGCCGGAATTTTAAAAACTGCAGCATGCGAACTTGAGCAAGGATTGGAAGGTCTTCTTGGAAAAAAAATAAAACGAGTAAACGAAATTAAAGAAGACGGAATTATTGTTGCCTCGAAATATTCCGATTCTAAAATATTAAGTCAGCTGGATATTTGCGGAAAGATGGAAAATTTGGGCAATGAAGGCTATTTAATAGTTTCGGGGATGATAAACGGCAAAAAAGTAATTTATATTATTGCAAACGAGGATGCCGGAGTTCTATACGGAGTTTTTCATTTCTTGCGTCTGCTGCAGACAAACCAGCCGGTTGAAAATCTTAATATTTCGGAAATGCCGAAAATTTCTCACAGAATATTGAATCATTGAGATAATCTCGATAGAACAGTGGAAAGAGGTTATGCGGGATTTTCTCTTTGGGATTGGCATCGTCTGCCCGATTATACTGATTCCAGATACAAGGAATACGCGCGGGGGATGGTTTCATCATGGTGGAGAAATGCCGCTCTGCATCTACCGCCTATAAATGTAACGCTGAATGGGGATGGTTTCATCATGGTGGAGAAATGCCTGTGTACAATATTTCCAAACATTTTCAAAAAGGCAAATACCTGATGGATTTGAAAAACCAGATAACCCATTGGAATATTATATGAGTTTGGATTTTCCGTATGCACCGTAAAAGGCAATGGATAAATTTGAATTTAGAAGTATTGTTCTGAATTATACAAAATGAAATTAACCAAAAGGGTATCAAATCGCAAAGATTTTTTAATACTTTGTTTTTATGAGGGAAATAAGAACTGATCCCCCGTTTTTATTTTCTTAAATTTGGTATTACTTCAATTTAAATTAAAATCCAAAAATTCTTGGAAGCCAAAGACTTAATTCAGGTATATATGTAACTAGAAGTAGTGTTATTATCATTGCCGCGAAGAAAGGGAGCAATGGTTTTATTACTTGTTCAATTTTTACATTGGCTACGCTGCATCCGATAAATAAAACAGCCCCTACCGGAGGAGTGCATAAACCAACGCAAAGATTCATAATCATTATTATACCAAAATGTATAGGATCAAAACCAAACTGCTGTAATATAGGAAGGAATATAGGTGTAAAAATTAAAACAGCAGGAGTCATATCCATAAATATCCCAATAAAAAGGAGAATCATATTAATAATGAGGATTATGACAATAATATTATCACTAAACCCAAGAAGTGCTGCACTTATTTCCTGGGGAATGTTTTCGAATGATAATACCCAAGATAAAGCTATTGATGTTGCGATCAGTAGCATAACAATTGAGACTGTACCAATTGTACTTAAAAATATTTTTGGCAAATCTTTCCAAGTTATCTCTTTATAAATAAAAGCGAGTATCAGGGAATAAAGAACTGCAATTGTTGACGCCTCGGTAGCTGTAAATACTCCGGCTATTATTCCCCCAATGACAATAAATAATAATAACAGACTTGGCAAAGCCTGTACGAATTTCAAAAAGGCGAATTTAAAAGTCACTTTTTCAGAAACGCTGATTCCGAATCTTTTGGAATAATATCCCGCAACTAGCATTAACGCCAAACCCATTAGTATTCCCGGTACATACCCGGCAATAAAAAGCGCTGCAATAGATACGCCTCCGCTGGCAAGGGAATAGACTATTAATATATTGCTTGGAGGAATAATTAAACCTGTTGTTGCGGATGTTATATTTACAGCTACACCGAATGTTCGTGGGTATCCTTCGCGTTCCATTATAGGAGCCATAAATCCACCAATAGCGGAAGCTGCAGCACCGGCAGAACCTGAAATTGAACCGAAAAGCATATTAGCCACGATATTAACAAAAGCAATACCGCCTGGAAGTCTGCCCACAAGAACTTTAGCGAAGTCAATCAGACGTATTGCTATTCCGCCGTGATTCATTAGCTGACCGGCTAAAATGAAAAATGGTATTGCAAGAAGCGTAAAACTGTCTAATCCAGTAGCCATTCTTTGTGCCAAAGTTGTAAACGTAGCTAAAGAATCGACACTGATTAATAAAGTTAGTACAGCTGATATTCCTAATCCATAAGCGATAGGAACACCAATTGAAAGAAGAATTAAAAAACTTACAACTAATACAATAATACTTACAGCTTCCATTTTTTTCTCTTTATTAATCTATTGATTGTCTCGCTAAATCCGAAGGATTCTCAGATGATTGCAATGTTTCTTCAGTAGTATTTTCTGAAAATATATCATAAAGGGAATAATATATAATAAGCATTCCGCTGATTGGAATGACTGAATAAAGATATCCCATAGGCAGTGAAAGGGCAGGAGTTATATTGCCTAGTTTAAGAAGTATATAAATGAGATTCCCTCCGCCAATGACCATAACAGTCAATGCGAAAGCTGCTACTAACAGATTAATAACAATATTTGCAAGTTTCACGTTTTTTGCGTTGAGTTTGTTCAAGAGTATATCTATTGCCAGATGCATTTTTTTCCCAGTGGCGTAAGCCGAGCTGAGTATGCCAACCCATATAAGAAGCACTCTGGCTAATTCGTCTGTAAAAGAACTCGGGGAATTAAGTATATATCTTGAAAAAACCTGCCAGATTACATCAATAACAAGAGCACTTAAAAATAATATTAGTAAGAATTCCAGTGTTTTATCAATCAATGATCTAATTTTCATAATTGTTTTTATTTGGTTTTAGTTTATCGTTATTTTTTACACCCTTTACTTTTTCAATTAGCCCATAAACCTTTTTATTATCTTTATATTTATCATACATTGGTTCAACTTTTTTCATAAACAGTTCCTTATCAGGATGAAAAATTTCAACTCCGGCTTTCTCAAGTTCTTTCATAGCATTTGTTTCTGATTCAGCCCAAAGTTTTCTTTGATATTGAGATGATTCAATTGCAGCTTCTTTTATCCAGATCTTTTCCTGATCACTAAGTTCATTCCAAAACCTGGTGCTAATTACCAGAATATCAGGAATAGATGCATGTTCATCCAATGAATAATATTTACATACCTCATAATGATGTGATAAATAAAAACTTGGCGGATTATTTTCGGCAGCATCAACAACTCCGCTTTGAAGTGCAGTGTAAAGTTCACCCCAGGAAATTGGTGTAGCTGAGCCACCCAGAATTTTTATCATTTCAATTGCAGTATTACTCTGCATAACTCTAATTTTCATCCCCTTCAGATCCGAAGGTTTACGGATCATCTTTTTTGTACTGTAGAAACTTCTGCTTCCGGCATCATAGTAACAAAGTCCCCTTAGCCAATATTCTTCGCCTGATAACAACAACTCCTCGCCTACATCTCCATCAAGAGAGTTGAAATAATGTTCTTTATCTTTAAACAAATAAGGAAGTGAAAAAATCGTAAATTCAGGGACAATCCCTTCCATAACAGCTGCAGAAACTTTTGTGATTTCTATTACCCCGACTTGTACAAGTTCCAAGCATTGACCTTCAGTTCCTAATTGCTGATTAGGGTAAATCTCAACTTCAATCTGACCATTTGATTTTTCTGAAATCTTTTTCGCCATAAATTCCATTGCTTCGTGAACCGGATGACTTGTATCGAGTGCATGTGCAAGTTTAATTACTTTATGCTGGTTTTTGTTGCAACCCGGAATAAGTATAAGCGCAAGTAATATTACCGTAAAATATTTTATCCAGTTTCTTATTTTATCATTTCTTTTATTTATCATATTTATTCAATTACTTATTTAGCCGACTAATATTCAATTATAATTGTTGCTAATATAATACTTGTTTGTAACTTATACACAATCATATCTTATAAAAATTATCTCATCACTCTACCGGATGAATCGCCATACATAAGTTTTTCAACTTCCCGAACCGAAACTAAGTTAAAATCACCTTCTATTGTATGTTTTAAACAAGAGGCTGCAACGGCAAAATTTAATGCTTTTTGGTCATCGTTTTTAAAGTTTAGCAATCCGTATATTAAACCTGCCATAAAAGAATCGCCCCCGCCTATTCTGTCAACAATATGCGATATGTTATATTCGGGAGCTTTAAAAAAATCTTTTCCGTTATATAAAACACCCGACCAAGTATTATGATTGGCATTAATTGAAGATCGCAAAGTTGTTATAACCTTTTTAACACGGGGATATTGTTCAATTATGTTTTTTGAAACTGAAAGATATGCTTCCGATTCAATATGAGCAGCGTTGATATTTACACCATCAGGTTTAATTCCGAGAGTCATTTCAGCATCTTCTTCGTTGCCAAGAAGAATGTTGCAGCTCTCAACAAGTTCAGGCATAACTTCAACTGCTTTTTTCCCCCATTTCCACAGTTTACTTCTGAAATTTAAATCGCACGAAACAGTAACACCTTTTTTCTCAGCAATTTTAATGGCTTCCTTGCATACCTCGGCTGCTCCTTCCGAAGTTGCAGGAGTAATTCCTGTCCAATGAAACCAATCGGCGTTAACAAAAATATTATCCCAATCAATCATTCCGGGTTTTATTTCGGATATTGATGAATTTGCGCGATCGTAAATTACATTGCTTCCCCGGGAAACCGCTCCTTTTTCAAGGAAATAAATGCCAAGACGTGTTCCGCCGCGCAAAATATGATTTATTCCTACGCCGTATTTTTTTAACTCCATAAGACAGGCTTCGCCAATATCGTTTTCCGGAAGTCGGCTTACAAATTCAGTATTAATTCCAAAATTTGCAAGTGAAACAGCAACATTTGCTTCTCCTCCGCCAAAACCCGCTTCATAATTCTTTGCCTGCGAAAATCTTTGATAACCCGGGGTAGCTAAACGAAGCATAATTTCACCAAATGTAACAACTTTCACAATATTCTCCTTTATTTGCAGTGAAGCATAATTTTCTGAATACCAATAAAGTCACATCACAATTTCCGAAAAAATAGAAAACTAATTGTGAAAAGAAAATTCTAATTGAACAAAAAATTAAGTAATATTCAAACAATTTCATCTTATTCTGTAATAAAGTAATAAAAAATTTGATTCGTTTTTTTAAAATAAATATACTTAGATAGTGTATTTATTACAATAAGATAAATAAAATTACGAAAAAAATAAATGTCGCATAGTGCAGATAAAGTCATACAAAATCTTTCAATAGATTGTGTAGTTTTTGGTTACGAAAATAGCATACTTGAGGTTTTGCTGATAAAACGGAAAGTTTCCCCTGAAGAAGGGAAATGGGCTCTTCCGGGCGGTTTTATTTTACAGGATGAAAATATTGATGATTCGGCGCTGCGAATTCTGGAAGAAACCAGTAATGTTAAAAATATCTACCTTGAACAAGTTCATACATTCGGGAAAGTTGAAAGATATCCGGGCAGAAGAGTTATAACAATTTCTTATTTTGCGCTTATCAATCCCGATAAACACACGCTTAAACCCGGCAGCGAAACAAAAGAAGTCAAGTGGTATCCTGTTAAAAATTTACCTGAAATGCCTTTTGATCATTTGGAAATTCTTGAAACAGCTCTAAAAACTTTAAGGCAGCTTGTAAGGCATAAACCGGTTGGTTTTGAGTTGCTGCCATCAAAGTTTACGCTAACCCAGCTTCAAAGTCTTTACGAATCTATTTATGATTTAAAATTCGACAAGAGAAATTTCAGAAAAAGAATTCTCAGTATGAAATTGCTT
>JAAYAN010000090.1 GCA_012719345.1 Ignavibacteria bacterium | reverse complement strand
TGCAAAACTGATATTTCTAAAGAGAAACTTTAGAAATCAGAATGCCATTATCATTTATTAGTAAGTTTAGGTATTAAAAATAAATCTTCGTTCGGTGGTTTTTGGTAGCGAAGCGGAGATACAGCTGTTCGACTTGCCGAACATTTGACGGATAGGCGTTAGCAGCCTGTCCCGATAAGCGTAAGCGAAATCGGGAGCGGTCAAAGTAACTTTTATGAGTATTGAATATATAAAAGAACATTTTACTGGACAGCTATATCTCTTGTTCCATTGTAAATTTTAACCTTAACTTGTCCTTCCTCAATTTTAATAATTTTTATCATTTTATAAGTTTCTTTTTCGCGCAGGAATTGTGTTGAATTATTAGTTTTGTCCTCCAAAATCACTAATTTTCTTCCGCTTCCGGTAATTACACCATTAATTGTAAAATCGATAATTTCTCTTTGAATAACAGGCGCTGGAATATAATCAACCGGTTTTTCCTGTACTATTGTTTTTTCGGCAAAACTAAATGGATTTCTTTCAATAGATTCTGTAAATAAAGAATTATCATTATTTTCAATTTTATTCAATTTCCGTTTCTTTTCAACAGGATTTTCTGTAATTATTTCGGGTTCGTTATCAGAAAATAAAAAGTAATAATCAATTATCTTGTATGCAATAATTCCCCATATAAGCAGAACTGCAAATATAAGAATTGGTAACATTTTATTTTTATTAGCAGATGTCACAGATTAAGATAAACCTCAATTCTAATAGTCGATTTTAAATTACTGCTCTGTATTTTTTCAGGGATTATATGAATATCTTTTACCACTATTACTTTATTCGAGAATTCTAATGTTCTTACAAAATTATAAAGCTCGTTGTAACCTGATTCCACATTTATTTCCATCGGCTGAAGCCATAAATTATTTTTTTTTACAATGTTTTCAGGATGTATGTTAACCAACTTTACATTATTTTCTGCAACAATACTATTCAGCTCATTTAATACTGAGGAAATATTTTTGTTTTCCTCGTAATCGGAAACGATTGAGTTTATTTGGGATTTAAGCTTATTATTTTTAATTGTAAGAATGCCAAGTTTGTTTTCCGTTTCTTTCAAATTACCTATCTTATTTGATTGAGTAATCCACTCGGAAATGTTAACAATAATATCGCTGGAACGGGGAATTACTTCAGCAAACAGGATTAAAACAAAAAAAGAAACCGCAAGAATAACCAGATTGCGCCATTTGCTATTTCTGAATTTCATAATATCCCGAGGTAATTTTAAAGTTAAATAATTCACTTTCATTAACCGGTTTATCTATATTTAACTTTTCAGTTTTAACCGAGTTCGAAAAAATCAAGCGCACATCATTAAAACAATTTTTCTGTTCCATATTGCTCATCAGCTGATTAATATCCTGCTGTCCGTATGCTAATCCGTTTAATTCAAGAATCGTCTGGTTTCCTTTATATTGCAGTGCGACTTCTGTTAGGCAAGTATTTTCATTTACAATTTCGCTAAGGTTTTTTAAGAAACCTGGCTGATTGATTTTGTTCGTTTTAAGTCTGTTAAGAAGACTTAAATTAGCTTGCAACAATGCTTGTTCTTTTTCCAATTTTGAAACCATTAAACTTTTTGCCTCAAAATCTACAACACTATCCTGATCATCCTGTATTCTTGAGGATATAATAAATTCGAAAATGGTTAATATCAGCAAAAATGCAATTATAAAACCTCCGCAAGCAAGAATACTATTCATCGCGGCTTTTTTTTCTATTGTTTCACGGTTTGTTAAGTTTTTTTCAGCCGGAAGAAAATTTATAATATCATCAATCTTGGTAAATACTTTATTCAACAGAAGAATTGAAGCTATATCGTTGGAAGCAGTGTTTCCAGTATCCGGGTTGATTTTTATAAAACTGTTCCAGAAAGATATTTTGTCGTTAACATTTTTAAGATATTGGTCTTTTATTGAGATGTAGCAAGAAAGTTCGGCAGATTCAGTTTTGCTTTGTACAGGTTTAATTATTTCGCTGATTTCATTAATACAACTTTCTAATTGGTCCGTTTCAATTTCCGAATAATCATTATTAAAAATTGATTTATAAATTTCTCCCGAAATTATTTTTAATTGTTCATCAATTTGGATATATCCGGTTTTATCAGGCAGAAAATCAAGTAATATCTTTTTCCCATCCGCAATGCCTTTACAAGTAAGCGAGAGTTGTGTTGGCGAGATGCATATTAAATTTTTATAATTATGGGAATCAATTAATTTTAATACATAATCCTTCCGTGTAACAACAACTGCAAATTCAGTCTTATCTTCAATTTCTCTTATTCTTTCATACGAATAGACGAATTCATCAGCGGGTCGGCCTTCGGGTAAAAAACGCGATGAATTTTCAAGGAACCATAAGTCAATATCTTCTGTATCGCTTGGAATTGTTAAAAGATTAAGTCTGTAATCATTAATCCCGATAATTAAATAAACTTCTTCTTCCAATATTTTATTCTGTTTAAGAAATTCTTGAAAAATATCTTTAATCTCAGAATCTCCGGAAGTGAAATTATAAAAACCGTTTGCAATAACAGAAAACGACTTTAGATTATCTTTGTTGATTATTGCTAAGGGATTTGCCTTATTTTCGAAATAAGTTAATCTGATATAATTATGATGAACATCCGAAACGATTATTTTTCGTATGCCGGAAAGTTTAAGCAGACTAATATTTTTCAGAAAATTAGTATTCAATTCTCACCGAAAAGAATAATGATTCAATGATTAAAAAACAATTCATACTTTATTTCTCTTCGGAATAATTAAAGTATTGATAACTAAGGTCGTCTCCGTAAAAAATATGCGGAGTAATATATACAATAAGTTCTCTGTTGCTTACAACTTTATTTTTATATGTGAATAGTTCACCCAGTAAAGGGATGTCGCCAAGAATAGGAAACTTGCTGTTAATATTTGTAACCTGGTCTTGTATCAATCCGCCAAGCACAATTGTTTCTCCATCTTTTATTTTAACAATCGATTCAAAAGATTTTGTTCTAACTGCAGGAATTACTCTTTCATCAGAGTCTAACGGTTCATCAAAACTTTGGAACGCAGGTTTGATTTTTAAGGTTAATTCTCCTTGTGTTCCAACCCAGGGCGTAATTTCAAATGTAACAAATGCATCAACTTTTTCAATTCTCTCTTTTTCAATAAATGAACTGCTGTATTGATTAGTTATCGGCTGTATGTCCTTAAATACATAATTCTGAGTTTCGCCGACTTTTAATGATGCGGGCTGACCATTTATTGTTGCAAGAATAGGACGTGATTTAATATTTGCCAAATCATTTTCTTCCAAAAAACTGAGAGTTGCATAAAAATTATCAGGAAGTTTACCTAACTTGCCAAAGTTAATGTCCTTTCCAAAAACATTTTGGGTACCTATGTTTTTAAGTAAATTATTAATTCCCTTTCCGCTTGCTGTTACATCTAATCCTGGGAACCAGGAATCGTTATTAAAACTAATATCAGGATTTTCAGTATTAAATGTTCCTGCCTTCATTCCCATCTTAAACATATTGGTTAAATTGTAGTCAACTACAATTGCTTCAATTAAAACCTGAGGTACCGGTTTATCAATTTCAGATAGATACATTTCAAGTTTATGAACATTTTCATTAGAACCGATTAGAATTATTGCATTATGTTCCGTCGAGGTTTGAATAACGATATCCTGAGTGAGCGATTGAGGGATCTGTTCTTTAACATTTTCGGCTCTAAGAAAATTAAGATTAAACATACGGAGATTCTCAACATTTTTTGACCCGCTTTCAGCAATTATATAAGTGTTATTATCAATTGAAAATGAAAACTTGGAGCCTTTAAACAAATAGTTAAACGCCTGCTTAACATCAACATTTCTGCATTTAATAGTAATATTCGATCTCGGCTCTGCTAATTTTATAACTTGCAAATCAAGCTGATTAGAAATATCGTCGATGATTTTCCCAATATCAGCATTAGTAACATCAATAGTTACTTTGTTATCTTGTGCGCTTACCCAATATGGAGACTTATTTTTTGCTTGAGGTTCTACGCTTGAAAAATATGCCGATTGAGAGATATAATAAATAGAATCTTTTAGATTGAAATAGTATCCATTATTTTGAAGGATATTTTTAAGCCCTGTCTCAAATGGAATACTTTTAAGTTCTCCTGTAATTTTCCCGGATAAGCCCGGCGACATTAAAAAGTTTTTTTTAGTCTTTTTTCTTAATTCTGCTACCAGTTTTGAAATATTCACATTGTCAGCTTCAATAGATATTTTTTCGTTTTCAGAGGAAAATTCAATAATCGGATCGGGTGATGGCGGAGGAGGAGGTATCTTTTCTTTAACAGTTTTTATAAAAAAACGACTTTTATCATACGCGAATTCAAGTCCGTTATCGCGTGCAAGTATTTCCAAAGCCTGAAATACCGATACATCGTATAATGCAATTGAAACCTTATTGGTAATTGAATTTTCGACCATAACATTTGTCTTATATTCAAAAGCAATAGCTCTTGCGATGTCTTTGATGTCTGTATCTTTAAAATTTAGAGAAGGAATGTTGTTGTAACTATTCGGGGGAAGATTTAATGAATCGCTGCTTTGCGAATAATTTAAACTGTAGAAAGAAACAAATAACCCTAATAACAGCAACCTAAATTTATACATTATAAATTTTACATTATAAATTGTTTTACAGCAACGTTTCTCTAAGCACTTCTTCATAAGATGTAATTCCGTCTTTAATTTTTTCCATTCCCGAATCCCGGAGCGTCCTGAATCCGTGTATTCCAACTTCTTCTCTAATTTCACTTTCTGTGGCATTTTTCGAAATCAAGGAAGATAGATTATTGTTAATTTCTAAAAGCTCAAATAATGCAACTCTTCCTGAATACCCGGTATAATTGCATTTTGGGCATCCATTTTTTATAAATCCTGTACTAATCCCATTTTTCTCAAGAAAAGGATCATTGTTAACTTCATTTTTGCATGAACATAATTTACGAACTAATCGTTGAGCGACAACCAACCTAACAGATGAAGCGACAAGAAATGGTTCTATTCCCATATCAATTAATCTTGTAATACACGAAACAGAGTCGTTGGTATGAAGAGTGCTGAAAACTAAATGTCCTGTAAGCGATGCTCTAATTGCAATTTCCGCTGTTTCTTTATCCCGTATTTCTCCAACCATTATTATATCCGGATCCTGCCGCAGGAAAGAGCGGAGAGCGCTTGCAAAGTCAAATCCAATATCGCTTTTAACGTTACATTGGTTTATACCCGAAAGATTGTATTCAATCGGGTCCTCAACTGTCATTATGTTTTTATCAATAGTATGGATATGCTGAAGAGCCGCATATAGTGAAGTTGTTTTGCCGCTTCCGGTTGGTCCGGTTACCAGAATCATACCGTAGGGTAAATGCAGATTTCTTTTCAAAATATCAACTTGATTTCTGTTTAATCCAAGTTTTTCAAGATCAAGCCTTAATTGAGTTTTATCAAGAATTCTGAGAACAATTTTTTCACCGAAGCTTGTAGGCAAACTTGATACACGGATATCAATATAATTTTTTTCATACTCAAAACGGATTCTCCCGTCCTGCGGTCGCCGTTTTTCGGAAATATCAAGATTTGCCATTATTTTTAATCTGCTAGCAATAGAAGGGCTTTTATCTTTACTGATTGAATAAGCTTCTCTCAAATGACCGTCAATACGGAATCTTATACGCGCAGTTTCTTCAAGCACTTCAAAATGTATATCACTGGCTCCGGTTTTAATAGCGCTTGAAATGATTTGATTTACAAAATCGATTGTAGAGCTTTCGCTGATTCCGTTTGGAAATGATTTATCTTTCCCGGAGTTTTCTTTTTTCTGCTGTTCCGGAAATAATTTATAAAGTGAATCGAGGATTAAATCCGCAGGCAGTTCATCGGCGATTATTCGATAACCTGTTAGAAACTTCAACTCATTAAATAATCTTTGATTGTTTTTATCTGGAGTTGAAATATATAGTGAATTATCTTCAACCTTTTGAGGAAGAATATTGTATTCAAATAATTTCTGTTTCGGGATTATTTGTAATAAATCATTCGATATTTTGATTTTTTCTTTCATAATTAAAAGTAAATCAGCTCCAGATATTTTTCGTGAATTTGATATTCAAATAGCATTATTACGCTGTAAGTGATGGCAAGGTAAAAACCAAACGGTATTTTCCCTTCATTTTTTTGAACTGAGAATTTGTTCGTTATAAAAAACCCGGCTATACCTGTTACAGATGAAATCCAAAGTCCGATCAGCGAAACAGGGAAGATTGTTATTGTAAATAAAACAGTAATTAATTTTATATCACCCATCCCTATAATTTCTTTTCCAGTCAACTTACTCCCTAAAACTTTTATCAAAATAAAAACAAAAAACGATGCAACCCCAGAATAAATATTTATCAAACCAAAATCTGATTCAAGGAAATTTATAATTACACCGGAAATAAATAATAGAGCTACCAGTAAATTTGGAATTATTAATTTCCTTAAATCTATAACTGCAATGTTTACAAAAAGAACAAGAATAAAAGTCTGCAAAAAAGTAACCGCAGTATAACCGTTTAAGTAAAAGGAAGTTAACCCGCAAAATAATGCCGCAATTTCGACAACTAAATAACGGGAAGGTATCTTATTATTACAAAATCGGCATCTTCCTTTTAGCAAAAAAAAACTTAAAATCGGCATTAAATCGTAAATAATTAATTTTTCTTTACCGCAAAAACACAAAGAACGCAAAAAATCAGGTTTGCTTTCATTCAAAAAGGAAGAAACATAGTTATTACTAAAGCTTCCTAAAGCAAGCGAGAACAAACAAATTATCAATAACTCAAAAAACATTTAAGTCAATCCGGAACTATTTCTTTTACAATTCCTTCTTGAGTAACTTCCCAAACATTAAAAACTCCGTCATCATCAAAATCAACACGGCTTGTAGCGGTAGCTCTGAAATTTTTCAAATCGGCATTCTCAATTTCAATTATATATCTCGCGGTTCCGCCGTCTGTAATCAGCTTTTCCTGTTCAAAGCCTATTTCCTGCAAGTTATCGGAGTATTTATCAAATTCAAATTTATAGGTTTTTTGAAGCATATACACTTGTTTTAACCCAAGTTTTGCTTCTGTAGCTTTTGCTTTGTTAACTACCGGCATTAAGCGGGGGAGAGCTAAAAGCACCAGAACGCCGATTATCACTAAAACAACCATCAACTCGGTTAGCGAAAATCCATCCTGCCGTATGAAAAACTTTTTTGACATTTACACACCCATATAATTAATTATTTCAAACATCGGCAGATACATACCGACAAGAATAATTGCAACTATCAACCCTACAAAAATAATTAATACCGGCTCAATAAGTGAAGAAATATTGTCGAGCTGATGATCGAATTCCTTGCCGTAATAATTGCTCATAAGAAAAAAAACTTTATCAAGTTCGGAACTCTCTTCTCCAACCGCCATCATCCTAAGAAAAGTAGAATCAAAAAAATCTGATTTTGATTTGACAGTTGAGAAATTTTCCCCCTTCATTATATTCTTTATCTGCATTCGAATTTCTTTTTTAAAAATGCTGTTTGGGCTAATATTTTTAGATATTTTAAGCGCTTCCAAAAAAGTAACCCCGCTTTGTAATAATATTGCCATACTCAATGAAAATCTCGCCAAAGTGTTATTCTTATACATTCCTGAGACAAGGGGAAATTTAATAAGAAACGGGTCAATTACACTTTCCTTAAATCCGGCATTTTTAAAAAGAAATCTGACCAAAAAAAATAAAAGAACCGATACAATTATAAATAAAATATAATTATCAGTAAACAATCTGCTTGTTTCCAACAAAAAAAAAGTAAGCGGCGGCAGCTGAGCCTGTACCGATTTAAATAATCCTTCAAATGTAGGAATAAGAAAAAACATCATAAAAAACAGCACGCCCAAAGCCACAATAATTACAAGCAGCGGGTATCTTGCCGCCTGAGTAATTTTTTTTTTCAATGAATCCATTTTTTCCAGAAAGCTTGTGTACTCAGTTAAGACTTCTGCAAGTCTGCCTGTTTCTTCTGCAACAGTAATATTTGCAATATAAATATCTGAAAAAATCTGCGGGTGCTTCCCTAAACTTTTGGAAAATGAAACGCCGGATTTTATATCGGTCAGTATCTTTTTCAGGATAATTTTAAAAGATTTATTTTTTGTTTGGGTGAGTATCAATTCGATTGAGTTGATAATTGATAATCTTGAATAAATCAGAAGGCTTAACACCCGCGTAAATTCCAATATTTCCTTTTTTGATATTTTAGAAAACACTAATTATCCCCGATATTATTGAAACCGGCTGTAGAGTTTTGCTGATAAAAATAACGATGTTTGTACTTCTTTCCGCTTGATAAAAACTCGATGCACATATAATTAATATCCGGTAATTCAAATTTGCCGTAAACTATTTTTTCTTTAGGATACGAAATATTAATTTGTGCGCCTTTACTGTTCGAAATGAGGATATTATATTCTTCTGCATCAACTATAAACAGTTTTTTTAAGTTTAATTTTCCCGGTTCTATATAAAGGGTGTCATTTTTGTCTGTAACAATAATCCGGCTCTCGTTATGTTCAATATAGTCAGTTTTATCAGCCCGGTTAATTATTTGTCCTGTCAGGTAAATAAAATTCTCGGTTTCGGACTGCATCTCCGCATTTTTTGTAACAGAAAATATGTATTTGTATGCAAAAAGAAAAAACATAACCATAATTGTTACCGCGATAAACGATAAATTTATTCCAACCAGAACTTCAATTAAAGTAAAGCCGTTATTGCCGTTAATTTTCAAACTTATCCTCTACCGTTAGCTTTGTCAATTCCGTATTTTGATCGTGAAATAAGACCTTAACCTCAACTTTACGAATATTTTCAATAATTTCTATCTCTCGTGAAATAAATAATACTCCGTTTTCAGAAAAGTAGGATGTATCGCCGGCTGATTTATGAGCTAAAGAATAATTAATTTCCTCATTTGCGGCATTGAGAGCTTTACCTTTAAGAAAAATTTTAGGATTTGAAAATATATCGTTAAAAAATATGATAAACAAACTTGAAATTATCCCGAGTAAAAGAATTGCTACAAGAGTTTCAATCATCGAAAAACCGGATGATTGAAGAAATGTAACATAGCATTTTCTTTCAATAATCCTTTTTTTTACTCTTACTCTTACTCTTGCTTTTACTCTCATTCTTAATACAACCAAACAGTTTTTAATATTTCTAAATCATTTTCTTTGTAAAAACCAATTGGCATCAAAAATTTAAAATCTAAAGAATCGCGCATTATATGCGTATTTATAAGCCAATTGATGTACTCCGTGGGTTTAACGTAATTCCAAAAATTATATGTATAAACAACACCGTAAACAGGCGCGTGCAATTCCAGTCTGTTCTCGGAGTAAACCAAACCCTGTATCCTGCTGCTTTCATCAATCCTGATAATCGAATTATTCCCGCTCATTCCGGTAGTAGTATTTGTAAGTAAAATATATCCATTAATAACAGAGTTTATAATTTCAATTTTACTATCTATTTCTTCTTTATTTTCGGTAACAACATCCAATTTAATAAATGAAGGATAATTAAACAGGCAATCGTCAACCTTTATATTTTCTTTTGCAATTATTTGAACTCCGTTGAACTTACTTTCATCTATTTTAACGTCTTTTTCGGAAAGTA
>JAAYAN010000089.1 GCA_012719345.1 Ignavibacteria bacterium | reverse complement strand
TTTTTTACCAATACGAATGCCTTTGAAGCACGTTGGAATTTGGAAGAAAATGGAATCTCGATTGCTACCGGAGAATTGGAGGTGGATGTCGCACCGGAAGCAAAAAAAATCTACGTTCTTCCTATCACAAAACCTCAGCTAAAAGTCGGTGCAACCTATTTGACAACAGTTAGTTTTCATTCGAAAGAAGAGACACAATGGGCGCCGAAGGGCTTTGAACTGTGTTGGGATCAATTGGAAATGCCATGGATTGTTCCTGACGATAAAAAATTGGAACAGCATCAGACCAATCCTTTAAAAGTTACAGATAATGAGCAACATTTGATTGTATCCGGAGTAAATTTCGATTATACTTTTAATAAAGCCGATGGACAATTGCATTCAATGAAATTTATGGGTACAGAATTGCTCAAACAGGGAGCGCAACTCAATGTTTGGCGTGCCCCTCTGGCGAATGAACAGGACGACTGGACCACTTATTCGGTTACTGTATTTCCTAGAACCGAGGGTTACGGAAGGATGGTTGCCACTTCATGGTATTCCATCGGTCTGGATAAAATGAAGTCAAAACTCGAATCATTTCGGGTTGAAAATAAAGCTGAAAATGTAATTGTCAGTATTCGTGAAATTGCTCTTTTTGGAAATGCAGGCAATGCCGGATTCGAAAATGAGATGATTTATACGATTTCGCCCGACGGTGAAATTAGTTTACAGCACACGATTAATCCGAATGGAAAAATGCCCGTGTCGTTGCCACGCATCGGAACAAAATGGGTTTTCGATAACCAAATGCAAAATGTAGAATGGTTTGGACGCGGGCCGCAGGAGAATTATCCCGACCGCAAAACCGGCTATCGTATTGGGCAGTATCAGTCCAAAGTTGATGCGATGTTTGTACCTTATTTGATTCCTCAGGATTGTGGCTTGCGCACCGACAACCGCTATGTGCGACTGACAAATACTCAAGGAATCGGAATTGAGTTTTCAGCAACAGAACCATTTAATTTTAATTGCTATAATTACAGCACCGAAAATTTGTCAAAGGCAAAATACACATATCAACTGATCAAATCGGATGGTGTAACATTTAATTTCGACTACCAAACAACTGGTGTAGGATGCACGGCAATTGGGGTGATTAATAAATATCAAACCATTCCTCAAACCATACAGTTCACAAGTTCGATAAAACCATTTAAGAGCAATAAGTAAGCCTGATGATTTTTAAAATAATAAGAGCTATATATTGCTTAACTATATGACGTTGGGCTTTAGGGGTTTAACTGGCAGAAATTAAGCAAGTCTTCCGTCGATGCCGATGTTTCAAAATCTAATGAATAATTTCAAGAATTGATTTTTTCCTTTGCTGCCAGAGTGCGCTCTGGCAGAAGGGGGGAATACTAAAGTAAATTAGGAATTTGATTTCAATCCAAATTCAATTATTGAAAGTTCAAACACTACAGGTCTTTTGATACTGCCAAATTAAGATGTTTTTAAGTTGGGGGAAAATATTTCCCCTCTATTTGAAAATTAGTTTCTTTTCAGTATTTGACAGCCATTTATGATAAATGGAAAATTATAATATTTTATTTCGTTATCAATACAAATAGGTATTATGAGCATCATTTTAGAATTTATAAAACCTTTTGATAAAAATTCCAATTCATCTTTATTATTAGCGCTATATGGATAAAAAGAATTATTAATTGATGCAATTTCATCGCTATAAATTGCATGTGGCAATATAATTGAAGGACGGATTGTATAAGAACTATCACTTTTTTGCATTTCAATAATTTTTCTAATATCATTATATTCTTTGTCATTACTATCAGGTAAAATAAGCTTTTCTTGTTTTAAATTTTTATGTATAACACGAAACTCTTTTGACTTATTGAAGCATATTCTCCCATCATCTTCAAATAATTCGTAAGCATATTTAGAAAGGTTTAACAAAGTTATACTTGCACTATCATTAAAAACTGACCAGTTAATCTTAATAAAATCATCTTTATAATTTTCAAAGGGTACAGCCAAATTATCGTACCTAACTTCTTCTCCAATTTTCACATAACCACTATCTTTTTCAAATAACATTTTGTTTTTTGTCTTATTCTTGATAATGCATAAAATAGTATCTTTTTTAATTTCCCAATCAATTTCAGCAAATTTATCTTTATTATTTTTTGATAAATCTGATATGTCATAACGAATATCTTCACCGATTTTTACGAATCCGCTATCCTTTTCTAATGACATTTTATTTTGCGTTTTATTCGCGATTAAGCACAAGATAGTATCCTTTTTAATTTGCCAACTAATTTCAGAAAATTTATCTTGTTTGCTTTTTGTTAAATCCGAAATATTATATCGAATTTCTTCACCGATCTTAATTAAACTGCCATCCTTTTCAAATAACATTTTATTTTGCGTTTTGTTCTTGAATGAACAAAAAATAAAATCTTTCTTTATCTGCCAATTAATTTCTAAAAAATCATCAGAATAATTTTTTAGATTTTTTGATATTTTATATATACGTTCATAATCTAAAACTACTCTTATACTATCCCAAATTATTCTTATTGGTTTCTCTGATATATTTTGTAATTGAAAATTTATGGCGTAGGGTTCTATATCCATATATAATTTAAAATCATCATTTTCAAAATAATGGTTATATCTACCAAATAATTTCTCTTGATATATTAACTTTTCACTTTTGGAATTTTTAACAGCAGTTTTAAAACTATACCTTGTTAAATAAGAAGAACAACTAATAAGGAACACTGAAATAAATAAAACTACAACCATTTTTGCTTTAGACATTAAAACCTCAATAAATAAAAAAAATTTATCCAACGTAGTAGGGCTTAAATTAATCAATAACAGTCCTAAAATCAACGAAATATTTCTCATTTTATTATTTTTTCTTCACTCCACTCCAAAAATTAAAGCTTGTCAGCGGTCACTGTAAACCTATTAGCATCCTTTGTGAGGCAGTCAGCAGTCATTGTAAGCCAGTCAGCGGTCATTGATGAACAAGAGTAAGAGTAAGTTTCCAGAGTAAGAAAAGAGTCCGGCGATTTTGCAGGACAAACAATCATTCAAAATTTTCTTGTAAGAACAAGAGTAAAAGTAAGAGTATGAGTAAGGAAAAGCTTTTCCCTGCCTGCCGGTTTACCCGGTTTATCAGGCTCTGACTGACTTTGACGAGGCAGGCACGGCGATCTCCGGTCTCCGGTTTCCGTTGTGCTGAGTATGATTAGGAGCAGGAACAAGATTTTTAAAGAACTTACGACTTAAAACTGATTGCTATTTTTTTTCTGTCTGCGCATTACACTTAACTTTATCTTAACAGTATCCCCAATTAAAAACATCAGGATTTCTGATTAAATAACAAGGTTACTTAATCAACAACATTTTCCTGGTTTCCAAAAATCCATTGCTTGTTTTTAACTGATAAAAATAAATTCCGCTGCCAACCTGTACTCCGGCTGAGTTTGTACCGTTCCATTCAACGGTATAGTTTCCAGCAGGTTTATGTTCATTTACAAGTGTTATTACTTCGCGACCAAGAACATCTAATATTTTTAAGACGACCCGCCGGGTCGTCTCTACGCCGTTTTTTGGGATGCTAAATTTTATTGTTGTTGAAGGATTGAACGGGTTCGGATAGTTTTGGGAAAGCGAGAAATCTTTTGTCACTGTTTTTTGTGTGGAAACATTTACGGTATTATTTTCTCTCGGACCATATTCAGGTACATCAATTCCAAATTCAAATGCGCCTAAATCTGGAGCTTCCCCGGTAAAATTTTCATTGATATTGTTCAATGCTATACCTGCATCTATAGCGTTACATCCTTCTTTTAGAGTTAAGTATTGAAG
>JAAYAN010000088.1 GCA_012719345.1 Ignavibacteria bacterium | reverse complement strand
GGGGGGGGCAAATGTCAAGCAATTAATAATAAAAAATGAAGAACTTTTTAAAATGAGAATCCCGCAAAGTTTAAGCTTAATTAATATTTCTGTTAAATTGCTGTGTTACCTCATACAAGGTCAAATTATTAAATCGTTCCCGCTTTTAATAAACCCAAATCCGCCATTAGAAAACAAAATAATGGCGGATCCGTCAAAAGCCGGATAAATCGACTAACAAAATCTACACATTCCTGAAAAACATCCCGATTAAGTCGGGATTACCCATAAGAGACAATAAAAAAAGCTCTAACATAATATTATTTGTTCTAGTAACTATTTTGGGATAAAATATTACCCCGGCTAAAACACCGGGGCTGCAATTTTCTAAAACTCAAAACTTATTCCGCCAACAATAAAAAAGCCGGTCTGGTAACTGTATTTAATTTTTTCTTCATTTCTGTCCCATTTATGAAAAAGAACATTCTTTCTTCCGAAAACATTTTCGATTGAAATATATTCTATCACAGTACCGGCTTCAAAAAAATCGCGGTGATCTACCCGTATATCAAATCTCTGATACGAAGGAAAAACCGCTGAATTTATTGCCGAAAGATTGTAAACTCCGCGCCCTGCCGCTTTTGATGCCTGAACATCGTACGGCGTGTAGGGATTTCCGCCCGAATATCTGAATTTTACGCTGACTTCGTAATTATCATTTATACGCCAGCCCGAAATTATATTGAGTACATTTTTATTATCGTATGCGCCCCTGCGTAATTTGCCGTCGAGTGCTTTATGTTTTATATCCGACCACGAATAGCTTATTATGCCGTAAAAATTTCCCGACATTTTTTTCTGCAGCATAAATTCAACCCCGTATCCTCTCCCGCTTCCTTTGCTGATAAGTTTATTTGAAGTCAGGTTATTTCCGTAATCGGAACCGGTATTTGCAAGAGAACTCATTGAGTAGCCTGAATCCGCTGATACCGGATAGTTATCATAATTTTTAAGATAGGCTTCCAAAGTTAATTTTAAACTCGGTGTTAAAATATAATCCGTGCCGAGAATATAATGCGTGCATTTAATATCCTTCAAAGTATTCTTGTTGTTCGCGTCACTTAAAATCCAAATCATTTCCGGGTTCTGATAATAAATTCCGTAACCGCCGTGAATATTGATTTTTTCGTTTATCTTATATTGTAAATTAAAGCGCGGACTTACACTGAAGCTGTTTATCAGTTCAAACCTGTCGGCTCTTAATCCTGCATTAAAAGTAAATCTTTCAGCAAATTTCTGATTCCAGTTTATAAATGCTCCGTATTTTAATTGGTTATCCGCTTTATATTTTATAGTATATGCTTTTGGAAGCTGACCGAATTTATCGGGTTCGTTCGGGTTTTCGGGCATATAAACAATATTGTAATCCAAGGAATTTATTTTAGCGTAAACCCCGGATGTTAAAATTGATAATTGCCCCAAAAGCAAATTTGCCGTAAATTTTAACGTGCTTACATTTTCCACGGAAGAATTATCGTAAACATCTTTTTCCATTATTTTCTTTTCGGCGGTCAGTTCATCTTTTCCTTCCTGGCGCAAACCTTCGGTGTAAATTACATTATTATCAGTATAAAATTTATTGTAATTATGGCTCGCGGAAATGAGCGTGTAAAAATTCTTCGTCCAAAATGACTGTAATCTTATTCCTCCTAAAACCTGGCGTGTTTTAAATATTGTTTTATCATAATCCGCAGTATCGAGCGCACCCGTTTTAAAATCATCCGTATCAATTCCATCATCAATATCAATTTTATCATCTCCTCCTAAAAATATTGCAGAAAATTTGTGACTGCTGCTGAAATCGTAACTTATTTTTCCCTGAATATTATTGTAAACCGGAACACCTCCGTAATCCAGAATTCCTTCAAACAGATCCAGAAAACTTCTGTGCGCACCCAGTAAAACCGATCCGCTGCGGCCTAAAGGAGTTTCTATATAACCTCCCGCTCCGCCGAAATTAAGATCGAGTTTCCCGTCCGTTGCATTCCGGTTGCCTTCCCTGAAACGGATATCCATCACACCCGAAAGTTTGTTGGAATACGCGGAAGTAAACGCTCCCGAATAAAAATCCATATTTTCCACGAACTCATTGTTAATCATCGAAATTGGTCCCCCCGTTGAGCCTTGCGTGCCAAAATGATTAGGGTTTGAAATTTCAAAATCGTCAATCACAAACAACACTTCAGTGGGACTTCCCCCTCGGATTAGCAAATCGTTTCGGTCATCGTTAGATGGATTAACACCCGGCAAATTCTGAAGCATACGGCTTACATCTTCGCGCGCTCCGGGGCTTCTCCTTATTTCTTCAGTTGAAAGAGACTGAGCGCTTACAACGGAATTTTGCGAATTATTAAAATATCCGGAAGTTACGGTAACCTCATCTCCTTCCACTGAAACATATTGCATTTCGTTATTTAAATAGGTTATTTTATTTGATTTAATTACAACATCCGGTGCTATCCTGCCCGAAAATCCTATGTACGAAAATTTCACTTCGTAAACCCCGACGGGAATTTTATCAATTATATATTCGCCTGCATCATCAGTAGCCGCTCCGAAATCTGTTTTAAGAATAATTACATTTACACCCGAAAGAGGCTGCTTGCTTTCTTTATCAATTACGTGTCCGCGCAAACTTCCGGTTTGGGCTGATATAATTGAAAAAGTAAATAAAAGAATTAGAGAATATTTTAATGATTTCATAAAAAATCCTTTTTTAATTTAACCGGGACAAATATAGTTTTTCAAAAAAAGAGATTTTTAGATTTGGGATGAATGGATAATAATTGTTACGAAATGCAGCATAAATTAAAGGTTTAATCTTTCTTTCAGCTCTTTTGCTAAAGAACGTGCGACAGGAACAGAATATTCGTCGTCATTAAAAAGCAGCAAATACCCCTGCGAATTGCCAGAAATGTTTTTTACTTTATCGAGATTTACAAGATAAGTGCGATGACATTTAAAAATAAACGCGAATTTTGAACATAAGTCTTCAACCCGTTTAAGACTTGTCCTTAAAAGCCGGCATTTTATATCCGAATTTTCCTGATAATAAATTTCAACATAATTTCCCGCCGATTTGATAAAATAAATAGCCGATGCATTCAAGCTGAAATAATCTTTCACTAGTTCGGCAGAAATAGTAATTTTTTCCGGAAGCCGTTCGTGCATCTGAGGAATTAATTTAGCGTTCATTTTACGTGCTTCCGCCAGATTTTTTTTCAATTTCCGATTATAAACTACAAGAATTGAAATCATCAGCGGCAAAAATCCTACAAGAAAAGTTTGATAAATAAAACCAAAAATGTGCAAAAATGTTAACGGATAACCTTCAGTAAGCAAATTATAAATGGAATTGCCGGCGGCTATTAAAAGAATAATTAAAATTGTAAAGCAAATTTCGTATTTAACTTTCCACTCCGATTCGTTATGATTGATTAGAAACATTTTATTTAACAGAAAACTACTTGAAAATAATATCACGCTTGTAATCGCTCCGTAACCCGAAAGGATAATGAATAATTTCAAAGTAAGCTCTTCTTCATTAATGCCGAACGGACGGAAAATTATTAAAAATGCAGCTACAAATACACCAAAAAAAACTGAATATATGATATTGTATTCAATTGAATATTCAAACGGGAAAGGTTTGTTCAAAAATTCTTTTATTTTAGAAATGTATGTCTTGATATTCACAAATACAGGTTTAATTTTTAATTCGCAAATATAAAAATTTCAAATTGTTTTCCGAAAAAATATTAGAGTTGTTCAAGAATGTTTTCCGGTTTTTATATTGCTTTCGATTTTAAATACAATTTTCTCAGTTCGAAACCGAGCATCACAAAAACCGGAACGTATTCGGCATAGAGGATTAAAGGATTCTGCCGCCAGATTCCTGTTTCAAAGAAAAGTATAAAATCAATATTTACCAGACTTACAAGCGCCACCCATAAAACTCCGCTCCACCTGAAATAAAACGGGAGGAATAGTAAAATCCAGCTTAAATACCAAGGATAGACTGTGGAAGCAGTTAAAAAGAATGATAAAATCAGGTAATAACTTTTTTCAAAAAAGTTTCCTTTTCTTAAAGATATAAAAAGCCAGATTACAAGAAATATTCCCGCACAGATAATTCTCGCGGCAGCATGCTTTCCTGTTACAAAATGCAAAACTTTAAAAACTGAGCCGTTGTACATCCAATGCCCGGCAAATTTTACAATAAAATCGAACGGATCGGAATTACCCAGCATAAATAAAGCATAAGATATAACCAGAATTCCGGCAGGAATTAAAACTGAAAGCAACCGCTTATAACCTTTTTCGCAGAAAAACAACAGCGGGATAAACATCCCCGAAATCAGCTTGCTTATGATAGAGAAACCGAGAAATCCGAATGCAGTATTTTTTTTATTCTTCAGATAAAGATAAATAAAGCCGGAAAGGAACATCACGCCCAAACCGTCGATGTGGGCATCGCACATAAATTGAAGAATTGGCAGCGGAGATAAAAAGTAAATAAGCGACAGACTTAAAGGTTTATTCAGCAATTTTAACGAAAGGCAGATAAATATTACTGTTAGAATTTCGGAAATAAGCAAAAGTATTTTAATTCCTAAAAAAGAATCGCCGCCTAATAAATGAGCCAAAAGAAAAAATACCTGCGCGGCCGGAGGATAAATGCTTTTATAATTCGAATGATTTATTTTAGCCGGAAGATCTTTCGTGTGAAACTCCTCCAGAACCGGATCATCGGCATTATATGAATAAGGATTAATTCCTGCAGAAAAGACTTTGCCGTCCCAAATGTAACGGTAGATATCATCCGAAGCAATAGGTCCCGTATCAATAAGCATTAACCTGAACAGCAATCCTGCAATAAGAAAAGCATAAACTTTTTTTGGGGAAACAGGATATTTGATAATAATGTAAGTTAAAACCAGATAAACGGCAGATAAAGAAATAGATACAATTGTAAAATCCTTTATGGAAGCATTTGAAAAAAAGGCAAGATGGGCATAGATAAATGCTGAAAGAAAAACCAAAAACGATAATGCTTTTTTTATCATATTATCCGTCAGATATTTTACGGGAAATCATTTTAAATCTTACGGATAACTTAAATATTCCCGGATAAAGATTCATCCTAAATATTAACTGCAGCTTCTGTTGTTTTATTTCCAGCATTATGAAAAACCAAAGCGGCTGCTCCGAGAATTGCTGCATCCCCGCTGTTTAACTCCGAAAGAATTATTTCTACTTTCCCTTTGAAAATATTCATAATATTTTCTTCCATATATCTCTTTGCCGGAACGGTTAAAAGGTCTCCCGCTCCTGCAAGTCCCCCGAAAAGTATGAATGCTTCGGGACTGAAATATCCAACCGCATCGGCACAAGCCATTCCGAGATATTTTGCTGTAATATCAAAAGATTCAAGTGCAACCGGGTCATCTTTTAGAGCAGCTTCGTAAATATCCTTTGCGGTTATTTCGGAACGTGGTTTTGCTTTCAGGCTGCTTTTATTCATCGTCTTTGAAAGAAGATAAAAATAAGTACGCACAATTCCTGTTGCCGATACATATGTTTCGAGGCATCCTTTTCTTCCGCAGCCGCATTCTCTTCCGTTGCGTTCAATAATTGTGTGCCCCATTTCGCCCGCAAAACCGTCGTGTCCGTAAACCAGTTCTCCGTTTACAATTATTCCGCTTCCAAGTCCGGTTCCAAGAGTAATTTCAATAAAATTTTTCATATTCCGCGCAGCCCCGAACTTCATTTCTCCAAGAGCTGCAGCATTTGCATCATTTGTAACAAAAACAGGAGCAGAGGAAAAATTAGAAACAGTTTCTGCCACATTAACAAATTCCCATTTCAAATTCGGCGGATTTTCAATCGTACCCTTATAATAATTGGCATTAGGAGCGCCAATCCCTATTCCGCTAAGACTTTCTTCAGAATCCATTTTTGAATTGATAACCTCGAAAATCCTGTAAAACAAATTCTCCGCCGGTTCGTCCGATTTTGTGGAAACGCTTTTTTTAAAAAGACATTTACCTTCAGAATTTACAAGTCCGAAGGCAGTGTTTGTTCCCCCTATATCAATTCCCAATGCAATTTCATTCTTAATCATTATCAAACCTTGTTGCAACTAATAAAACAGAAAGTATGTACGAAAAATATATTTAATTCTCGTAAAAATCACAGTAATTATAAAAAAGGGGAAAACTAATTTCCCCCTTTAATTATTTAACCAAGTTCTACTTCAATTGAGTGGATTTTCCCGTCGTTAAAAATAGGAGCTTTATTTCCGGAAACGGGTTTCCCATCGATTTTCATATTTTTAACACCTTTGCTTTTGTGCAAAGGATTTGAAACACTTATTACATAAGTGCTGTTGCGGAAATTTCTTGTGACTTTAAATTTGTCCCAATCTTTTGGAATACAAGGGTCGATAATCAACCCGTCAAAATCAGGACGGATACCAAGAATGTATTGCGATAAAGTTACAAAAGACCAGGCAACTGTTCCCGTTAGCCAGCTGTTTTTTCCTTCTCCCGGAGTCGGCGCATCCCTTCCGGCAGTCATCTGACTGTAAACGTAAGGTTCCGAACGGTAAATATCAATTTGTTCTTCTTTTGAAGGCGGACAAATGGCTTTGTAATATTCCATCGCCTGATCGCCCCGCCCTATCAGAGTTTCAGCAATCTGTATCCAGGTGTTGTTGTGAGTAAAAATTCCGGCGTTTTCTTTATATCCGGGCGGATAAGAACTTACTTCGCCGAGATGAACATAGTATTTTTGAAAAGCAGGCTGCTGAAGGATAATTCCATTTGGTGTTGCCAGATGTTTTTTAACACTGTCAAGCGCTTTTACTGCAAAACCGTTTTCAAATCCGGCTCCGCCAAGTATGCACCATCCCTGGCTTTCAATAAATATTTTTCCTTCATCGTTTTCTTTCGAGCCAAGTTTATGCCCATAAGAATCGTATGCCCGAAGGAACCATTCTCCGTCCCACCCGTGCTGATAAATAACCTTTCGCATTTCTTCAGCTTGTTTAATATATTGTTCAGCTTTAGAAATATTTCCCATACTTTTAAGTATTTCAGCCATTTCTTCGCAGGCTTTGCAAAACAGTCCGGCAATCATAACAGACTCCGCTGTTTTATCATTTTCTATATGTCCGGCAAGCTGAAAACTTTCACCCGGAGTTGTTGAAAAGCAGTTCAGGTTTAAACAATCGTTCCAATCGGCGTGACCAATTAACGGCAATCCGTGAGGTCCGCGATGCTCCAAAGTATATTTCAGTGAAATATATAAATGATCCAGCAAAGAATCTTTCGATCCCTTAATATCTGCATAACCAATCTTCTCATCCAAAATCGAATAATCGCCTGTTTCTCTGATATAAGCGGATGTTGATAATATCAGCCAAAGAGGATCGTCATTAAATCCGCCGCCGATATCTGCGTTTCCTTTTTTAGTCAGCGGCTGATACTGATGATAACAGGTTCCGTCGGAAAGCTGCGTTGCCGCAATATCAAGTATCCTCTGGCGTGCGCGCGAAGAAATCATATGAACAAACCCGAGCACATCCTGATTGCTGTCGCGGTAACCCATACCTCTGCCAATTCCAGATTCGTACATCGATGTTGAACGCGACATATTAAAAGTAACCATACATTGATACTGGTTCCAAATATTCGCCATTCTGTTTACAATCGGGTCAGGACTTTCAACTTGATAGTTTGATAGAAGTTTCGACCAATACTCTTTCATTTCTTCGAAGGCAGAAAGAACCGATGCAGAATCCGAATATTTCTTTTTCACTTCGTAAAATTCATCTTTCCTGATAACGTGATCTGCAATAAACTTTTTATCCTGCGGATTTTCGGCATATCCAAGTATAAAATTCATATCTTTTGTTTCGCCGGGTTTAATTTCCAAATCAATCTGCTGAACGCCGATTGGAAGCCATCCGTAAGCTGTAGAATTCTTACATTCTCCATTCAAAACAACCTGAGGGGCTTCAAGTCCGTTATGCACTCCCACAAAAGCATCGCGGCTGCTATCGTACCCCGATATTTTTGCATTTGTAGAAAAATACGCGTAATGGTTTCTTCTTTCGCGGTACTCGGTTTTATGGAAAATTGTTCCGTCTTCAATCTCCACCTGCCCTGTAGAATAATTTCTCTGGAAGTTTGTCATATCGTCGTTGGCTTCCCATAAACACCATTCTACATAACTCCACATTCTTATTTTTTTTACTTTATCCGA
This sequence comes from Ignavibacteria bacterium, assembly GCA_012719345.1. Taxonomy (GTDB): domain Bacteria; phylum Bacteroidota; class Ignavibacteria; order Ignavibacteriales; family Melioribacteraceae; genus JAAYAN01. The sequence continues at coordinate 1,866 of JAAYAN010000088.1, read as the reverse complement.
ATTGTTTTTTACGGTTACATACCAAAGTTCGTTGCGCGCTTTTAACGGAATAAAAAACAGCGACGATACTTCAAGTCCGTTTTTTTCACCTGTTATTTTCGAATATCCTATTCCGTGGCGGCATTCATATTTATCAAGCGCTACCTTCATAGGTTTCCACATAGGACTCCAAGAGCTATCGCCGTCTTTTATGTAAAGATAACGGCCGTTGCTGTCCATCGGAATATTATTATAACGATAGCGGGTAAGTCTTCGCAATCTTGAATCCTGATAAAAACAGTAACCGCCTGCTGTGTTTGAGATTATCCCGTAAAAATCTTCCGTTCCCAGATAATTAAACCAGGGTAAAGGGGTATCAGGACGTGTAATTACATATTCTTTATTAACATCGTCAAAATAACCGTATTTCATTTTTTCACCTATTATATATTTTCGTTTTTCTTATTTTCAGTCGTGTCAGGACTTGTGTCCTGACATATTTATCAATCTTTTCCGCGTCAAGAATGTAAGTCCTGACGCCACAAAAATTTGGGGTAAAACATACATTTCATTTTTTAGAAATATATTCCAAGCTCGTTCATATCTAATACATTTGAAAACCTATAAAGACTACTTGATAATCCTATCAGTTTAAAATAAGAAACTCCTTTTACAATAAATGTTCCATTCAGTAATGTTTCGTTTTTATGTTCTAAATGCAATTTGTTTGAATAAAAGCTTATTCCATATATCAATTTGATATACTTGGGAACAATGTAATTATATCATTTTGATATATTATAATTTAACAATGAGTTAGAAAGTTATAGATTTTGCTGCCCGATTTGTTGGTTTATAATATTTTCATTCTTTTTAAGTATTTAACCCCAAATAATAACTTCTTTTCTTCTTCATTCCACTTGCGGGGTGAAGCATCGATGCCCGGAAGTGCGGCGTTGATGTTATTTTCTTGAATGCCTCGCCTGTTTTCAAACTCGTTGATGCTCCGAGGTTCAATTTTTTCTGATATTTCGGGAAATGCCGAACCTCTGAGCTTAAAGAGCGAACCTTTTTTCATCAACGCTGAACTTCGGAGCTTGAATGAGTATGTTCTGATGCACAGTTTATAGTACATAATAACATCGATGTTGAACCCCGGAGGCGGGAACTTCGAGAAAATTACTTGAAAATGTATGCTTTGGGAATGGAAGTTTGTGTTCTGAGGTGCGGTTTTCCTGTTATTTACTACAATAAGGGTTATTTTGCATTTTTGTTTTCTACAGCGGGAGCGTTTTTATCAAACAGTTGTTTCAAATCGGCAAATATTGTTTTGGCTGATTGTATATTATCTTTTACCGCCTGTTTAATGCCGTTATAGTAAGAAAGACTTGCTACATAAGCTTCGCTTCCGGCTGCCATAAGGGTATCGTCAAGACCGTCCGATTTTTTTTGAACCGAATGAAAAACAGGCAAAAGTTCGTTTACCAGTTCGGTATCTTTTTTCAATTCTGCCAAATCGAGATATTTTGGAGCAAATTCAGGGTTAGATTCTACATAATTCAAGGTTTTTCTTACAAACGGCAGTCTGCCGTCGCCCATTTTTACTATGCTTCTTCTATCCTGCGGACTTAATGTTATTAGTAGAGGAAGGAGTTTTGTTTCTAATGTTTTAACAGCATTCTGAATTTCAATCATTTCGCTTTCGGAAATTTGGATTGACACATCATTTTGTAAAGCCATCTTTTTAACCTCCTGTATTTATTATAAAATAGCCCCGATGCAATCGGGGCAAACAATCATTCTAAATTATAAATTATACATTACTTACGTTTAGGAAAATTTTCCGGTTAGTTGATTTATTTAATTTTGTCTTTTTCAAAATAAAAT
>JAAYAN010000087.1 GCA_012719345.1 Ignavibacteria bacterium | reverse complement strand
TTCTGTTTGTCCTACATATATTCTGTCATACTTTTCTGAATACAGAACATATGTACAAAACAAATTAACCTCCAGGTATTTAAAACAAAAAATCCTGATATTTCATCAGGATTTTGGCTCCGCGAGTAGGGCTCGAACCTACAACCCTTCGGTTAACAGCCGAATGCTCTACCATTGAGCTATCGCGGAATAAATTATCAATTTGAGCTCCAAAATTACATTACAATTTTTATAATGTCAAGAGATAAAATAAAAATTCTTATTTTTTTAATTCTATTTTTTGAGAATTTTTTTTAACAATTTGCAAGTTATAATAAAAATAAAAGCATTCAATAAAATGAGAAACTAAGAAATAAGTATTAATTTACTTATATTTACCAAATTGATTTTTAGGCATAATTATTGCGATAAATGCGCGATTATTTAAAAATAAAGGATATTTTATGGAATTAACACATATTGAACACATTGGAATTGCGGTTTCAAATTTAGAAGCTTCAATTAAATTCTACGAAGAAGCTCTCGGTTTGAAATGCTATGCTATCGAAGAAGTAAAAGACCAGAAAGTGAGAACAGCTTTTTTTAAAGTAGGTCAGACAAAAATCGAATTACTCGAATCGACTGATCCCGAAGGACCAGTAGGAAAATTTATAGAGAAAAAAGGCGAAGGAATACATCACCTTGCTTTTGCAGTTAAAAACCTGCCCGAAGCATTAAAATCAGTTGAAGGGAAAGGAGTAAGATTGATAGACCAGCAACCGCGGAAAGGAGCTGAAGGTTTGAACATTGCATTCCTGCATCCAAAATCAACAAACGGCGTATTAACAGAGCTCTGCGAAGAATAAAATCCATTGAAATTTACAAATAATAGGAAATAAATTATGGCAATTGAAGAAAAAATTAAAGAGTTGATGCAAATGCGCGAACGCGCCAGACTCGGCGGCGGAGAAAAACGTATTGCATCGCAGCACCAAAAAGGCAAACTTACCGCCCGCGAAAGAATTGACCTTTTGCTTGATGAGGGAAGTTTTGAAGAATTTGATATGTTCGTTTCGCACAGATGTATCGACTTTGGTTTGAAAGGGCAGGATTATTTATCTGACGGTGTAGTAACCGGTTACGGCACAATAGACGGCAGATTAGTCTATGTTTTTTCGCAGGATTTTACAGTTTTCGGCGGAAGCCTTTCGGAAATGTATGCACAGAAAATTTGCAAAGTTATGGATAAAGCCATGAAAGTTGGAGCTCCTGTTATAGGAATTAACGATTCAGGCGGAGCTCGTATTCAGGAAGGCGTTAAAAGTCTTGGAGGATATGCCGATATTTTCCAGCGTAACATAATGGCTTCGGGTGTAATCCCGCAGATTTCTGCAATTTTCGGCCCTTGTGCCGGAGGCGCTGTTTATTCCCCCGCTTTAACAGATTTTACGATAATGACAAAAGAAACAAGTTATATGTTTGTTACCGGACCTAAAGTTGTTAAAACTGTTACCGGTGAAGAAGTTACAACTGAAAATCTTGGCGGAGCAAGTGTTCACACAACAAAATCGGGTGTTGCACATTTTGCTGCCGAAAATGAAGAAGAAGGAATTTTATTAATCAGAAAAATCCTAAGCTATTTACCTCAGAACAATCTTGAAGAAGCTCCGCTGGTTCCTTGTGATGATCCGATTGACAGACTTGAAGAATCGTTAAATCATATTGTTCCTGATAATGCAAACAAACCTTACGATGTTAAAGATGTTATTCACGCTATAGTTGATGAAAATGAATTTTTAGAAGTTCAAAGATATTATGCTCCAAACATTATTACAGGTTTTGCCCGTTTTAACGGACAATCAGTTGGTATCGTTGCTAACCAGCCAAGTTATCTTGCAGGTGTATTGGATATTAACGCTTCCCGCAAAGGCGCACGTTTCGTTAGATTCTGCGACGCTTTTAATATTCCGATTGTAACTCTTGTTGATGTTCCGGGATTTTTGCCAGGCACTGCTCAGGAGTACGGTGGAATTATTATTCACGGGGCAAAAATTCTTTTTGCTTACGGTGAAGCTACTGTTCCAAAAGTTACAATTATTTTGAGAAAAGCTTATGGCGGCGCTTACGATGTTATGAGTTCTAAACATTTACGCGGCGATATAAATTACGCTTGGCCTGGCGCTGAAATAGCTGTTATGGGACCTAAAGGAGCTATTGAAGTTTTACACGCAAAAGAATTAAGTGAAATTACTGACGATGCTGAAAAAGTTAAATTCATTTCCGAAAAAGAAGAAGAATACCGGAATAAATTTGCTAATCCTTACATTGCAGCAAAATATGGCTACATCGATGATGTTATTGAACCAAGAAATACCCGTTTTCGCGTGATTCGTGCATTGCAGATGCTTGCAACTAAGAAAGATACCAATCCTCCTAAAAAACATTCAAACATTCCGTTATAAGGAGGAAATTATGATATTAGCTCAAGTTCAGCAAACTGTAGCCACTGTCGATAGCACAGTAATTAAAAATTCTGGATTATTTAAACAAATTGATCCGGTAGGAATTGGAATGGCATTAATTGGAATATTGGTAGTGTTTGTTGCACTTATCTTACTTTATTTCATTTTTATGAATGTTTCAAAAGTACTGAATATCAGCATAAAAAGAACACTTCGTAAAGAAGGAAAAGAAGACGAAATAAAAGAAGATAATTCAATTCCAGCAGAGGTAAATGCAGCAATTGCTATGGCAATTCACCTCTTGTACTCCGAAGCTCACGACAAAGAATCGGCAGTACTTACTATAAATAAAATTTCTAGAACATATTCTCCGTGGAGTTCTAAAATCTACGGATTAAGACAATACCCACGATAACAGGAAAAAGTTATGAAAAATTTTAAATTCACAATACATGGAAACAAATACGACGTTAATGTAATTAATGTTGAAGATAACACTGCCGAAATTGAAGTAAACGGTTCAGTTTACACTGTTGAGGTAGATAAAAAAATTACCCAAACCAAAACTCCAAAATTAGTTAGATCTGTGGCAGTACCAACAACAGAATCAGATAGATCGCAGCAAAAAACAAGCGCCCCATCTGATTTTAAGGGCGCAGGTTTAGTTAAAGCGCCTCTTCCTGGAGTAATTCTTGGTGTTTTTGTTAGAGAAGGAGATAATATAAAAATTGGCGACAAGCTGATTACTCTTGAAGCTATGAAAATGGAAAATAATATTAATGCCGATAAAAGCGGTGTTATCAAGTCCATTAAAGTAAAACAAGGCGAATCCGTTCTTGAAGGAGATGTTCTAATAGAGATAGGGGTATAGGAATGGATCAATTATTTGAATTTGCATCACATGCAATTACCCAATTTTGGAGATATACCTCATTCCCTAATTTTACTTTAGGGCATGTTATAATGATTTTAATTGCTTTTCTCTTCCTTTTTCTCGCTATCACAAAGGATTACGAGCCATTATTGCTTGTGCCCATTGGATTTGGAATATTGATTGGGAACATTCCTTTTATGCAGAATGCAGGACTTGAAGTAGGCATTTATGAAGAAGGCAGTGTAATGAATTATTTGTATTTTGGCGTTATAAGAGGGATTTACCCTCCACTGATATTTTTAGGAATCGGGGCTATGACGGATTTTTCCACCCTTCTTTCAAATCCTAAGTTGATTTTGCTTGGTGCAGCAGCCCAGCTGGGTATTTTTGGCGCTTACATGATTGCTTTACAACTAGGTTATTCGCCTGAACAGGCAGCAGCAATTGGCATAATTGGGGGAGCAGACGGACCAACTGCTATTTTCATTGCTTCAAAACTTGCACCTTATCTTGTTGGAGCTATTGCCGTTTCAGCTTATTCATATATGGCACTCATTCCAGTAATACAACCCCCTATTATGAAAATTCTTACAACAAAAAAAGAACGCCTTATAAGGATGAAACCGCCGCGTTCTGTTTCAAAAACAGAAAAGGTTCTCTTTCCTATATTGGGACTTTTGTTTACAACATTGGTCGTTCCTGCGGCAATGCCATTACTTGGAATGTTGTTTTTCGGTAATATTCTTAAAGAAAGCGGTGTTACGAAAAGACTTGCTGATACGGCTAAAGGGGCCTTGATAGATATTGTTACCATATTAATAGGAATTACCGTTGGAGCCTCAACTCAGGCAACCACATTTCTCAGAGCCGAATCTCTTGGAATATTTGCTCTCGGTGCAGTTGCTTTTGCAATGGCAACTTTTGGTGGTGTATTATTTGCTAAAATAATGAATCTCTTTCTTAAAGAAGGCAATAAAATTAATCCTTTAATAGGAAGCGCAGGAGTTTCGGCAGTGCCGGCGGCAGCTCGTGTTTCTAACACTATAGGATTACAATATGATAAAACCAATTATCTGCTCATGCACGCTGCAGCGCCGAATGTTGCCGGCGTTATCGGCAGCGCGGTTGCAGCTGGTATTTTATTAAGTTTCTTTATGGGATAATTTTTTTAAGTTTGTTTTAATTTATTAAACCCGGATTCGTCCGGGTTTTTTATTTGCTTGATTTTAATTTTATAAAAATGAATGTTTGAGGAAAAAAAATATGAAAACTCTTAAATATTTCGTTTTAATTATCTTTTTATCCGCGTTAACCTTTTCTCAACAACAGGAATTCAAAATAATATCTTCTAGATTACTAGATGATAAAATCGCATATCCCGGCGATTCGCAAATAGATGTTACCTTTTATCGGCTTAATTTAAATATTAATATCGATTCAAAATTTATTGATGCGGCTGTGACTGTTGATTTACGGTTTACTGAAGACAATGTTACTAACTTTTTTCTCGATTTAAGCAACAATTTGGTAATCGATAGTATTAAGTCCGGTCAATCCAAACTTTCATTCAATCATTCAAATTCACAAATAAACATTACGCTTCCCGAAGAAAAAACCTTAAACGATAAAATTAGCGTTACGGTATTTTATAAAGGCAGTCCTTCGGGTACAGGATTTGGCAGTTTTTTTATCAGAGATGATAAAAACGCAATGTGGACATTAAGCGAGCCTTACGGTGCGAAAGACTGGTTCCCGTGTAAAGACACTCCAGCCGATAAAGCAGATTCTTCGGATGTTTGGGTAACAATCCGCAGCGACCTTTACGTTGTTTCAAACGGATTGCTTGAAGATATTCTTGATAACGGAAACGGAACCCGGACTTTCAAATGGAAAAGCCGTTACCCGATTGCTCATTATTTAATTTCCATGGCTGCAGGGCAGTATCAATTATATACTGATTACTTCAAATATTCTGAAACTGATTCGATGGCGGTTATTCATTATCTTTATCCCGAATCATATAATCCCAATACCTTCGATGAATTGAACAAAACAATTGATATGCTTCATATTTTTTCTGAACTATATGGAATTTACCCATTCATACAGGAGAAATACGGTCACGCCCAATTCGGATGGAATGGAGGAATGGAACACCAAACAGTTTCTTCGATGGGTTCATTTGGTGAATGGATTGTTGCCCACGAACTTGCTCATCAATGGTTCGGTGATAAAATTACCTGCAGGGACTGGCAAAATATTTGGCTTAACGAAGGCTTTGCAACATATTCCGAAGCGCTTTATTTAGAAAAGAAATACGGGAAGGATTTTTATAAAAGCGAAATAGCTGCTGATATGGAAAACGCTAAATATGCTGTTGGTACGCTTTACGTCCAGGATGCAAGCAGTATCAGCGAAATTTTTGATAGTAAGCGGAGCTACTCTAAAGGATCGGTTGTTTTGCACATGCTGCGTAATGTTGTAGGCGATTCAACATTTTTTAGAATTTTAAAGACATACCTCGAAGAACCGGAATTAAAATACAATACTGCAGTAACTGAAGATTTTCGGGCTGTTTGCGAAAGAGTATCAGGATTAAATCTGGATTATTTTTTCAGTCAATGGATTTACGGTGAAAACTGTCCTGCATACAACACCGGCCTGGCAATTGAAACTCTTGAAAATAAAAAATACAAAGCTGATGTAACAATTTCTCAACAACTGAATTCTAATCCTCTTTATTTTACAATGCCGGTTGATTTGAAATTTGTGTTTTCATCCGGCGATACCGTAATAACTGTTTATAATAACGAACAAAACCAGAATTTTTCATTCGTATTAAACGATTTTCCTGAAGAATTGATTTTAGACCCTGATGATAAAATTCTTAAATCCGAAAATGTTGTAAGCGTAGATGATATATCAAAAACAAACTGTTTTGAATTGCTGCAGAATTTCCCTAACCCTTTTAATCCGGTAACTACAATAAAATATAGTATACCAAATAACAGCTTAGAAACGTTGCATGCAACGTCTGTACAATTAAAAGTTTATAACCTTCTCGGTCAGAAAGTAGCAACACTTGTAAACCAGCAGCAGCCAGCTGGACATTACAAAGTGAAGTTTGATGCTTCATCCTTAGCATCAGGAGTTTACATATATCAGCTGACTGCCGGAAGTTTAAATGCTGTTAAAACATTAATGCTGCTGAAATAAAAGTGTCTGATAAAATTAAACAATTACTTATTCTTACATACGGACCCGAATCTCACGCCAGTTCTCGGATAAGAGCATTTCAATATATTCCGCTGATCGAGAAAAATAGGGATATTAAATGCCGAGTATTTTCGAGAACACGGGAAAGAAAAGAAAATCTTGCATCCCGGATTTTGTTTTTTTTTGATAAAAGAATGCGATTGGCAATAAGAGTGGTTTTACTTCTGTTAACGAAATATGATCTTGTATATATTCAGAGATGGATGCTTCCCGAATATCTCTTAAAAATTATCAAATTAAAAAAGGCAAAATTAATTTTCGATTTTGATGATGCAATTTATCTTGAAACTTCTTCAAATAGTTCAAACCGAAAATGCTTCTTGAAAATGCTTCAATATTCCGACAAAGTTATTACCGGAAGTCCTGTTTTAGCTGAATATTGCAAAACGCAGAATACTGTATCCGAAATTATTACAACACCTGTTGACTGCCAGAACGTTGAAATAAAAGTAAATTATTCATCAGATAAATTTATTATAGGGTGGATTGGTTCACATTCAACTTCTCATTTTCTGAAAATTATAGAAGAACCTCTGCGCAAGCTAAAAGAAAACGGTAGTAACATTTCATTAAAACTTATCGGGGCAAAAAACGGTTTTCTTCCTGAAGATATCCCAGCAGAATACATTGATTGGAGTGATGGGAATGAGAAAACTTTCCTGAAGGATATGAATGTTGGAATTATGCCTTTAACAGACAATGAATGGGAAAGAGGCAAAGGCGGGTATAAACTCTTCCTATATATGGCTGCTGGAATCCCTGTAATTGCAAGTCCTGTTGGCATAAATGAAGAAATTGTTGAGGATGGCAAAAACGGATTTTTAGCTGAAACTGATGAAGAATGGTTTAATTATCTGAAAATGTTATATTTTGATTCTGAATTGTGTGAAAAACTTGGAAAGTATGGACGTAAACTTGCCGAATTAAAATACGATAGAGAAATATGCTACACTAAACTTGAAAAAATAATCAGTGAACTTTTATTTGAGAAAAAATGACGAACAATTCTGTGGATAAAATTAAAATAGTTGAATTGGGCTGCTGTCCGTATAAAACCAAAGGCGCAATTGGCGTTGATATTCTTGAACTGCCCGGGGTTGATATTGTAGCTAACATTAACCAAGGGTTACCATTCTTCGAAGACAATTCTATTGATTTATTAATTACAAATCATACTTTAGAACACATTGAAAACATTGATTTTTTAATAAAGGAAATTCACAGAATACTTAACAAAAATGGTGTTGCACAAATAAAAGTACCTCATTTTTCAAACCCTTATTATTATTCCGATTTAACACATAAATGTTTTTTCGGGCTATATACATTTGATTATTATGCCAATCAGGATTCTCAGCTTAAAAGAAAAGTGCCGACATTTTATAATAATTACAGCTTTTATATTTTAAACCGCAAGCTGATATTTAAATCTCCCTACAAATTCAGACATCTTTTAAAAAAACATCTCATTCAGCGAATTTTTAATTTGTCGCCTTATTTTATGGAATTATACGAAGAGTACTTTTGCTATATTTTCCCTTGCACAGAAATATACTTCGAATTAAAGCCGGTTAAGTGATTTTTATTTTACTGTTTCGTAGTATAATTTAATTTCTTCACTTTTTAATTTTATCTTCAGCCAGCTTAATATTTTCTCTTTTTCCGAATTGGCAAGTTTCTCGCTTTTAAGCCCTAATACCACTATTTTCATTGGGATTTCGGAATCCGGAGAAGAATTAAATATTTTCGTTTCGGAATAGGATGCTGATATTATTTGCGGATAAATTGTTTGAATTTCCTGCAATAGCTGCTTACCGATATTCCCCGAAGTTTTTAAACTATCCAATTGCTTGTTTTTCCTTTGAAGTGTTAAAGTTAAACCTGCAATCTCTGTTTTCATTTTTTCTAACTCAGTATTTTTCCCGGATAAATAATCCGACTTAATTCCTGTCTGAAAAGATAATTCAACACCATTTAAAGAAAAATCTCCCAACTTATCTTTTATAGCATTTTTCTGATTTTTATTTAACGGCAGACCGGCATATACGAGATTGATTGTTTTTTTATCCGGATTAATTTCATCGCGTAATAAATAATTTCCTTCTAAAATATTAACACTGGAAATAAATCTGTTTGCATTCTCTGTGAATTTTTCCTTTTCTACAAGCCTGTAACCAAAATAAATACTTGGTATAATCATTATTGTAATTATTAAAGTTATCCATTTATTAACCTTTTTTTTCTGAGATTCTTCTATACTTTTGCGAATAGGAAATTTAAGAATCTGAGAAATAATTATCGAAGAAAAAGCAATGAACACAGTATTGATTGTAAATAAATAAAATGCTCCGAAGAAATAATTCATATTGCTGTTGGCTAATCCGTATCCAGCAGTACATAAAGGCGGCATCAAGGCAGTAGCAATTGCCACACCCGGTATTACATTACCTTTTTGCTTTGAACTTATAGCCACTATTCCTGCTAATCCGCCAAAAAGAGCAATAAGCACGTCGTAAATTGTTGGACTTGTTCGCGCTAGTAACTCAGAATAGGCTGTAGAAATTGGAGTTAATGCAAAATAAGCAGTTGATGCAATCAGACTGGCAATCACCGCAAAAGTAAAATTTTTAACTGCTCTTCTTAAAAGGCTGAAATTGTAAGTTGCAATGCTGTAACCCATCCCATTTATCGGTCCCATCAACGGCGAAATTAACATCGCACCTATAATTACTGCCGTTGAATTCATATTTAAACCTATGGAAGCAACAATTATTGCAAAAGATAAAATCCACAAATTAGTTCCCTTGAATTCAACGTCTTTTACTATAGTTTCATGTATTTTTTCATAATTATCAACGTCAGTTTCAAGATTTATGTAATGAAAGAATTTTTCAAGAAGATTAGTCTGACTCATAATATTTTCCGTTTAGTAAATGAATAAAACTTGTATAATTTAACTTCGATTAATAACTCTCTTAGATATGAAATATTATTTCAATATTTTTTTTATTTCTGCTTGGAATCCCTGAAAACTCTAAAAACACTTATTGGCACGTTCATTATCGAATTCAATGTGACAACCCCTGAAAGCATTCCGCCAACAACACCGTGACCCGAAATATCACTTCCTGTAATGTAAAAATTCTGCAAAGGCGTTTCCGGATGAAGCCATTTCACTTTAAATTTCTTCGGAATTGCCGGAAATCCAAAAATATTTCCGCCAATATATTCTCCTGTATCAAGGTTAATAGGCAAAGATAAATCCTGAAAGCCTATCATTTTTCTGAATCCGGAAAATCTGGATTCAACCAAATCGAGAATTGTATTTGAAATATCTCCGGAAAGAGCACGCTTGCTTATTTCCTTATTTTTATGGGGACGGGTTATCCAATTACGGAAATCCTGCAAATTCCCTAAAACTGCAATCATAGCAGTATGTTTTTGTGTATTTTTCAATTTTAATGATGGAAAAGAAAGCATTAATGCGCCGCATCTTCCTTCAGTCAGCTGAGAATTTAATCTGTAATTTTCTTCGTGATTGTATGTTTTGTAAATCCAAATATTCTCTGCCCCGAATCCCATCTCACGGGGATCGCTGTGGAGAGCAAGATATAAAGTAACGGTTACGGGTTCTTCCGTAAATTCCGATATTTCTTTTTTTGTTTGCTCGTCAATAAATTCAGGAATAAGTTTACTAAATGTCTGCCTTGCACCAATATTTGAAATTATTATATCCGAATAATAATTCCGCTGAATTTTTTCGCCTATCCTTATTTCGTTTGATTTTACACCCACAGCTTTGCCGTTTTCCACAATTATTTCTCCTACAGAATGATTTGTTAAAACCATTCCTCCTTTTTGAATCACGGGAAGAATCATCGTTTCACTAATTTCTTTTGAACCGCCCAAAGGATAATAGGCTCCTTCAAAATAATGATTCAACGTTGCTGCGTGAATTGCAAAAGCGGCTTCAGAAGGCAATAATCCGCAAGCTATCCAGTTTGAAGCGAGCAAAGCTTTTAATTTTGGATTGATAAAATTCGCGTCCAAATATTCGGCTAAAGTTGATAAAGCAATTTTTTCAATAGAATCAGTTGAAATTTGTGTTCTTTTTTTATTTAACGGAGCAGTCGTAATTGCCCGGTTTCTGTTAAACCACTTTGCTGCAATTTTAACATCGCGGAAATAGGCTGAAATCTTTTCTTCTTCCTGCGGGAACATAATTATTAAATCTTTGCGGAAATTTTCTTCACCTTTTTCTATTTCAAAAATAAAATCGGGATAAACTAATCTGCTATAAACATCCGGAAGTCTTGTCCATCCAAGCGAATCATTAGTTATAAAATTAAAAATAAGCCTGTTTATTGAATTTTCTTCTATTTGCCCTACAGCTTGTATTCCTGCTTCCCAAATATAACTTCCCTGCTTTCTTACTTCATTTGTATAGCCGCCCAAATGTGATTTTCTTTCGAGTATAAGAACTTTTTTATTTTCGAATTTTGCCAAAAGGGAAGCGCAGGTTAAACCGCCTATTCCCGAACCTATTATTATTGCATCAAATTTTTCTATAAATCACCTCAAAATTTATTTTAAGGTTAATAATTGTGTTATGAAACTACATTTTTAAATGCGATTTGTCAATAGGTATGAAATAAGATTTAAAATATTTTCTGTATTCGTATTAATATTTACTTGTTATATTTTATCATTCCGCCTAAAACATTAACTGAATTAAATCCTTTTGAATTAAGGATATTTACAGCTATTCCGGATCTGTTTCCTGAGCGGCAGATAATGTAAATGGTTTTCTGTTTAAATTTATTCAATTCTTCAAACCTTTCATTCAATTCCTGCAAAGGTATGTTTATTACACCGGGTATTTTTCCCAAGCTCCCCGATAACTCCTCGGGAGTGCGTACATCAACAATAATTAGTCCGGTTTCCTTTTTCAATAATTCTTTAAAATCAACCATTTTAATCAGCGGTATATTATGCTTTGAATTTGATTTTACAAAAAGCGGTAAACCGTTTATTGCAGATATTATTTTTTTCAGCCTACTGGTTATCATATTTCTCAATAAATATTATCCGGAAAGAATCAGTTCAACCCACACAGACCGCCGGAACATCCTCCTGAAGGCAACCCGCAGGAACCTCCTGGGCAGAAACTTGAAGATTTGGAATTGCTAACTGAAGCGCTGAATGCTGATAAAAGTTTTGTGATTTTTCAGAACCGCACAAAGGACATTTAATTTCGGAAAGATTGTTTAATGCTTTATGTAGAATTTCGTAGCGGCTTCCGCAGTCATTACATTTATATTCATATATCGGCATTATTATTCCTTAAATTATTTCAGTTACAAGCTTATTAATATTTTCAATTTCGGCTTCTATTTTATCACCTGGAACTACTTTGCCTACTCCTGCAGGGGTTCCTGTAAAAATAAGGTCGCCTTCTTCCAGTGTCATTCTTTCGGAAATATATTTTACAATCTGTTCAGGTTTAAATATCATATTTGCCAGCAACGAATTTTGTTTAACCAACCCGTTTACTTTTAACGATATTTTTTCCTTTAATGAAATTTTATAATCACTTTTTAACCTAAAATCCGATAACACTGCCGATGTATCGAAACATTTTGCTAAAGTCCAAGGATGCCCTTTATCTTTCAGTTCATTCTGCAAATCGCGCAGTGTCATATCCAAACCCACAGCATAACCCGCAATCGCATTTTCAGCTTCTTCATCAGATGCATTTTTAATTTTTCCCCCGATAAGAAGAACAAGTTCGGCTTCGTAGTGAAGTTCATCAGAATATTCCGGATGCACAACTTTATCTCCCGAGAATATTATATCGGAAGAAGGTTTTAGAAAAATTATCGGAAATTCCGGCAATTCATTTCCTAACTCTTTTGCATGCGCTGCATAATTTCTTCCAACACAAACAACCTTTCCCGGATAAAAAGATAAACTGGAATTAGTAATAATTAATTTTTTCATATTCATTTGATAAAGTTTATTTTTAAAGGATTCAAAAAATCAGGTTTTCTGCATTTTCTTTTTTGCTGCAGGAAATAAAATATTGTTTAAAATCAGTCTGTAGCCCGGTGAATTTTTAAATAAATACATTTCTGTCGGTGGGTCTCCTACTGCATGCTGATAATCTTCAGGATCGTGTCCGCCGTAAAATGTAAAAAAACCGCGGCCGTATTTTCCGTAAATGTATTTCACCTGATCGTTACCTGCCCGCTCGCCTAAAATTGTAACAGATTTTTTTATAACGGATTTCCGGAACATTGTAGTTTGTCCCATAAAGCCGCGTACAACATTAACGTGATTTTGTGTTAACATTGTGGGAACAGGATCGTATTTAGCCGAAAATTCGAAAAGAGTAAAATAATCGTTATCGAAATTCCCAACTTCCTGCGGATTTATATCAATGTTGCTGTATTCGTATATAAGCGGATTCATTTCGAGTGTAAAATTTTCGAATGCAAGCGTTTTAGAGAAATCCAACTTCTGCTGGGCATTAACATCAGGGGAATCGCCGTCGTACATTTTATCGCAAATATCAACATTTTCGGCTGCAAGAGCAATATCGTAGCTATCAGTTGCAGAGCACATTGCAAATAGAAAACCGCCTTGCCCGATATAATTTTTAATCTCTCTTACAACGGCTTTTTCCATTTCCGATACTTTGCGGAAACTGAGTTTTTTAGCTTCATTTTCATAAAGCATTTGCTGTTCGATATACCAGGAGGCACTCCTGAAACTAGCGTAAAACTTTCCGTATTGTCCGGTAAAATCCTCGTGATGCAGATGTAGCCAGTCATATTTTTGCAAACCTCCTGTAAGGATTTCTTCAATCCAAATTTTATCGTACGGCACTTCTGCATATTCAAAAGCAAGCGTAACCGCATCGTCCCAAGGCTGAAATCCCGGCGGCACGTAGACTGCTATTTTAGGAGCTTTTTCGAGCCTTACAACTTCCTTATTTTCTTCTTCGCTTTGAACAAAAGCAAGGATATCCACCGACTCGCTGGCAGAAATTGTTTCAAAATAAATCTCGCGCAGCCGGCACTTTACAACAAGCTGCTCATTATAATCAAGTAAAAACGAACCGCCTCTGTAATTCAGAAGCCAATCAGCAACTGCACCCGAATTTATTTCATTAAAAGTAAGTCCGTAAGCCTTCAGGTGATTTGTTTGAACTTCATCCATTGGAATTAAGATTTTCTGCTGAGAAAAGCAAATTCCTAAAAACAGAATTATTTGTATAAGATATTTCATCGTCCGTACATTTAAAAAGAAACCCCGCAATACGGGGTTCTAAAAATTAAAAATAAAAAAACATCAAGCCGATTTTTTTTCGGATTCAATAAAAAGCGGGTCAATACCTTTTTCAATTGCATCACGGGTAATTACACATTTATCAACGTTTTCCATTTCAGGCAGTTTGTACATAACATCAATAAGAAAACCTTCCACAATACTGCGTAAAGCGCGTGCTCCTGTTTTTCTTTCTATTGCTTTTTGAACAATTGTATCTAAAGCAAAAGGATCAAACTCCAATTCAACGCCTTCCATCATAAATAATTTTTGATATTGTTTTAAAAGAGCATTTTTTGGTTTTGTAAGAATATTTTTCAATGCTTCTTCATCAAGCTCGTGTAAAGGAGCTATTACAGGAATTCTTCCGATTAATTCCGGAATTAAACCGTATTTTAGCAAGTCTTCAGGCTGTACCTGACTGATAAGATCATCGTGCTCAGGAATTTTTTCTTCTTTACCATCCATTCCAAAACCCATAACATTTTTATTTATTCTCGAAGCAATTATAGGGGCAATTCCTTCGAAAGCTCCGCCGAGAATAAATAGAATGTTTTTGGTATTAATATTTATTAAACTCTGTTCAGGATGTTTTCTTCCTCCTTTTGGCGGAACTCCTGCCACTGTTCCTTCAAGAATTTTTAGCAGCGCCTGCTGAACTCCTTCGCCGGAAACATCGCGGGTAATAGAAACGCTCTCGCTTTTACGTGCAATTTTATCTATTTCATCGATGTACACTATTCCCGACTGCGCTTTTTCTAAATTATAATCTGATGCCTGAAGCAGTCTTACAAGTACTGTTTCAACATCATCACCCACGTATCCTGCTTCGGTTAATGTTGTAGCATCGGCAATTGCAAATGGTACATCAAGAATACGCGCTAATGTTTGAGCCACTAAAGTTTTACCGACTCCTGTAGGCCCGATAAGCAAAATATTGCTTTTTTCAATTTCCACATCGTCAAGTTCAAAAAAAGAAGTGTTCGATTTTATTCTTTTATAATGGTTGTAAACCGCAACGGATAAAATCTTTTTTGCTCTTTCCTGACCGACAACATAATCATCAAGACTTTTTTTAAGCATCGACGGGGTAAGTGTTGAAGGACGTTCGTGAGTTTTATGATATGCTGCAAGATTATTTTTTAATATATCAACGCTTGTTTTTATGCATATATCGCATATGTAAACATCCGGACCTGCCACCATGCTTGCAACTTCTGAACCTTTTCTCCCGCAAAAAGAGCATTTTACTTCTTTTTCTATTCTTTTGTTATTCATTCTATTCCTTAATTTTATTTATTTCATTTACTGAATCTCTTGATTTAGAAAGATATAATGAGTTAGGGAATATTTCAAGTATTTTCTGAAATGTTTCAAGTGCTTTTTGTGTGTTTTTTACGCCATATCTGTAAATATTGCCCAAAAGGAACATCATTTTATCTCTGAATAAAATATTATTCTGATCTTCAAGATAATCATTAATCGAACCAATTGCTGTGATGTAATTGTTTTCAGCGCATAATATTTCTGCTGACCTCATCTTTGAAATGTTACTGAGTATAAACAACTTTTTGTTTTCCGATAGTTCATTGAGAAGAACCCCGGCGTTTGCAAAATTTTCTTTGAATATCAAAAAATCTGCCTGAGAGTATTTAGCAAGCGAAAGAGAATCGTTTCGACATAAATTAATAATAAGCATCAGTTCAATTGCATCGTTGGAAATATCTTTATCAACATTCTCGGTAACACGGCTTAAAATTTCGTTAGCCTCTTTAAAATTTCCTTGCCAGAATTTTTGCCGGGCAATTAAATACGATACATAATTTACTTTTTCCGATTCTGCCCCGGAGGAATTTAATATGCTGTTTAATACCAGCAACCCATTTTCCGGATTATCTCTTTTAAAACTTATTTCTGCAATTTTTATCTTCGATTCTGTAAGAAAATTATCCGGCGAATTAATTGAAGAATTCCGCCCGAAGAATATAATTGCTGAATCGAGTTCTGATATTTTTTCGGAATAAATTTCGCCAAGTCTGAAATTGGCTTCCGATTCCACATTTTTATTTACTTTTTGCCCGATTATATTTTTATAAGCATTTATAACTTCGCGGTATTTTGATTTATGCGGATTTATTTTTTTCTTAACCGGTTTCCAGTTAATATCCTCAGCAAGATACTGTTTATCGGCAACAGCTTCCAAATTTTTTGCATAACCGATTCTTACAGCAGGCGCAAATCTTGCCGAAGGATATTTTTCCAGCAGATATTTATAAGATTCTGCCGAAATATTCAGTTTTCCCGTCACATAACAAGTCTGGGCAAATTCAAAAAAGAGATTTCCGTCATTAACGGTTTTATCGTATTCCAACAATGTTTTATAAGCTTTTTCATAATTTTCATCAAGTATATATAAATGACTTTCCAGTTCTAAAAATTCGGGCGTGTTATATTCATCAAAATACTTGCGGGCAATTAAAGCAGCTTTCTCCAGAATTTTTTCATTGGTGCTCCGCCAGTTTCGTATACGGTTTTTTATAAGACTGATCTGTTTTGGATATTTGCTTAAAATGTTGCAGTATTCTTCCGCTGCTTCCGAATATTTCATTGTTACAGAATAAATATTTGCCAATTCATACGAAAACGAATCGGGGTCGTCAGTCTTTTGTTTAGCTTTTTTTAATAACTCAATCGCTTCATCAAATGCCCTGCATTCCAATACATAATTGATAATAATCCTGTAATTATTAGCATTTTCGGGCTGCTTATTTACAGCATCATTCCAAGTAGAAAAAGCTTTTTCATAATTTCCCATCAGATGAAAAGTAGTTCCTAACTGTCCCTTTACAAGTATATCTTCGGGATTTACAGAAAGTTTTGTTTCGAGAAATTTTATGGATTTATCGTATTGTTTTAATTTAAGATAAAGACTGTTTAATGCTTCGGAGTATTGATAATTTGAAGGTTCCGAATTATAAAGTTCTTTGTAAAGAAGTTCCGCCTGCTCAAAATTTCCGGCTGCCTCGTAACTTTTTGCAAAATTGAACTTTTCCCACAATGAATCTTGGGCAAAAACAATACAACTAAAAAGCAGAAACAAGAAAATTGTTTTCTTAATCATATCAGTTCAAAAAATCTTCAAAAAAGATATTGCCGTAATTCAAAATAAGATTCCGGTCAAGCTGCTTTTTTATTGATGCCATTTTTCTTATTCTTTCATTCCCGAACATATCAAGCAGGTATTCGCGTTTAATTTTTCCAACTCCGTGTTCGGCAGATATTGTTCCCCCGAGTTTTATTGCCGATAAACAAAGCTCCTTATAAATTATTTTGGCTTGTTTAAACTCGGCTTCATTTGCAGGAAGCATATTAAGATGAAGATGCGAATCGCCGAAATGTCCGTAAGCAATGTTTCTTATTCCGCTTTCGGCAGCTGTTTTTTTTGCGGTAAAATAAAATTCCTCAAATTTATCATCCGGCACGGCAAGGTCTGTTCCCACTTTCCGCATATTATTACGGGAAATAAATTCGTTAACTTTGCCCGAAACTGCATGCCGGAAATTAATAAATTTAAACCTGTCGCTCTCATCGGTTGCAAACCACGATTTTTCCATATCGCCATTATTATTTTCTATTAAATTCATCCATTCTTCTAAAAGTTTTTCCTCGTTTTCCGGAGAATAGTCCTGTTCGAACCAGACTGCCGCGCCGGTATTTTGCGGAATGGCAGGGAATTCGTCCCTCAGAAAAGCAAGCGAATCGGCATCAAAAAATTCCAAACCCATAGCATTTATCGAAGTACTGTTATTTGCTGCCTTAAATTCGCGGCTTAACCGGCGCGCTTCAAAAATCATTTTGAGTGCATCTTTTTCGTTATCAAAGAAAATTACCGCGGATAAAATATCGGATGGATAATCAATCAGTTTCAGTTTAATTTTTGTAATTATTCCCAAAGTTCCTTCGCTGCCGATAAAAAGATCTGCAAGATCCATATTTTTTTTGCAATAATAACCTGCGGCGTGTTTTATTCCGGGCATTTGTATTTCGGGAATTTCAAGCGCTATGCTTTTTCCGGAAAGAGTTTTAAAAAGCAGATTATAACCGTCGGCAACATACTCTCCCCGCTTAATTTCAACAATTTCTCCATCAGGAAGAATAACCCTCAATTCTTCAACAAATTTGCGTGTAGCACCGTATTTAAACGATTTTGCCCCCGAAGCGTTTGTTGCAACAGTTGCACCTATAAAGCAATTCTGTTCGGTCGGGTCGGGCGGATAATATAAATTCTTTTGTTTTAAGATTGTATTAAACTCGCCTAACAATACTGCCGGTTCAAGCACGGCAAATTTTTCCATTTCGTTTATTTCAATAATTTTATTTAACAGTTCAAGCGATACAATTGACCCGGTCTCGGCAACCCGTCCTCCGGTAAGTCCGGTTCCGTTACCTGCTACAGTAAGTTTAATGTTTTGCCAGCTGCATTTTTTTACAAGCTCAATCAACTCTTCTTCGCTTTCGGGAATATATACGCAATCCGGATTTCCCCTGAAATTACTTGCATCGGAAAGATAATTCTGGATTTCGTCTGCATTTTTTTTTACAATCATTTTAATATCACTTTACTCAACAGATTTCCCGTGTTTTATCATAACACTTTTCCATTCTTCCAAATCCATAATTTCCGATTCTTCAATAAGCATAACCGGAATATCATCTTCAATTCTGTATTTCCGGCGGCTGTTTTTATCCACTGAAATCAGAAAATTGCCCTCTAAAACCAAATCGGCTTTTGTTTCGGGACAGCACAGTATTTCAAGCAGGTCTTTACTTATCATTTTTCTACCTATCATTTATTAAAACCGAATACAAATATCCGAAAAAGAAAAATTAAATGCCTTAGTTTACTGTAATGCAAATCTTTTAGTATTTTTGATTTTATTTTAATTGTGAAAATGATAAATATATCTGAATTTTTTGGAAGTCTTCCGCAACTTGAAACCAGCCGCGTTAAATTGCGTAAAATTGATTTGTTCGACACGCAGGATATTTACGAATACGCAAGTAACCCGCAGGTTTCGGAATATCTTTTCTGGGATACTCATAAAAGTCCCATAACCAGCAGAAAATTTATTTCCAACATTATGCAATGCGCAATTGAGGGAAGAGAATGCCCTTGGGGAATTGAATTTAAAGAGACTTCCAAAATTATCGGTACTGCAGGATTTAACTTTTGCGATACCAGGAACAAAAAGGCTGAAATAGGCTACGCTCTTTCGCCTCAATATTGGAATAAGGGAATTATGACCGAAATTGTAAACCTTATTACAGTTTACGGATTTAAATACCTTGCATTGAACAGAATTGAAGCCAGGTGCGAACTTGAAAATATTGCATCGCATAAAGTGCTTGAGAAATGCGGTTATACTAAGGAAGGCATTTTACGGCAGGCTGCATTTGCAAAAGGAAAGTTTAAAGATTTATACTTATATGCTATCATTTCTTCCGAAGAGAAAAGTGAAATGTTATAGCAATTAAAAATTTAGTAAGTCAATTACTACTTCTCTTAAGTCCAATTTTTACAGGCCGGTGAAAGATTGGCACGTTATTTGGTTCCTCAATTGGATAATTAAAAATAATATGCGACAAAATGCTCTCATTAATACATATATTTCTTCCTTTTAATTTTCTTGTTAAACTATGATACGCAAAATTTTACTGGCAGTTTTTATAACTATTGCCGCCGCCGGAACAGGAATTTTAATATACGGACATTTTACCGAGCAGGATTTTTTTGAAAAAGCGATAAAAGACCTCGACATTAATTTTGCGAAGCATAATAGGAGAATTTTTTTAAAGTCGGATGTAAAAGCGTTGCCCCCGCCTGTACGCAATTATCTTATTAAATGTATTAAGGAAGGACAGATTTCGCCGGGATTCGCACGATTTAAACAAATAGGGAAAATACGGTCCAGTTCTCTGCCCGATTTTGTAGAAATAGAGGCAGAAGGCTATTATTCTACAAATCCTTATGGGTATTTGTGGCGTACAAATGTTAAACACTCGGGTTTTATTCCGGGCAATATTGCAGAGTTTTATTTTGAAGGGAACGGAATAACACAGTCGCATATGCTTACAGGCGTAAAGTTTAATTATTTAAACGGCGGAAGCATTAATAATCTTCTTTTGGCAAAATATTTATCTAATACGGTTCTTTTCCCTTCGGTCCTACTTCCCCGGAAAAACATAAAATGGGAAGAAGCCGGTAAAGACATTGCACGGCTTACTGTGTTCGATTATGGCAACAGTGTGTCGGTTTTGTTTCATTTTGATAAAGATAATCTCCCATTTAAAATTACAAACGACGAAGCTTCGGGGGACGGAAATGTTTTTGTTGTTAAACTTTCCAACTACCAGCATAACGGGGGATTTAACGTGCCAATGCATTTTGAATACGAATGGCTTATGGACAATAATAAATATTTGAACGGAATTATTGATGTTTCGTTATTGGATTACAACACGCCGAAATATTTCCCCTGAACTATGACAACCTATGAAATTTTAGAAATCCTTCACTATAAAAAAGACCCCCAATCTGCCGAGGCAATGAAACGGTTCGGGATAATCTCTAAAAATGTATTGGGAATAAGAAAACCGTTTTTGCAGAAATTGGCAAAACAAATCGGGAAAAATCACAATACAGCTTTGCAGCTTTGGGATTCCGGAATTCACGAAGCGCGCATTTTGGCAAGTATGATTGACGAGCCCAAATTTGTTACCGAAGAACAATTGGATAAATGGACGAATGATTTTGACAGCTGGGATATCTGCGATCAGTGCTGCATAAATCTTTATGTAAACACAAAATTCTGTAAAGAAAAAATATTTGAATGGGCTGAAAGCGAAAAAGAATTTGTTAAGCGGACAGCATTTTCTTTAATTGCCGTCTCGGCAGTTCATCTTAAAAAAGAGAAGGATGATGTTTTTCTTAAATATTTAAAATTGATTGAAGATAAAAGCGCCGATAACCGTAATTTTGTAAAAAAAGCAGTGAATTGGGCGCTGCGGCAAATTGGTAAACGAAACCTGATTTTAAATGAAGAAGCGATAAAAACCGCGGAAAAAATTCTTACCGCAAATTCCAAAAGCGCCAAGTGGATTGCAAGCGACGCGCTGCGCGAACTAAAAAGTGAAAAAATAATTGAAAGATTGAAAAACAATAAAAACCCGAATTAAATCAATTACCACTCAGTGCAACTCAGTGGTTAAACAAAACCCCTTCAAAACACAGAGTAACACAGAGTCCGGCACAGAGTTTCACGGAGAGAAAAATTCATTTGTAAGTATACTTAAAATAAAAAATCCGGTAGTTACAGGTAGTGTAAAAAGTTTTGTGTAAATGGTTAAATGAAAAAATTCTCAGGGGATGAAGAGAGGTCCGTCAAAAGCCGGATAAACTAGCCCGAACGAAATCCCCTGAGAATTTAGCCGTTTTTTTTTGC
>JAAYAN010000086.1 GCA_012719345.1 Ignavibacteria bacterium | reverse complement strand
TTAAACCCACTGAAAGTTGTTATTATAAATTACCCTGATAATTCTACAGAGGAAATGGATGCCGTAAACAATCCCGAAAACCCTGACGCTGGAACACGGAAAATCCCTTTCTCAAAAACTTTGTATATAGAAAAAGATGATTTTATGGAAAATCCGCCTAAAAAATTCTTCCGCCTTTCACCGGGGAATGAAGTACGGCTTAGATACGCCTACATAATTAAGTGTGAAGAAGTTATTAAAGACAGTAGCGGAAATATTTTAGAGCTAAGGTGTTCTTACGATCCTGAAACAAAAAGCGGAAGCGGTAATTCGGATAAAAAGGTTAAAGGAACAATTCATTGGGTTTCGGCAGAGCATTCGGTAAATGCAGAAGTAAGATTATATGACAGACTGTTTAATGTTGAAAATCCTGATGAAACACAAGAAGGACAGACATTTACAGATCATCTTAACCCAGATTCATTAAAAGTATTGAAAAACTGTAAAATTGAACCCGCGCTATCCAAAGCTATTAAGACTGAAAAAATACAGTTTGAGCGGCTCGGGTATTTTTGTTTCGATTCAAAAGATTCATCAATTAGCAATATTGTTTTCAACAGGACTGTTACATTGAAAGACAGCTGGTCGAAACTGCAAAAATAAAATTATTTGCTTGATAAAAGCCTGAAAATGTTCTAAGTTTGAATCTCTGTTTTGCCGGAGTGGTGAAATTGGTAGACGCGCTGGACTCAAAATCCAGTGAGGGTTAAACCTCGTGCCGGTTCGAGTCCGGCCTTCGGTACTCAAATCTCGTAAAGCCTTGTAAATCAAGGCTTTTTTTTGTGTGTTGCTCTGATTCTTTTCGACTATCCATCTGTTTTTTTATATGTGGAATATTGCATATCCAATTGTAAATATAACCCTCACTAATATCAAACAATCTGCTCAGTTCTAATTCTGTATATCGCTTCTCATCATAATCCTTGACAATTGACAGCTTAAATTCTTTTGATATTTTCCTCCTTTCGGCAACCTTCTTTTTTTCTTCTCTAACATAAATCGTTCTCCTTTTTCGGTCAACTTATATTAGGGATTGACAAAAAAACAGGTTCCCAGGTTATTAGGCAATTAGGTTTTCAGTTTTTTTTCTTGATCATAATCCTAATCATACTCTGTTTTTTATCTTTATTGGAGGAATCAGGTTTTCAGGGTATCAGGAGATTATGGTTTTAGGTCTTACGGATAAATTCTTAATCGAAAAAGCAAATATTTCATTTTATCTTAGCTTTTAGGTATTTCAAATCATCCCTATCCTTAAATCTGTTTGACTTGGCTTTATTTTTAATCAATTCTTTAATACCGATTATATTAATATTGATAGTTGCATTTTCATCTGACTTTATATTTTCCTGAATAATGTTTTGCCAAACTTCTTCAAATTCAACTCCGTCAATATCGTTAATCAAATCAATACGGTTTGGCGGTACGCCGAACTGAAATACCATTCCTTTTTTGTTAAGTATTTCGGGTGATGAAATTCCCGGAACATCATTATCCCAAAACACTGACAACGTTTGCCAAAGTTTTTCTATATTATTTGTATCGGTAGAGTAATATATATCAATATCTCCGGTTAAACGGGCATAGCCATAGTAAATTACTGCTTCACCGCCTATAATTGCATATTTTACATCGAACCGGTTCAGTAGAATAAGGAATTCAAAAATATCTTTTGAAAAATATTCTTTACCCAGCATTCTTCGTTTCTCTTACATCTTTGCAGTCTTTTCCAAAATATTTTCTTTTTAATGTTTTTGCCGCTATCTGCCTTTCTTCAACCGACATCTTTATTTGCTGTAAAATGTCGTATTTATCGGCCGACTTTTTATCTTTTGCTATGTTTACAACTCTTTCCATAATAACCTTTTTTATTATACTGAATATATTATTTTAACATAATTTTAACAAGTAGAT
>JAAYAN010000085.1 GCA_012719345.1 Ignavibacteria bacterium | reverse complement strand
TGCAGATTCTAAATGATTTTCCAGCAAAGCATTATGTACTTTTTGCCGGCTTTGTTAAAACACTCGACCCGGCAGTGGTAACTGTTTTTACCGACAGATTAGATGAATTGACTTTGGTTTCGTTAAAAAAATATTTCCGCGAAAACGGAAAAATAATTGTTTTTTTGGAAAACGGCGGAATTGTCTGCAGCAATTATCCGGGACTTATTGATCAGCGGATTAAAATAATAAATACCGATTTATCGTCGGAAGCAATAAATAAAAATTATTCAGAGATTATCGGTTTGACGGATATGATTTTTTGTGATATCGAAAATTTAGAACTGAACGAGAAAGTTTTATCCGTTTTAAACAATCTGAATTACTCAAGAAATCCGTTACTGATTGCAAATAACACAGAAATGAGCGAAGCAGAACAAAGCATTTTAAACCTTGGCAAGCCGTATATGCCGCTTGCCTCTTTCAGCACCGAAAAAGGAACCGCGGTTGCCGAAATTAAAAAGCAGCTTGCAGCACCGTCCGAACTTCCGCCGGAAAAATTGAGTTCAAAACTTCATATCGGCTGCGGATATCAAAAACTTAACGGATTCATAAATGTTGATGTCCGTCCTACTGAAGCTACCGATCTTGTTCACAGCTGCATCGAGTTCGATGATTTTCCTACAGGAAAATTTGATTTGATATACAGTCACGCATTCTTCGAGCATCTTAATGCAAATGACGAGCTCCGGTGCCTTAAAAACATTAAAAATTTATTATCCCTAAACGGGAAAGTTATGTTTCTGGGAATTCCCGATTTCGAAATCATCGCAAAGGCATACCGCGAAAAATTAAAAGGTCCGTTATCCGAAACTTTTAATCTTATGCAGGTTTACCGTTACACTCACGGCGCACCCGAACAGGGCGGCGAGGATTGGTGGTTCGAGCAGTTTCATAAATCGGTGTTTGATGTTGACCGGATTTTAACGCTGCTTACTTTTGCCGGATACTCGCATTTTATAATTTTCCGTTACTATTTCCGCGATGAAACACTGCCGCTCAGTTTAGGTTTTTTAGCTGCGGATAACCTGCGTTTTGATAATTACAATTCTGAATTAGTATTTGATGAAATTGGCAAAATTTGCAAAGATGTTACAAACAGGAATGTGGAAATACTTTTTATAAAGTAGAAAAAATCTGTCAGTTTTTTTCCATTTTTTTGGCTTATATTTTTAATTTTAATATATTCTAAAAAATGATTTGAGAAATTAGTAAGTGGTTTCTTTTTTTTTTATAATACTTTATTGTGATGTCCTTTAAATTTAACGAATGTAATGTCGTAAAATATAAATTAAAATTGGTCGTGTTGAATACATTAGTTAGTTTTATTAGAAAACGGCTGTAATTTAAAAATTTTCAATATTATGAGAGTATTATGAAAAAATCATTTTTTTTAATCGGTGTAACAATCTTGCTACTCATCTCTTGTACACATAACAAACAAAAGAACTTAGCAGTAATAAAAGGTACAGTTCCTAAAGAAACTAATTCATTAAAATTTGAAAGGATTAAGGAACATACTGCTGATATGTATCCCAAAAAATACTTTGTTCAAATTGATAGTTCAGGAAATTTCGAAATTGAAATTCCTGTTCAGCAGCTCAGCGTAGGAGTAATGAATATAAACGACAAGCGATATGATTTTGCTATCGCGCCAAACGACCAAATAGAAATTAAAGTTGATAAAGATAATATTATATATTCTGGAAAAGGCGCTGAAAAAAATAATTTTTTATATGAGCTTTCGAAAAACGATAAATGTTCCCTCGATGGAATTATAAATTCATGGTATAATGAAAACCATGAACTTAAGGATTTCTTTGTTATGATTGACGATTATATAAATTCAAGAAAAAAAGAGTTTGAGAAGTTTAATAAATTATATCCGCTTGGCGCTGATTATACAAATTATTTTCAAATTGAAAATGAATTAGTATATATTGATTTATATCAGTATGCAATTACAGCTTATGCAATAAAAAACAATTTGCCAATATCCTCGGTAAATATTCCACAAGAATATAAGAAACAATTTAACTTGAAAAGTTTGCAGGATGACAAGAATTTAATTTATAGGGATTATTTAACGATTTTGGATAACATAATTTATTCTAATATGGAGAAAATTATATCAAAAAATAATTCGATAAATCCTGATTCCTTAACGCTTTCAATTGCAATGGATTCTTTATCCGGTCAGACAAGGGAACACTATTTAGTAAAGAGTATCTATTATGACTTATGTCATGACAAATATGATTCCACGTTGATGTCTTCGTTCAATAAAATTAAATCAAATAAAAACTGCATTTCTTTTGTAAATAAAGAATTAGAAAAATTTAACAAAAAGAAAGAAATGATTGGAGTAAATTTAAGCAGTGAGATTCTCAAGACCGAGCTAAGAGATACTTCAAATAATAAGAAAACATTGGCTGATATTCTGAAAAAGTATAAAGGAAATGTCATTTATCTTGATATTTGGAGTTTGGGCTGCGGACCTTGCAGAGAAGCAATGCCGTTTTCAAAAAAAATAAAAGAAAAATTAAAAGGGTATCCTGTTGAATTTGTTTATATCACAGTAGATGAATACTCCGATATTCTATGGAAAGAAGTTTTTGAAGTATCATTAGGAAAGGAAAATCATTATCGGTTTGAAAAAGGTTTTGGTGCAAAACTTCTTGAAGCTTTCAGCATTATAGCTGTTCCAACCTATCTAATGTTTGACAAAGAAGGAAAATTATTAAGTTATAAAGCTGAACGACCATTTAATAATATGATGCAAGAGAATCCTGAATTAGAAAGAATATTAATAGCGCTTTCAGGAAATATGTAAAAAGCCAAAGCTAACATTTTGTAAATTTTACTTTATCCGGTATTTTTTTGGGACAGTTCTCCAACACGATAATTTAAACAATAAAATAAGCAATTATGAAAAACAGAGAAGAAATTATAAATAACTACATTGAAGGTTATAATAGTTTTAATGTTTCAAAAATGATGAAAGACTTATCTGATGAGATTGTTTTTGAAAACATACAAAACGGTGAAACTACAATGACTTTAAACGGAATTGATGAGTTCAAAACTCAGGCAGAAATAGCAAAAAATTATTTTTCCGTAAGACAGCAAAAAATTAAATCTTTCTGGCACGAAAAAGAAAAATGTGAAATCGAGATAGAATATTTTGGTGTTTTGGCAATTGATTTTCCGAATGGAATGAAAAAAGGCGGTGAAATAAAACTAAACGGGAAATCAATATTTGAATTTAATGACGAAAAAATAATAAGACTTACAGATATTAGTTGATTAATAATGAAAAGGCGGCTCGTAAACAATTAGCTGTAATACAGAAAAATAAAAATTATTTATCTGGAACCACATTAGATATGATTAAAATAAAAAAAATCAGTAATAACAAGAAACAGTTCCTCGACTTACTGCTGCTGGCGGATGAGTCGGAGATTATGATTGACAAGTATCTGCCGGGCGGGGATTTGTTTGCCTTATATGATGATGATTTGAAAAGTGTTTGCGTTGTAGCTCCTGTAAACGGCGAAACCTGCGAGTTAAAAAACATAGCAACTTACGAGAAATATCAAGGCAAAGGTTACGGAAGAGCATTGATAAAGTTCATTTCCGATTATTACAAAAACGATTATAATACAATGCTTGTAGGTACAGGCGAAACACCGGGAATCCTATCGTTTTACGAAAGCTGCGGATTTGAAAAGTCGCACCGGGTAAAGAATTTTTTCACAGATAATTACGACCACCCTATGTTCGATGGCGGCATACGGCTTGTTGATATGATTTATCTTAAAAAGAATTTACAGGAACAAAAAAAATGAAAAATAGGGAAAATGTAAATGGTATTAAATATTCAATCGGTTCTTTTTTAATTTTGCTTGGATTAAAAGTGGCAATAACTAAAGACTAATAATTACTTGTTTATAAGAAAAAAATCAATAAGGAGAAGAGATGATATATTCGGTTGTTACAATGATTATCAAACCAGGGGAAATGGAAAAGTTTATTGAAGAATGCAAAAAGATACGTCCTTTAGTTTTATCTGAAAAAGGCTGTTTGATGTATGACTATACCAGAGAAATTCAATTTGATGACGGTCAGGAAAAAATCAACAGTAACCGGATTACTTTATATGAGAAATGGGAATCGAAAGAAGCATTAGAAAATCATAACAATATGAAGTATATGTATGATTTTGTTCAAAAAGTAAAAACGATGAGAGAAAGCGTTACGGTAAGAATCGGAGAGGAAGTATTTATTTGATGATAAAAGCCGCGCCATTAATTTTTGATAGAGATATTTTAATAAAAATTTTTGTTTGCAGATGAATAATAACAAACCAGAAAACGTAAAAATCTGCTCAGCTCAAAAATCAGTAATTTTTTTTAAAACACAGGATGATTTTAGAAAATGGCTGGAAAGTCACCACGAAAAAGAGACAGAACTGATTGCTGGGTTTTATAAAACGGATAGCGGAAAACCTTCAATGAACTGGCCGCAATCAGTTGACCAGGCGCTTTGTTTCGGCTGGATAGACGGGATTAGAAGATCAATTGACAAAGAGAGTTACTGCATACGTTTTACTCCGCGCAGAAGCACAAGCAACTGGAGCGCAGTGAATATTAAAAAAGTTGAAGAACTTACAAGAGCCGGACTTATGAAACCTGCCGGACTAAAAGTCTTTAGTTTAAGGAAAGAGAATAAATCTTACGAAAATGATGCATTATTTCTCGATTCGAACTATGAGATACAATTTAAAGAGAACAAAAAAGCGTGGCATTTTTTTTCTAATCAAGCTCCTTCTTATAAAAAAGCAATTATGCGCTGGATAATGAATGCTGTGCAAGAAAAAACCAGACAATTGCGATTAGAAAAAACAATAAAAGCATGCGAACAGCAAAAGCGGGTTACATAACAAAATAACACGATAGTTGCATACAAGAAGAATAAAAAAATAAAACTTTGGGAATTTATTTTTATATATCTATATTTGATACCTATATAAATATTAACATATCTTTTATGTTAAATCTAAAATAGTCATTAGAACAGATAATATCTTTTTTTGGTTTTATTATTGATTATTTTGGGTTAAAATCAAGGTTTTAAAAATTGTGCATTTTGTATAAAGCAGATTAAATTTTAAATCATTCATTAATTGAATTCTTAGGGAATAAAATGAAAATGATAAGAATAACTTATTCATTTCTAATATTATTCACAGCAGCAATTAATTCCCAAAATATCAATATAAGCGGAAATGTTTCTACTCCCGATTCTGCAGTAAAAAATGCAATGATAACTTTTACTAATGCTGATGATGCATCAAAAAGCTATGCGGCATTAACCGATAATATGGGCAATTATAATATCGGGCTTGTCACCGGAATAGGCGAAAATAAATTTGGAATTCCTGGAGATTTTCAACTCGGGCAGAATTATCCGAATCCGTTTGCAGATGAAACTGTTATTAATTACAACCTGAATAAGCAAGCTGAAGTAAGCGTAACAATTTACGACATCTTGGGAAGAGAAGTTAAAAAGTTCAGAATTGGCGAACAAAACGCCGGTATTCACGGAGTAATTTGGGATGGAAAGAATAATTTCGGTCAGATAGTTACGGCAGGAATATATTTTTACAGACTGCAAAGCGGTGCGAAAACTCAGGTTAACAAGATGGTCTTTACACGGGGAGCCGGAACCGGAAATGTTTTGGCAATAAACAATAGTTTAATTTCATCAAATTCGCTTCAAACTGGCAGAATTGAAAAAAGTGATGCAAAAGACGATGTTAAAACATATAATTGCCGGATAGAGAATACGGATAATACTGCCCCGAAAATATTAACAAAAGAGATAAATGGAATTAAAATCAGCAGAGATACAACAATAAATTTTGAGGTAACAAAAGATTATGTGTTTCCCCGTTTAGCAGGAATGAACATAGGTGAGCAGAAATACGATAATAAAAGTTATCAGCAAAGTTTAGCAAAACTCGATTTGATTATTTTGGGTTTTTATAAAAATTGGCGGGGCTCAGCCACAGCAATCCGGACGGCCGTACAAGAAATTAAAACGTTAAATCCTAAGCTGCTGATTGGTCAGTATACCGTGCTGAATGAAGCAAAAGATTATCAAAATGACGCTTCGGACGATATCCGGAAAAAAATTACTGATGAAGGATGGTGGCTGTTAAATGCTGCCGGTGAAAAAACTCAATGGACAGCAGACTATAAAGCATGGGAAGTAAACTTTACATCGTATGCAACTCCGGATTCCGATGGTTACCGCTATTCGGAGTGGATTGCCAAACGCAATTATAAATATCTTTTTGAGCCGGTTCCGGAGTTTGATATCTGGTATTTCGATAATGTGTTCCATAAGCAGCGCGTTATAGCAGATTTTGACAGCGACGGAATAGATGAGGATACCAGTGATACAAATATCCAAAAAATCTACCGACAGGGTATGGCAGTTGAATGGGAAACTGTACGTGATTTGCAACCCGGAATTCTTTGTATGGGAAATGTGAATGATCTTTCGTCAGTAGAATATGCCGAAAAATTAGACGGCGCATTTTTGGAAGCTTTGATTGGCAAAGAATGGTCAATTGAATCGAGAAGTAATGGCTGGAAAGATATGATGAATCGCTATCGCGCAGTTATCCGCGATGTTATTGATCCCGGAATGGTTATCTTTAATGTGCATGGAGCTTCGGATGACTATGCACTTTTCCGATATGGTTTATGCTCGAGCTTGCTTGATAATGGTTACTTTTGTTATACTGATAGTGCAAAAGGCTACGATATTGTTGCCTGGTTTGATGAATATGATATTCAGCTTGGTGCTGCAATTGATACTCCTCCAACCACTTCTTGGCGCAACGGACTATATTGCCGTCATTTTCAAAATGGTATGGTTATCGTAAATCCTAAAGGAAATTCAACCCAGACAGTTACAATCGAACCAGGTTACCGAAGATTTCAAGGTACTCAAGATCCAATAGTAAATAATGGAACTGCAGTAACCACTTTAACTTTAAATGAACGGGACGGGATCATTCTGATAAAGGAATAGCTCATATTAGAAGATATGCTTTTATTTTCATCTTGCCGGAATAATTGTCTTTCAGACAAATATTAAAACATTAATGAGAGGAAAAATGAAAAACGGCAAATTTATTTTGGCAATTGTTTCGGAAATTATTAAGCTGCATAACGGTAAAGTGGAATTTGAAAGCGAATTAGACAAAGGCTCCCTGTTTACATTAAATCTGCCTTTGGGTAGTAAATAGTATTCGTTTGTGGATAAACTAAGATTCAGTTTTTAATATCAAAAGCCCACGATTTAAATCGTGGGCTAACCATAATAAAATCTCTAATCTTCTTCAACTTTTGCACGCATCGAGTCCCAAATCATATAAAGGCAAAGCAGGGCAAACATTGCCAGCGCAAGCATTTCACCGGATTTAGATTCTGCCCATTCGGCATTTACCCAGTTATAATCCATAAAACGAAGAAGTGCACTCAACACGCCCATTAATGCGCCGCCGGCAATAAAGCCCGAAGCAATAAGAGTACCGCGTTCGCGCCGCGCATTGTTTTTCTTTTCGTTGCCGCTTCTTGTCGAAACAAAATGAGCTATCAATCCGCCGACTAAAAGCGGAGTATTAAGTTCAAGCGGAATGTACATTCCAAGCGCAAATGCAAGAGCCGGAACCTTTAACATTGTGAGAATAAGCGCAAATAAAGCTCCTGCAAGATAAAGCATCCAAGGTGCCGGCTGCTGATCCATTAACGGCTGAATTACCGCAGCCATCGCGTTTGCCTGCGGGGCAACAAGTGCGCCTTCCCCTGTGAAGCCAAATGTTTCGTTCAAAATCATAACAACAAAACCGACTGTTAATGCAGAAACCAACACGCCTAGGAATTTCCACTGTTCCTGCTTCTTCGGTGTGGTTCCAAGCCAGTAACCGATTTTAAGATCGGTAACAAAACCACCCGCCATTGAAAGAGCTGTGCAGACAACGCCTCCGATAATTAACGCTGCAACCATTCCCGATGAGCCTTTTAATCCTACTGAAGTTAAAATAATTGAAGAAAGTATCAGCGTCATCAAAGTCATTCCGCTTACAGGGTTTGTTCCTACAATTGCTGTAGCGTTTGCTGCAACAGTTGTAAAAAGAAAAGCTATAATGAGCACAATTAATACACCGGTAATTGCCCAGGTTGTATTACCAACAACACCAGTCTGGAAAAATACGAAAAGAAGTATCGCGGTTACAATCAGAAAACCGATAATTATTTTCATCGAAATATCGCGGCTTGTTCTTGATGAACTTTCTCCGTCTGCTTTCTTTCCGAATATTTCTTTAACCCCGAGAGAAATTGCATCGCGGATAATTTTGGATGACCGGATTATCCCGATAATTCCAGCCATAGCAATTCCTCCGATGCCGATATGCCGTACATACTGTCGGAAAATTTCTTCTGCAGACATTGCTGAAATCATTTTTTCAGCTCCGGCTCCCAAAGGCTCGGTTAAGCCGGCTCCTATATACGAAACTATAGGGATAAGCACATACCACGAAACAAAAGAACCTGCTGCAATTATTGCGGCATATTTAAGACCCACAATATAACCGAGTCCCATAACCGCAGCTCCCACGTTCATTCTGTAAACAAGCTTAAATTTTTCGGAAAGCGCTTCGCCCCAAAGAAATACGCGCGAAGTAAAAACCTCGCTCCAGGCTCCGAAAGAAGCTATGGCAAAATCGTAAACACCGCCAATTAATCCGCTTATCATTAAAACGAAAGCCTGTTTTCCGCCTTTTTCGCCGGCAACAAGAATTTCGGTTGTGGCGGTTGCTTCGGGGAAAGGCAGTTTACCGTGCATTTCGGCAACAAAATATTTACGGAAAGGAATTAAGAATATAATTCCTAAAATTCCACCGAATGCCGAAGCCAGGAAAATCTGGAAAAAACTTGCATCGAGATCAAGAATATAAAGCGCGGGAATTGTAAATATTGATCCGGCTACAATCAATCCCGAATTTTGCCCGATTGATTGAATAATTATATTCTGACCGAGAGAGCCTTTTATCTTGAATAATGAAGATAAACCTACTGCAATAATTGCAATAGGTATTGCGGCTTCAAAAACCTGTCCTATTTTTAACCCCAAATAAGCAGCGGCGGCAGAAAACAGCACAGCCATAATTAAGCCTGTAATTACCGAATAGGGCGTAATTTCGCGCGGGGATGAATCTGCAGGCATAAGAGGTTTGTATTCTTCACCTGGTTTCAGCTCGCTGTATGCGTTTTCGGGCAGTCCTTTAACTTTTCCTTCTGAATTATCACTCATAATTTCTCCTAAAATTTAAAGTTTACTGGCATTTCCATTACTGTTTCATCGTCAAGATTTTTAAATATTATTACTCCTGTATATTCATATCCTTCGGGATTTTGTTTTGCAGGAGGATTAAAACTGCAGTTAAGTTCTGCAGGCACCGAAGGATATAAAACAAGCCGGCTGCTTTCGGCAAGGGATACGTTTACTTTTGAAGGATTTTCAATTTTAACAATTTCTTTAATTTTAACATCAACTTTGTCCGAAGCATTTGCAAATCCGGGAATTAAAGTCAGTTTCAGTTTTACAGTATCTTTTCCGAAATAATTGCGGATTGAAATACCTCCTTTGCTGTAACTCAAGCCGTCCGATTCCAATGCGTTTCCTTCTTCATCGTATATCATAAGCGCAAAATCAGTTACCTTGTTAAAATCCAGTTTACTTAAAGAAATTTTAAATTCCTTTTCAATTTCACCTTTAACAAGCGTGAAATTAAAATCTTCGGATGCTTTACTGTTAATTGAAACTGAATGTTCTTTTTCGTAACCGGTAATCATTCCGCTTACGCGGTAAGTTTTTGCTTCATTAAAGCGGTTAACAACTTCAAGTTTATTTCCCGATAAATAGGATAAAGGTTCTTTTGTTAAAATTTCCAAGCTTTCAAACTGAACTGCAAGATTGTAAACCGAAGTATCTTTTGCTCTGAAATATCCCAAAACAACAACTTCATAAACTCCCGGTTCCGGATTATATAAATATTTTGCGCTTTTCTTTCCGTCTTCGGCAGAATCAAAATATCCATATACATCTTCTTTCCCTTGCGGATTGTGAACAAAGAACCAGCAATTAGCATATTTGCCTTTGCTGTTCTGCAATTCAACTTTCATTGAAGTGGCCCCTGCAGGAACATTTACAAAATATCGTTTATGTTCGCAGGCTCCTAAAATTTCATCTTTCCATTCATTTTGATAATTATTTGAAGAATTGAACTCGTAAGGAATAATTACTGTGGCAGTCATTTCCAGTTCCGGTGTATTGGTTCCGTCGGTGCGGTAAGCTGTAAGTTTTGCGTTGTATAATCCCGGTTTCTGCTTAACGCTTTTATCTATGCGCACATTTAAACTTGCCGGCTGGTCGTTGCGGAAATGAATTTTCGACTGAACAGGTTTAATCCAGGGCGAATCGCTTTTAACATTTAAAATTCGGTAAAATTTTGATTGATTTATATAATTATCGCGGGAAATTTCAAATAGGAAATCTTCATTTCCTGTAATGAAAGAGCCGTTGCGGATATACAGGTTAG
>JAAYAN010000084.1 GCA_012719345.1 Ignavibacteria bacterium | reverse complement strand
GTTGTTTGCAATAGCCAATCAGCCCATTTTTTTGAATGAATAATAGCTCATAAAGAGAAAATCGCGTGAAGGAATAGGAAAAATAATGCAGAAGATAGGTGATAAAAAAGCATGAGAAAGATTCTTTCTTTTATTCTACCAACAATTTTGTTACTTGGCATTGTGGTAACTGGAGTTTATCGAATAACCCGTACCAATGAACTCTGGGATTATTTGGCATTCAATATGGATATCATAGTTGTATCTGTTATGGTATTGTGGTTGCTTTTTGAACTTTGGGTTTCTTTTCGCGACAAAGAGAAAGAAAAGCAAGTGACCGATTATGGAACTCGTGAACTTTACGGATTCAGCCAAAGCATAACAATTTTATCTGCACTATGGTTTGATTCACAATGGACTTCTCCCTCAATTTATCACTTGGTTGGTTTTGGTTTATTGATTTGTGGTATTTCTTTTCGTTTTTGGGCAATTCAAACATTAGGGAAATACTATTCGCATATCGTAAGGACAGTTGATCATCATAAAATTATCGATACTGGTCCTTATAGATATCTTCGGCATCCCGCTTATGCAGGAATGCTAATGGCTCTTTGTGGAACATGCATTTTTTATTGTAACATTGTCTCTGTACTTATTATTCTGACCTTACTGTTGCCGTCAATCATCCTAAGAATTTGGATTGAAGAAAGAACACTTTTCTCTTTGGATGGATATCCAGCATATGCAGAAAACAGAAAGCGTCTGATTCCTTATGTCTGGTGAATTACTAATAGGAATGCAACGTGGAAAGAAAGAATTTGAATATGGTAGCAAAAAAAATGGGCTGGTTGGCTACAGACAAACAACATCGGCAAGCCAAAATGCCTGCCGCAGGCGCAACACAGGCACTTCGGCTGTGCCGAGGCCCGTTATGCGAAACCTTGCACCCGAGGAAAAGAGGCAGTGCACGGAAAGAGCGCCACTTCCTATTGGCGCAGAAAAAAAGAGACAAAAAGATATTTCACTTAAATTGGAGTAGAACATGGATATCTATGAAATGGTTGTAAAGGCTGCAGAAAAGGGACTTGAAGCACTTGGAAAAACTAAAAATAAGAATATTAAAGGTAACCAACTTTTAGAATGGATATTAAATAACAAAGACCAGTTTGATTTTAATGTAGAATTAATAAAAGTTAGCTGGGGGGCATATTTAACCAGAGCTATTTTAGACCCTGAAACTAAAATCGCACGTGAACCTGGTAAATATAGTCTGATTCTCGACAATAAAAAATCTGAAATAGTTCAAGAATCCCTAACTGATGAAGAATCAAACCCTACAGCTAAACCCGGAAATATTGAACAACAATCACCCGATCGCCAGAAAAGAGAAGAAATTCTTTATAACCTATTGGCAGAATGGCTGTCCTTGCAAAAATACAACGCTGAAGTTAGAGCAGATAGTAGAAAAGGGTGTAAATGGGGAAACCCTGATATAGTCGGCATTATGCTTGTTGATGATCCTTTGGGAAGACAACAAATTGAAATTGGAACGATTGAAGCTAAAATTTCTTTAGCAGATTGGAGAAAAGAATTTTTTGAAGCGGTTTCACATAAAAGGTTTTCAAATAGATCATATTTTGCTTTCGCTATTGGAGCTAATCGCCCTATTATTGATAAGAATACAATTCCTTATTATGAAGAGTTACGAAAATATGGCGAAAAATATAATGTCGGTATTCTTGTGGTGTTCTTAGATGTAATTAACTATAACAAATTAACGAAAGAAAATATATCAGGATTAAATCTCACTTTAGATAATGTGGTAATAAATGAAATATGGCCAGCTATATATGAATATGTAAGCCCTAATGATATGTACTGTTTTGTAAAGGACATATTAGAACTTGATTCTTCTACGGAAGTTAACAGTTTCGGTACTTATCGGAATAAATAGTTATAGGTTAATTCTTTTTAGGAGGCCTTATGAATAAATTCTACCAAGTTGTAATTACATTTTTGCTCACTACTGGTTATCTAATACCAATCTATTCCGCAGAGCAAACAATAAAAATCCCAAAGGCAAGTAAAGCAACTGTTAATAAATTCAAAATTGTAGAAAGCACAGTACCCGGTTCAGATATGTATTCGAATATTTTTCTAACATATTCAGGCCGTTGTTTATATAATACCGAAGCACTTTCTACTAGCGCAACTATAAAAAATATCGGTACTGTACATAAGGATAATATTTACCTATTGGAATATGCCCCGGGTGGTAATGCTTGTGAGATAAGTACACAACTTGTTGTTGTTGATAGTTTACACCAGATAAAGATATACCCTTCGCAAGGGATTTGTGTTGAGCCAGAAATTATACTTAAACCAGACAGTATGCTGATCTTAAAATACAATTATGACTCTTTCCGACCAGCAGTTAATTTATGTTTTGCAAATGGTGTATTTGCTGATAACAACACCGTAATACCTCCTGAAAAAATAACATATTTACTTGACAAACCTGTGTTTCCATCCTTATTAAAGGCGAATGGGATTCACCCTAAAGATGTATTATCCAAAGACACATTACTCCAAAATGCCTTGAAAGAAATGTTAAAAGATAAATTTTATGATTTTACTGACCGTTTATCTGTTTCAGCAGATGATATGTCAAAAACTATTTGTAATTATTATTCGGGACGTGGCTTTAAACCACACGGTGTAGGTTACGACGAAGCTTTTCTCTATGTTGATATCTTTTTGGGTTCTATATTTATTGCTATTCTTTACGATGGGGAACATATTGATGTTTATGGCTCTAAATCAGAGGATGACCTTCCAACCGATATCAAAAATTGGATAAACAGTTTTGAATTAGATAATGTTAATTACATTGATGAATAAAAACCAATAACCGTGCGTCCAGCACGGGGAGTGCACTGCCGGAAATAAGATCGGTTGCAAGGCATCGCATAACAGGCAAATGCCGGGTGAGTACACCCCAAATTGCTTTACACTAAGGTAGGTAGAATTATTGCCTTTCAAGCTTCGAAGACTCGCCTGACAGGCAATAATTCTACAATACTTTTAGTCGCAACTTCGGCATTTGCCGGGACGTTATGCAAAATTATTAATTGGGCTTTTTTTGAAGAAAGACAGAGAATAAAGGATTAAAGGCGATTTTAAATATGGATGAAATAATTCACGATTCTTATTTGAATAGAAATGCGCCATTTGATGAT
>JAAYAN010000083.1 GCA_012719345.1 Ignavibacteria bacterium | reverse complement strand
TTCTTAAAAATAATGATTTTCTTGACTTCGCTTTTTGTGGAGGAGTTTTCGATTCTGAAACCGGATTAACACGTTTTGGTGCCCGTGACTACGATGCAAGCGTAGGCAGATGGACAGCCAAAGACCCCATTGGTTTTGGCGGCGGACAAAGTAACTTTTATGAGTACTGTTTGAACGACCCGGTGAATAATGTTGATTTAAATGGGTTGCTGGATGTCCGTTTGAATGGAGAAAAATGGCGCTTATATAAAAGTAAAGAACACGGATCAACTCATTTTCATAATATTAGAACTGGTGAAAAATATTTTCCTGAATCAAATAAAGTATATAACCCAAATAATAAAAATTTTTCTTCAGCAGGAAATAAATTTGTTAAACAATTTTCTAAGGCGTTAAAAAATACAAAAGGATTAAGATCAGTTACAGGTGCAATTGGTAGTGGTTTCTGGGAATTATATGATTTATTAATCGATGCATTAAAAAAAGGTAAAGATCCATGTAATAAAAATTCTTTTTTGGATAATTTTCAAGATGCGTACGATTCCTATATAAATACACCTACTTTTTTTGAAAATATCTTTAATAATCAAAATGGTATTTATAGTAATAATTTACCCGAAGTATAAAAATACATGTAAATATAAAACTATTGAGTTATGAAAATGAGAAATTTTATTGTTCTTGATGACAATATTGCACATACAGCAATCTTTTTAGTAAAAGCTGAAAATAAAAAAGAAGCATTAGAGAAATATGTAGTTGGTCAATTATCAGTGGAAAAAAAAAGTTCGACGGAGTGGTTTGTCCGTGATTATGGTAATTCAAAGTTTAATAAAACATATAAATCTTTAGAAGAATTTATCAAAGAAGAATATTCTCATCTTCCATCATTTAGATTGGAAATAAAGGAAGTTAGTATTGATCCAAATAATGATATGCAATTGATCTTTCTTTCCGATGAGAAGAAGATACATTAAATATTTGCTATAAGTTTTATAAGTTCTTTACTTAATGAAAACAGCCTGCCCGCCGCAGCGAAGCGGAGGAGGGAGTTTGCAAATTTTACCTTTGCCGGTGGAATTTACGATGCGGATACAAAACTTGTACGCTTTGGAGCAAGAGATTACAACCCTGAAATTGGAAGATGGACAGCCAAAGACCCGACTTGTCCGGCGTTCAGCTTGCTGAACAATTGACGGATTGGTTTTGGCGGCGGTCAAAGCAACTTTTACGAGTACTGCCTGAACGACCCGATTAATTCGGTGGATGTAAATGGGTTGCAGGTAGTTAGACCTGACAAGGATGGGTACTTAACATTATCTGAAGCTAATTATTGGTGGCAAAATGGGGCTGGGCAAACATTATCTGTCGATTTAGGAAAATTGGATTTAACTTCTATAACTTTAGATAATTTTCCGAGAGGAGTGGGATCAACAGAATATTTCAATTTATTGTTCAGAGGCAATGTAAATGATGGTCTAGTATATGGTACAATTGGTCTTACTCTTGAGGATGATTGTTCCGTTTCTGCAAAATATGATGATTACGATTTCGATTACAAAGGATGGAATTCATTGGGAAATATAATTAGAAATACAGAAAATTTTTTTGGTAATATTTATGCTGGTGAAGGAACGCCTTATAGGATTAATTTTTATGGTAAAGGAACATTAGGTAAGCCATTTTCTTATACTGACAACTATATCAAAACTGGTGGTATAAGATAGGAGGTAATATGCTTAAAATTAAAATCGTAAGCTGTTTTTTATTTATAATTTATTTTACAGGCTGTAGTGATTATACTGTGGAATTAAGTAACGGTTATATCTTTGTAAGTGAAAGTAAAGTTAATCAGAAAATAGTAAAAAAAGGATATTTTGAAAAAGAAAAATATATTCCCTGTACTGTCATTGCTTTTAACTATAATGATGATTTCATTATTGCAGCTCAAATTAATAACCCTGATGGGGTAAAAAGAGTTTTGATTAACGATCCTGTTTTTTTCTGGATAATTTATCACAAAGGAAGTCAATTTATAGGTCCTGTCTCTATAGATGAATATTTAAAACAAAGAAAAGAGTTACATATTCCTGATGATTTGAAGCTTGACCTCAAATTGTAGGAAGTAATTATGTGTACAAAATACCGGTTGTAACTCAAATTTGTTGAATGGTGATATGAACATAAAGTACAATTGTCAACTATCTTGGTAGTGTAAAGGCAAACGTAAATGCTGAAACCGGTGAAATAGTTCTTTCAAATGATGGAGCCTGTCCCGATAGGCTTTAGCCGTATCGGGAACGAGTGGGGAAATCTTACCTCACAAACCGGAAATACTGAATGGCTGAATTATGATTTTACCTTCGCGGGTGGTTTATACGATTCTGAAACCGGATTAACA
>JAAYAN010000319.1 GCA_012719345.1 Ignavibacteria bacterium | reverse complement strand
TTTGGAAGAAAAGGCAATAAAATAGTTGTCATAGCCTTTTCCTTTGATCAGCTCATTTACAACCTTTGTACAGTACTCTGCTGCCTTTGTATCGCTGGAAGCAGTACCTGGCGCAGCCTGAGCCCCCAGATAATAACTGGAATCAGGGTTCTTTGAATAATGCCAGGGCTCTCCATCTGTCAGCAAAATGATGTATTTCTCAGCAGTTGCGCTGCCGCTGTTGAGGATGTAATGGGCTCTTCTTAAACCATCTCCGATATTAGTGCCGGAAATAGTCGGCAATGCATTAATTGCGCTTTTAATCGTATCCATGTTGGTGGTAAGTTCATTGCGCACTTCTGCCTTGTTGCTGAATGAAACAAGCGCAACACTGATGCCTTGTTTCCCGGCAAGGCTGTTTACGAATTCAACAGCCTGTGCCTTTGCGATTTGCTCCCTGGTTTGTTCACCATTTTTGACATCATCACCATCAAGGCTTTTTTCCATGCTTGTGGAGGTGTCAAACACCAGAACGATTTCTTTCTCAATAACCTCGGCGCTGCCCATACTAATGGGCAGCGGATTGATTTTGAAGTTAATCGTGGTTTGCTGTCCGGCTTTGATCTGGCTCATGGTGAGGTTTCTGGAAAGCTCGATGGAAGCGTTGGCATCCTTTACCTGAATGCTGAGCGGTTCGAAGGGCAATGTTTGGATGTTACCACTTGTATCCTTGTACATCATTTTTGATGAATCACCGCTGCCCAGGATGTAATTGCCAACCACATCTGCGTTGTATGTAACAGAAAATTCAATCGGTGAAGCAGAGTATTTCATTGTTGTTTTGTTCAAATGATACTGTATCGCAGGCAGGCTTCCGGAAACCTTCTGCCCTGAAATGGTGAAGCCTTCCTGTGCTGCTGCAATGGACAAGCCATCGGGGATGGTTTCTTCAAAGGAAACATTCTGAAGAGAAAAATCATTGATCAATTCGTCAGAAATATTCTTGTAAACATCATTTAAAGCTTTGCCGTCGGTAGCCAGCTTATAAGTGCCACCGGCCTTTTTTGCGATTTCCTGGAGCACGCTTTGGTTCGAGCCACTTGTAAATGCTATCATGAAGGACTTTATGCCATCTTTCTTAACCAGCTCTTCTGCTACCTTGTAGGCATACTGCTTGTCCTCTTCGGTAATCTTGGATCCGCCGCCTCGATGCTTTGTAGTATAACCGGAATTCATTTTATATTCAGAATTAGAGGTATAACTGTGATATGTAGGTTCGCCATCGGTCAGCAGGACGATGTATTTTTCTGCAGCCGTACTGTTGTTCAGCAGCTCATAATATGCAACGCGCAAACCGTCGCCAAGATTGGTGCCGCCTTCCGCATAAAGGCCGTCGATAGCGCTTTTTACAGCAGCCATGTTGCTGGTTAGTCCAATTGCCTTTGTGGCGTTGTTATCGTAAACAATCAGCCCGGCCCTGACATTGGTTTTGCCATCCAGGGTGTCCATGAAATTCTTCGCTGCGTCTTTTGCCACCTGCAAGCGAGTGCTTTTGTCAAGAGCATTTTTCATACTGCCGGATGTGTCGATGACCAGATAGAAATCCTTGGTCGGTGGAACCACTTCGGCAGCCGTTACGGTCTGTGGCTGGATTTTATAATCCACCGTGAATTGTTGCTTTACAACAACGGCAGCTTTATCGGAGCTTCTCGACAAGACCATCGGCGTTTCAAGATCAAGCGCTGACGCAGGCACGGCATAAATTGCAAGAACAGATACGAGAATCGCCAGAATGCAAACAAATGACAAT
>JAAYAN010000082.1 GCA_012719345.1 Ignavibacteria bacterium | reverse complement strand
TCAGTGTTAACCAGAAAACTCTCTATCTCTATTAATATCTGAACACTTTCTTATTGAAAGTTATTGTCCTGAATGCAAGAAAGGGAAGCTTGTTTTTTGGGGAGATATTCCCAAGCGGGCTGGTCCGGTATTGATTAAAGCTGCGTAAATATAGAAAAGTTACTATTACATTTAAAGCGTCCGGGTGAAATAATTCAGGCATTCGGGGTTTGTATTGTTAAAAAATCAAAAAAACTGTACTTTGAGCAAAAAAAATGAATGTAAAACTGCAATACCGCTTCAAAAATCCAAAATTCATCGCAAATGTTTCACACCATATTTATATTAGATAATATAATGTTAAACTGAAGGCTGGATACAAAACCCATACAGTCATTTTAGATAGAGTTTTGAGTTTTTTCACGCCTTCGTTCAACGTAATTGTATCAGCAACACCCCGTGAGGGTGTTTGTTAACGTGCTGGTTTTTGTTTGGTGTTGCAGATACAATTCTAAACGTTTTATAGGCAATACCGCACCAATGCTTTTCAAAAACATGTTACAATAAATGAGCAAGTGATCTTAAAATCTTCGCGCCCCAAGAAGCCCGGCATCCGTTCCGGGCTAAGAGGATTAAAAAATGAGTAAAACTCGAGACGATAAACTTGAGAAAATTACAACAAGAATTCAAAAAATGCTTGATGGTAGTCCTTCGATTTTAATAGGTACAGGAGGCACCATTCCTTATGGCTTACCTTCTATGGATGATTTATCCAAGAAAATAAAATCAGAATTGAATCCGATATATAAAAATAATGAATCTTGGAAGTCCTTTATTGCCGAGCTTGATAAAAATGAGAATTTGGAAGAATCTCTTGGAAATGTTACTCTTGATGATCAAATACATAACGATCTAATTTGGGTAGTATGGAAAATAATTTACCAGAAAGATATTGATGCTCGAAATCGCTTTCTAATGAAAAACAGTGCCCCTGAAATCACAAAAATTATTTCAAAGTTTATTCAACGAACTGGTACAACGAATATTATTACAACTAATTATGATCGTATAATTGAGTATGCAATATGCATGGCAGATGGCAAGTATTGTACAGGATTTACGAATGGTGAA
Organism: Ignavibacteria bacterium; assembly: GCA_012719345.1. Lineage (GTDB taxonomy): Bacteria > Bacteroidota > Ignavibacteria > Ignavibacteriales > Melioribacteraceae > JAAYAN01. The sequence continues at coordinate 5,577 of JAAYAN010000082.1, read as the reverse complement.
ATAGGTCAGTTTAAGCATTTTTCATCTTCTGGCATACAAAGAATGACAAATCTGTATAAAGTGCATGGTTCTGTAGATTGGTTTAAAAATAAACATGATAGCAGCATAATTTCTATTTCAAATTTTGATGATACAGCATTGAGCGATATTTATAATCCCGTCATTGTTACGCCTGGAAATAGTAAATATAAAGAAACACACTTAGATCCTTTTAGAACTGTAATGTCAAAAGCTGATGATGTATTACGAGATGCTTGCGCATATTTGTGTATTGGTTATGGATTTAATGATGAACATATACAACCAATAATAATTAGCGAAAACAAACTTAGGAACAAACCTATCGTAATTGTAACAAAATGCATAACAGACAAAATGAAATCATTGTTTTGCTGTGATGGCATCAAAAATTGTATGATTATCTCCAACGATCTAAGTCGAGGAGGTACCTCAGTCTACTATTCTGAGGATGAAATCGATCATTATGATGATGATTATTGGCAGATAGGAGAATTTTATAAGCTCTGGTTTGAATAGGAGGAAGAAATGGGGATTTTCGATTTTGAAGCAGGTTGTTCTGAAAAAATTGGCACAGTTGAAAGTGTAGATACCGCAAACGTAATAATAAAAATTGATAATGAGGATTTGTTGAGTAAAATCCAAGTTAATCATTTAGTTGTTATTCAAAGTTCGAAAGTTGGGAAACATTTAATCGGCCTTGTGAATAAAATCATGAGAAATTCATCAATTGAAATGATTAATGAAGAAAATGAACCTATTTTAAAAGTAGATAATATAATCAAAGCTACTTTGATCGGTACGCATCTTGATAAATACGGTACAAAAACGAATGTGTTCAAAAGAACACTTGAATCAGTTCCTGAAATAAATTCAGAATGCTATTCACTTGAAGGTGAACGCCTAACTGATTTTATGAAAGCAATTTCTCAATTGGCAATTGATGCAAAAAATCCATTAACTCTTGGTTCATATGCATTAGATGAAAAAGCTGAGGCCTGGCTTGATGGAAATAAGTTCTTTCAAAGGCATGCTGTTATTGTCGGAAGCACTGGATCTGGGAAATCATGGACTGTTGCAAAATTGTTAGAGCAAATTGCTCCATTAAAATCCTGCAATGTGATTGTATTTGATGTCCATGGAGAATATGCCCCACTAAAAGAAAAAGGCTTTCAGCATATTAAAATTGCCGGACCTAATGATAAACCATCAAATGACATAATATTTTTACCATATTGGTTACTAACTTATAACGAAATGATTTCAATGATGTTGGATCGAAGTGATAATAATGCTCCGAATCAAGCTATGGCATTTTCTAATGCAGTAATTGAATTTAAAAGGAAACAGCTAGAAGAATTAGATAAAAAAGAGGTTTTGGCAAATTTTACAATTGATAGCCCAGTCCCTTATAAAATATCAGATATTCTAGAGGATTTTAAAAATAAAGATATTGAAATGGTTAGTGGTTCTAGTGGACGAGAAAAACAGGGCTCTTTGCATGGAAAACTAACCCGTTTCATTCAGAGATTAGAATCAAAAACTAATGATAAAAGGTTAAACTTTCTATTTAATGCCACTGATGATGTCTTGGCCTATGATTATGCAGAAACAATCTGTAAAAAGCTTATGCACTCTAATAGTCTTCAAAAAGGAAAAGGAATAAAGATTATTGATTTTTCTGAAGTTCCATCTGATGTTTTACCACTCATGATTAGCTTAGTCGGTAGAATTGTTTTTTCAATTCAACAGTGGATTCCAAAAGAAAAAAGACATCCAATTTCCTTGTTTTGTGATGAAGCTCATTTATATCTACCTGCAAATACTGGTAGTTCTATTGAAGCAACGGGATTAGAAAATTTTGAACGTATAGCTAAAGAAGGAAGAAAATATGGTGTTGGATTGGTTGTGATAAGTCAACGACCAGCAGAAGTTAATAGAACAATTCTTAGTCAAAGTAACAATTTTATTGCTATGAGATTGACAAACGCTGAAGATCAAACAGTTATTAAAAGATTGCTCCCTGATAGTTTAGGTAATTTCTCTGAACTTTTACCAATCTTAGATATTGGAGAAGCACTTGTTGTAGGTGATGCTTCTCTTTTACCGAGTAGAATTAAAATTTCAGAACCAGTACAAAAGCCAGATAGCGCTACTGTTGATTTTTGGGATGAATGGCAAAAACCGAACACCGAAGATGTGATCTCAACTGCTATTGAATCACTTAGAAAACAATCAAAATAACCACCTCCGCCATCCATGGCTCCGGTGGTGGGGCGTGAAGATTTTAAGAAACGAGTAGCCGGAAGGGTGCGGTACAGCCTATAACAGCGGATATACGCTGCGCCCTTCGGGCTTGGCCTTCGGCACATTCGGCTTCGCCGAACGTCGTATATCCGCGGACCGTTTTACGCCAGCCTGCGCCAACGGAAAAAGAGATAAGAACATGGGGAGCCAGCCGTCATGGCTGGCGGAACCGGAATAATAGAAAAGGATATGAATGAACAAATTTATCATAGCCCCAAATCCGCAGGTTGTTAATAAATATTTGGAAAAATGGGATTCTTTAGATAATTACGTAATGCAGGAAAAGAGCTTAATGAAGTTATTCCAGAAGACATACCCATGTAATAATGACATCGATGATGTTTTAATCAAAGTTTGTGCTTTGAACGATTTTTACAGTACAAATATTTTTTCACCATTTTCCGTTGCCATTCATATTGTAAGTATAGACATAGATAACAGAATGAGCAATAATGATTTGCGACTGGTTAATGATATAGCAAAAGTTAATATAAAAGGAATTCAAAAGAACTTTTATTCATTTGCCACAAAATATTGTAGTCACCATTATCCTAAAATCTTCCCTATTTACGACAGCTATGTTGAAAAAATGCTACTTTATTTTAAAAATGCAGATCATTTTATGGTTTTTTCTAAAATAGACTTAAAAATTTATGAAAATTATGTCGAAATTCTCAAGGTTTTCCAGAAGTATTATTGCCTGACAGAATTTAATCTTAAGTAGATTGATAAATACTTGTGGCAAGCTGGAAAAGAGTACTTTAAAAAAGAATATTAAGATACCAAATATTTCACCACCATGGAAGTGCACAATGAATAATTTAAATGTTTTAAATGTCGAAAAAAGACGCAAAGCTGGGCATTATGAAATCCTTGGCGAAACATATGCTAAACTTGAGTTTTTTGAAAATGGATGGAACCCTTATAGTCGCTTTCTTGATATCGATAAAGTAGATCTAATTGTTAGGCGCCGGGATTCAAAAAAATCTGTCTATAAAGAAATCCAGGTGAAATATGGTAAATTATACGAGTGCACCAGTAAGTGGGAAAAAGCTCTTTTTGATGTAACATCATGGCGTTTTTTCAAGGAAAGTGAATTTGATGAATTCGTTGATGATCCAAATTTTTTTATAGCTTACGTCCTTTCAGATGAAAAAAGTTATAAAGGTGATATATTTATATTTCCAGCCCGTGCTTTTTCTAATTTATTACATTCTGCAATTCGTAGTAAAGACAAAGTCAAAGTTTACATATCAAGATTATGCGGCTCCAATGATTGGGTTTTACGAAAAGTTCACAATTTTAGTACTATCGACAATAATACGACAATTAATGTCTCACAATTTCATAGAAACTTTAAATTATTGTTAGGTTGAATTCATTTGGAAATCTTAAGAGCGTGTCCTGCTTAAGAATTATGAAGATTAGGATTAAGAGTTGGCGCAAGCCAGCGTACAAAATGCCCAAGCAACCATGCAGCAGTAAACCGCTGAGGACATCGCTTTACTGCTGCACGGCGGCTATGGGCGGACCCGTTATATGAAACGACGTGCCAACTTTACTTAAGAACCGCGCATCCGTGCGCGGATTATTGTAAAAATAAATGGAATAATTATGGATATAAATGCATTTCTATCAAAAGCAATAATTGAATTTGAAAAATGGTACGAGAATGATGAGCATAGAAATAATATTAATGCATATGATGGCAAAATCACCAAAGAATATATTGAATCATTAACAAACAATGAATTTGTTGATTTCTTTTATGAATTTGTATCAGAAGGTGGCAAAATACAGTCGGGTGGTTATAGAACAAAAAATCTATTCAGAGAATATTTAGAGAGCAATTTAGAATCATTTAAAAATTTCATTCTTGAACCATTTAGCAACAATTTTAATTTTGATAATTGGTTTAACAGAATCAATGAATTTAATTATTTTGGAATTGGAATTGCTACCATATACCTAAACCGGATAAATAAAGATATTTATTCGGTATTAAATAATAAAACCTTAAAGGCCTTAAGAGAAATTGGCTATAATATATCTTTAACAAAAAATCTAAAGAATTATAAAGAAGTTAATGAAATACAAATAAAATTTACAAAAACCTATTCTTTTATTGATGATCTATATAAAGCGGATGCTCTTAATCATTTTTTAATTGGAACTGACAAAGGTAAACAATTATTAAGGGATAATATTTATAAAGAATTTATCGATGATAATTTTGAACAAGACGAGATCATCGAAGAAATTGTTGAGGACAAGGAATTACAAGATCAAACAAAGCTTAAAAAGCTAATAACTGACAACCAAAAAAGCAAAAAGGAAACAATAGAGATAAATCTTAAGACATATAAACGTCATAATTATTTAATGGCGTTAATAAAAAAGTATCGAAAATACACATGTCAATTCTGTTCAACTACAATTTTAAAGGAAAACGGAGAATATTATATTGAAGCTTGCCATATAAAAGCGAAATCTGATGGAGGCAAAGACTCTTTAGATAATATTTTAATTCTTTGTCCAAATTGTCATAAATTATTTGACTATGGCAAAAAAGAAAAAATTAAACATACAAAAGAAATTTATTCTGTTAGAATAAATGGAAAAGATTATAAGGCTGAAATGTAATATCTTATTCTGTTGCATACGGGTTCGTACATCCTTGTACTCACCCGCCATGCTGTGTGGCACGCCGCTTCATATAACACGGCGTAATGCGCTTCGCTCCCTTCGGTCGCTTGGGCTTCGCCACATTTTCACCTACGCGAATACGCTACGGTGAAAACGTCATATACACGCGGAACCGTTGAACAAAAGCGCTTCGCGCTGGCTTCACATAGCCAATCTTCTGCTATGTAAATTCATTTATACATAATTTAATTGCAACGTGCAGATAATCATTTTTACTTCTGTGATAATTTTTATAACTTTTTCACAGGAGTTTTTTATGACTGCATTACGTCAGAATTTAATAAGAATTTAGAATTTATGATAATCTGGTAAGGCATGCGCCCTTTATTAGCAACTGCTACGGCTTACGGTTTTGTACGTCAGAATGCGAGCTGTGTTGCCTTCGAAATTTGAGATATTCAAATACAAAACTTTTAACCGGGACTATTCACAGCTTTCCACCCCCCCCTAACATAAATTTATTGTTCTTTTCATGTTTCGAATTTCGGTTTTTCTGATTTCGGTCAACCTGGCAATGGGCCATAATCAAGGAGGCAAGGAGGTCAC
>JAAYAN010000281.1 GCA_012719345.1 Ignavibacteria bacterium | reverse complement strand
TTATACAGGGAAATATTGTTTACATCACTAAGCAAAACCCAATCTTTCTGGTACTCTTTTACCCAGTAATCCGTACTGGAATTGCTAAAGTCAGGATTCATTGTTCCATAGACCTTCCACAATTTCGGGCTGCAATTGTTGTAAGGATTTGACTGACGATGCCATAGCTTATACCGGCTTAGAATAACGGGTTGACCCAGGTCGATTGTAAAAAACACGGGTGAGAGGTTAACGGCCACGGAGGTATACATGCCAACCGCTATATTCCCATCAAACATACGGGAGAATTGTCCTGCATCATCCTCATCCCGGGGAAGAACCGCTCTTTTAAAGAGTCTTGAATCTAGTTTTTCCTCATAGTAGGGAGTTAGTGCGGAATACAAAGTATCGGAAAGATTGTCCCAGCGATCCCGGACATAGACACCGAATACCTTTTTCACCGCATCGAATCCTCTTAATTTGTATTGCCCCCAAGCAGTGTTGGTATACAAAGTTTCCACTTCTTTTACATTTCCTGTAGAATCTGCGGTCAGAAGCCAAATGGAGACATCTGCCTCAGTAGGATTCTCCCACTGAAAGAATACGCCTCCGAAAGTGGCACTCATCTTGACAGAATGGAAAATCGATCGAACCGGAGGAGTTAACGGCATGATAACTACATCTACCGCCGACGAATAATTATTGCTTCGGTCTACAGAATAGATTTGGATCGTCTGTGCGTCAGTCGATCCGAATCCTTGTACAGTCAACGTGTTGGTATAAGCGGAAGCCGATGTCCTGTGCTTTTTCCCGTTAATGGTATAGACTGCCTCAATGGCAACGAGGTCATCATCATCGGGCAGATTATAGGTAATCTTTGCGGCGCCAGGTAAATTTTCCACCTGAACATTGGAAATGATTCCCGGTGCAACAGAATCTGTTTTAGGCTGCCAGTCGATAACCTCTCCGCACCCAAAAAGGAACAAACCCAATATACATCCCCATATTATAACAAACATATTTTTCATATTCATGCAATTTATTATTCTACATTTTTTACCATCCGTAATTTTGCACTAAATTTTTATTGACACTTAGCTCATAGTTCCGTATGGGATAAAAATAATCCTTAATTTTAAATGGTGCAGGGGTAAAAATTGTGACTATTTGATAATAGTCGGCCACTTCCTTGCCCATCACATTCCATCCCTGAACCGGAATTGAAAATTCCGACTGTGCCTTTTTCCAACGCAGTAAATCCCAATAGGTTTGTCCTTCAAAAGCAAGTTCAATCATACGTTCCTGGTGAATAATCTCACGCATCCCTTCTTGTGTGGTCGGTTTGGAGGGATTCGAAGAATAGGTGGCCCAACTTTCTACCACACCTTTTAACGAAGCGCGTTCCCGGACTTTGTCAATATATACATATACTTCATTATCAGGTTTGCTTTTTATTTCGTTTAATACTTCCGCGTAAAGCAAATACAAATCAGCTAAACGAATAATCGGAAAAGCATATTCATACGCTGAAAAAGTTGTATTTCCCAATACGGTGTTGGGATGAACCAGTTTCTTCACTCCGTAACCAGTAACAGAATACATGTTATTCGTGTAGCGTCCGCTCATCATT
>JAAYAN010000290.1 GCA_012719345.1 Ignavibacteria bacterium | reverse complement strand
TCCCCGCAATTCCTGAAACCGAAGATTCATCCCTTCGGTCCAGGTTTGGGTTTCACACTCCCAACTGTCGAGGAGCATTCCCTGCAGGAGATTGTTTTCTGCCGCTCCCCCATCCGCCGTTAACCTTCCGATATATCCAGCAAAATGGGCTTCGGCTCCCTCCGGAGAAAGTTTATTGCATTCCCATCCTGTGGCCTCGGGAGGTGCCGGTCCATTCTTCTTCCCCGTATTCACATGCCCCACACGCAACACTGTCCATTTCCCTTCAGGCACTTTCCATTCCAGGTTGCCCTTTCCATCCGTTTCTTTGCTCAATATCCTCACATCAGCCGGATTGATCCATGCTTGGGGCGACTGTTCGGGATAAGGCCTCCGGAGCAGGCTTCGCAGCACCCATCCGGCCTGGGATTCCCAGTTGTCTAAGCGGGCTCCCGAAAAGAGCCTAATATAGGCTAAAACCATGTCGTGCCGGTTTTCAAGGGTGACGCGGTATTTCTGAGCCGGGACTTCGGCACAGGCCACCGAGATAGGTTTGTTATCCTGCCAGTTGCTTTGGGGCATCCTGATATGGGCTACTTCGGGCTCTGAACCGGGGAGAAGGGCCTGAATGGTCACTGTGACATCCGGTTCATAACACCAACTGTGGTTGAACGACCTGACAGGAGGAAATTCGACCGTGCGGAGGGTGGTTTCACTGTCGAAGCTTACTTCTACCCATACCGGACCTTCTCCTCCCTTCAGATCAATTTTCACCCCTCCATTGTTCCCAAGAATTTCAGCCCACGGAAGATGGTTGAGGTTACTGGTCACCGACCGGGGAACGAGGGGTTTGCCGGTGTCATCGGCAGGTGTCGGAAATGCAATAACGGCCACCTCCCGGTAATCCCTCCACGGCTCATCTGACGGCTGAGGTTGGGGAAGGGTAATTTTCTGCAAAACTCCTCCGTTCACATCCGTGCGGCTCCATACCAGATGACGCATGGCATTTTCGGGGAGAATCCAGGGTCCCCCCGCCATAGCCCAACCCGGACAGTTCTGCATGGTAAACCGCAAACCCAGCCTGCGACATTCCGACGCCACATGGTGGATCATACCATCCCAGGGTTCACTGAGGCATTTGATCTGGGGAGCGACCCCTGGCCATTCACCCCCAAACTGACCATGAAAAAGCTGAATGCCACGTATCCCCGCTTCTTTTATGGCTTCTAAATCGGCGGTAATGCCCGGCCCGGAAACATTGCCCCCGATAAAATGGAACCAGGTTTCGGGGTTATACAACGAAGGCGGCTCAAGAAACATCTTCCGGTCAGCCTCGCTGAAGGGCTGGTTCAAAATCTCCTGCCCGGGTACAAAACCATCTGCCGGCCTTGGCCCGGATAACTGTGCCCTTACCACCCCTTCAGACAACAGAGAAAAAAAGATGCACCATAAAACAACACGGGATATTCTCATTTCGACTGGTTTTTACTATTCACCCTTCCAGACAAAATTATGGAAATAAATGAAGAATCATCGGGGGAGCCACTTAATCCTGATCCCTTTCTCCCAGATAAAATAAGGAGATAATCCACGGGATTTTCCTTAACTTTCAGGCTTGAACCAACAACTGCTGTAGCATGAAACGTTTTATTTTTTGTC
>JAAYAN010000005.1 GCA_012719345.1 Ignavibacteria bacterium | reverse complement strand
TGGCAATAACTTCTGAAACCATACTTGCAAGTCGGTAACCCAAAGAATAAAGCCCCACTTCGGCAGCCGAAACATAATAGTTAAGAAAATACCTGTCAGCCATATTTAGCACAAGGTCTGCAATCAATGCAGGTATTAAGGGAGCGCCAAAGGCTAACACTTCTTTTATTACTTTTCCTGAATAATAAAATTTTTTTCCTTTCATTGCCAAAGGATAAAGAACAAAAATATTAACAATGTTTGATATAAGCTGGGCTTCTAACAAACCTTGTACTTTTCTGTTTAATACAGCTACAAATAGTATGTTTAGCAATAAAGAAAATCCTACTGTAAAAAAAGTAAAAGTTGTATAAACAGTTGCTTTTTCTTCAGCCCTTAAAATTCCTAATAAATTATTACCGACAATCTGGAACATCAGAGTAGCAATCAGCAATCTAAGCAAGGTATTTGCATTCGGTACTTCAAATAGATAGCCGGCAACATAAGGTGATATAAACCATACTGCAAATGCGGCAATACATGTTGTAACTGCCGAAAATATTATGCAAGTGGAGGCAACTCTGTCCTGCTCTTCCTTTGTATCGTATATAAAATAAATCCTTACTAAACCAGAATTAACTCCTAATCCAATAATTGCTGTCAAAAAAAGTCCTGCAACTGCTGTAAGCTGATAAACTCCATACTCATCTACATCAAGAAACCTTGTGTACATTGGCAAAAGAATAAAACCAAGCAGCGGACTTGCTACCTGTCCTATTCCATAAATTACAGATTGTTTGGTAAGTTTTTTTAATTCGCTAAACATTTAATTTCTATTATTTGAAACAAGTTTATCATATTCCTTAATAATTTTATCAACATTATTTTCATAATTTTCTTTTTGATACATTCTTTTATTTTCTTCTTGTTTATCTAAAATATCCATAGTTTTCAAAACAAGATCACTCAAATCTCTGTTTCTAAACAATATTACACCTTCTGGTCTTTCTACAACATCGCTTGAAATAACTTGTATTTTAAAATATAAGGCTTCTCTTATTGACAACGCATCTCCATCCGTATTGGTAGGTCTTATAAATACGTCGCTCTTCATTAGTATTGGATAAAACGGAAGAGAATTTGTAATAAATAAAAAATTCTCTCTAATTTTCAAATCATCAATTCTCTGTTGCAATTTATTAAAGTATTCTTCATCTCCTTTATCCGATAAACAAAAAATAAATCCTAAATCTGGTATTTTTTTTACTAATTCTGAACACAACTCAATAGAAATATCGAGTCCGTATAAATCCTGATTATTAAAAAATTGAATTTTTGATGCATTTGCTGATATAATAGGACTCTTTTTTTCTAAGAATTCCCATATTTTTCCGTGTATTTTTTTTATATCTTCTTGGTCTATAAATGGAGGTAAAAATGCAGGGATTACAGCTATTTTTTTTTCTGTTGCACCCCATTTAATTATTTTCCTTTTAATTTCTTCACTTACAGCAATATATCTACTGTTGCTTTTAAAAATATATTTTATATATAGATTCGTTAAATACGGTACTTTTTCTATTTCTTCTCTTAAGCTGTGCAATGTAAAGATAATATTCAGATTTCTATTAATTTTTGACGCTAAACAGATTAATGCACGATATTTCCAATTTTTTTTATGAAAATGAATAATTGTTCCAGATTTTCTTTCAAATAGGATTAGTCTGCAAAACAGTTTTAGAAATCCATTTAAACTTTCATAATCAATTGCTTCGGTTTGTTTAAATATATTTGGGGATGTATCATTTTTTTTATTTCTGACATAATTAATTAACAAAACCAAAAATGACATTTTAGGCAGAAGATAATCATCATAAAACTTTATATCATAACCATAATTCTTAAGATAATTATATAATCTCTGGCAATGGATAGATATTCCGCCATATGGAGGAGGGTACGGACCTATTATAATTATTCGCATATCTGATTTAATTAATTTTTTGTTCTTCTTTTTTCTTTAAACCCATATTTGTATTCCTGAATGTAACTGATAATGAAATTCCTAATATTATTGCAAATAGGTGATTAAGTTTATATTGGTTACGAAAAATAGGTTCTGTAAAACCCATTAATAGAAATCCTATAATCATTACTGCAGTAATGGGAAGTATTTGTTTAACGGCTTGATTTTCGGTATTCTTAAATGATTTAATATTTCTGTACAGAATTCTTATAACTATACTTAAAAAGAGAAATAATCCTGCAAATCCAGCTTGAGTAATCTGTTCCAGATACATATTGTGAGGATTAGCCCAAAAAAGATTACCATATTGTTGTAATACTGTATAATAATTTGTTGTTGAAAGTCCCAAACCAAAAGGATGCTCAAGAATAATAAGCCAAGTATAATACCAAATTTGTTCGCGCGGCGAATCTGTACCTTTTCTAACCATCTCATTAATAGCACGCGTTAAGTAATCCAAAAAAAACTGATCTAAAAGCATATTCAGAACATATATCAAAATGGATATGGCAATTACACTAAAAACAATATTTTTAATCTTTATTCTGATAAATAATAATGATACTAAAAGATTAACAAGAATAAAAAGTAGTCCGCCTCGGCTGGCACCTAAAAGAACCGATATTATCATTGCAATAATTGTTATAAGGCTTATCACTTTTTTTAAATATGATCTGTCGGTAACAGCTATATAAAAGCTTGCTGGCACAAGCATAACATAAAAAGCTGACATTGTATTCACATTTCCAAAAAAACCACCATAACGCCATCGCCCCTGCGACAAATCCCTTGTGCTTGCAACTGCTTCAGCACCTCTAGCAGATTCCAGATTTATTCCTGTCAACATCGAAAATATATGTCCTGCCGCTGATAAAAGTCCCATAAGAACAATTATAAAAAGAAATTTTTTCATCATTTCTATATCATTAAATGCTAAATAACCCAAATAAAAGTATAACAGAAATTCTACATAGTATAAAAACAAAGCTTCAACATTTTCATTAAGCAGATTTTCAGATACAGATGCTCCGAGAACAAACGACATAAGTACTGCAGTAAAATATAAGACCCACTGTACTGCCATAAATCGTGGAAGTTTATCGGATTTTTGGTGATATATTATAGAAATTATTGCTGTTAATGCAAATATCATTGCTCCACCAACTCGAAACATTTTTGCAACTGGAATTGCACTGATAAATATATTCTCTATAAAAATAAGAAAGAATATTGGAAGCGTAATTTTTATTAATACATTCTTACTAATAAAGAGAATTACCAAAAAGACAGGAGCAATAAAAATATACACTGTATTACGGTGGGCTATATTACCAGAAAAGTTAAGATAAGCTAATAAAATTAAAGCAAAAACAACATTTATAAGAATTACAATTCTGTATTGTTTTTGCTTTAAAAACGATAATAACGAAAACATATATTAATTTCGTGCCGTAATTCTGTCTATAATTAAAGCAAGGCTTGCCAATACTGCCAATGGACCTGATATAATACTAAAAATATCGCGCCAGCTTAAAATTGAACTGTAATCTATATATATAGTATCTCCGTCATATAATACAAGTTCAGCCTCAGATGTTTCTGAAGGGTCTTCTAAATCAACCGTTAAAATAGACTTTTTTCCATATTCGTCTACTCTGTATATTTTTATATCATCCATCAAAGCATATTCACGTGGTCCGCCTGTATATGTAACTAAGTCAACAAGATTTGTAGAAATTGGAACCTCATATCTGCCGGGATGAATTACATGTCCCCAAATATTAATTTTTTTTGTTACTTCACCGGTTAGATTAACAACTTTATATGATGCGGCAGGTGATTGGGCATTAATCGAAATAGTAATTCCAATTAAAACAATGAAAATCATTAATGTCATTTTTTTTACTATCATATTAGTAATCTTCCTTTATACTAAGCTTTTTCGCTGATGTTCTTGTTATTTTTATCTTCTTTTGTTTCAGTAAACTCAGCTTCCTCAATTTCTTTTGAGTCTTCATACAGATTTTGAAATTCTTTTGAAGTAACAAAGTCATCCGATTTTAAAATTATTTTGCTTCTTTTATCTTTCTTTTTCTCATCCTCTGAATCTGTTGAATAATATCCGTAGTATCTGCCGTAATAAGAATTCAGTTTTGTATCTTCAAAATCGTTTAGAACAACCCCTCCTATTTTGATATTAAACTGAGTAAATAATTGGCTCGCCCTGTTAAGTTCGTCTACATTTGTTTTATCAGCCCTTGCAACCAAAATAACTTCCTCAGCTTTTTTAGCAAGATGAATTGCATCCGATACAGCGTTAACAGGCGGAGTATCGTAAATAACGAAATCAAATTCTTCTTGCATTTTGTCCATAAACCTCATCATTTTTTGGGAGGTTAATACCAAAGCAGGGTTTTGTGCAAACTCAACGCTTGTAATAACTTTTAATCCTTTAACATGTGACTCTCGCAAAACCTCTTTCAATTGTGCTTTATTAAAAAGGAAATGTGGTAAAGAAGGTGCCGGATCTAAATTAAAATATTTATGAATCGCAGGCTTCCGCAAATCGCAGTCAACAAGTAAGACGTTTTTTCCAGAATTTGCTAAAGTTATTGCAAGATTCGATGCAGTAGCACTCTTTCCTTCACCAGGTCCGGCGCTTGATACAACAATGGATTTTATGTGTCTGTCTAACAAGGCATAAGTTAAATAAATCTGCAATCTTTGATAGGATTCAGCTGCAATAGAACTTTCACCTTTAGGCAAAAGCAGATTTTTATCCGGACCGATACTTAAAAGTTTTTTTGCAGTATCGTTGCCACCCTTCAATTTTGGTATCGTTGAAATCAGTCTAAAACCAAGAGCTTCAATATCCTGAGGGGTTCTAACATAATTAAACATAAAATTAAGAATAACAGCAGCCGATAAACCAAATACAATTCCTAGGATAAAACCAAAAACCAGATTAACAACAACTCTAGGACTTATCGGACTTTCAGGAATAGATGCTCTGTCAAGCAAATCGATATTTCCAAAAGTAGATTGTTCAGCTACAAGAGCTTCCTGATATTGTTCGCTGATTTTTAAGAATAGTTTTTCATTGAATTCTTTATCGCGGGTAAGCCTTGCAATATTAATACTTTGTCCTGGAATTCGTCTGAATTGATTATCATATTTATTTAAGGTTGTATATATCAGTTCTCTTCTGTTTTCAATAGATTTTAACTTTAATTTTAATTCCTGAATTTTACCGGTCAGATCTGATATTATACTTCCTGATCCGAGTTTTTTCCCATCTGTAGTAACAGTGTAATTTTTTAAAGATGCTTGAATATACTTTTCTGTGCGAACAGAAAGAATTCCCTTAAGCGAATCAATTTCAGCATTTATTCTTTTTATTTCTCGCTGATATTCCGGGCGGGCTGCATTTTCAACACTAACAATACGCTTAACATCTCTGTCAGATTCACGTTTAGCAATTTCTTTTTGAAGTTCCTGAATATACAAATCATCTACTTCAACCATGCTTTCACCCATCTGAGGAATAAGTCTATTTAATTCCCGTGAATAATTCTCTATCATAAGCATTACGCTTTGATATTCAATATCATCTTTTTCAAGTTCACTTTCAAGATCAGCAATTTTTCTTATTAATGTACCGGATTCTGCAGTAAGAGCACTGGATCCTTCTGTTTCGAGATAAGCTTGATACATAGTCTCGCTTTTTTCCAGTTCATCCTTAAATACTTTTTTTTGATCTTCTAAAAATTTTCTTACTTCAGTTGCATTCGAACGGCTGTTATATTGGTCTTTTTCCAGATAAATCTCTGCAAAAGTATTAGCAATTAATGCCGATTGTTCCGGATAACGCGAAATAACAGATATTTTTATTACAGCATTTTCTTTACCTATTTCAAAGGTTGTTACTTGTTCTAGTAATCCAACAATAACCTCAACTGCTTTTTCTCTTTCTTTTTCAATATCTTTAACATTTTTTACTGCATCCCTCACTACGGCAATAGTATCTTTACCTTCATTTGTCTCAACATAAAACTGATTTATAAGATTATCAGCTACTTTTGCCATAAGATTGCGGGAACTTAATATTTCCAGTTCATTTTGAATATTCCTTGTTCCCTGACCAGAGTATTGTCCAAGTCCAAGATTTGAATTTAAGTTACTCTCCTTAACAATTACTGACGCAGTAGCGCTGTACATTTTAGGCTGACGGATTGTGTACACAGCAACTATTGTAAATATTACAAGAAATGTGATTATAATCGTCCATTTCTGTCTGATTAAAAGTTCGATTAATCTGAATAATTTATTCTGTGTTTCAATTGATTTTAAAATATCTTGATTTTGCATAGCTTATTTTTTAATGGAATTATTAAATGTTTTCTAAAAAATGTAATAGTTTGGGTAAACCATACTAATTAGTAAAAACCCTCAATTATAATCAGATAAAATAATAAATTTTAATCTAAAATCCTAAATAACAAGACCTTACATCTTTATTATTTATAAATATTGTGATTTAAAACAAAACTGTCCCTTTATTTGGGACAGTTAAATATTATATAAGAACAAAAATTTCTACCTGATAAGCATCATTTTTTTTGTTATAGTGTTTCCTGGTATTTCAAGTTTATAAAAATAAACTCCGGAAGATAATCCGCTTGCATCAAATTCAAAGTTGTGAATCCCCTTTTCTAATGTTTCATTTACTAAAGTCTTAACTTTTTGACCAAGTAAATTATACACCGATAATTCTGTGAGACAAGTTGCTGCAAGGCTGAACTTTATATTTGTAGTCGGATTAAACGGATTTGGATAATTTTGCTCAAGTTGATATATATAATCTTTGTTGTAATAATTGTTTGTATCTGTTATAACTTCATCGCTGTAAATTTCAGCCTCCCATATGTTGGCCCATTGAGGAAAATTTGGATCAGGGTCAGTTGCATAATTAAAAAGCAATTTTATATATCTTGCTTCAGCAGCATTAAAATATTCTGTACTCCATTCCTCTTCCTTGGAGTTAACATTTGATAAAACTTCAGTCCATTGAGTTTTGTCTGTTGAAAGAGAAACAGAATAATTGTAAATCCTGTTATTATTCCAATTGTAAAACGAAAATCTTGTTTTACAAACCTTCTTTATTGAACCGAGATCATATATTAGATATTGAGGCATTACCCTTGCTGCCCATCTCGTACTTAAATTGCCGTCTATTGTATTTAACTTATTTGTTGCTGGATCAATAAAATCAGCTTCGGATTCTTCAACATCAATTACATTTAATTTTCCAAAAGAAAATGTATAAAAAGCTGTTGAATAGTTAGCATCAATTATCTGATTCTCAACATCAATAAGATTGCTGACTGAAATTGTATATGATATTTCAGGATTATGTTTTGAAGTATATAAAACAACAGTTTTCTTATCAACAGAAAGCTGAGCTTCTTTTACTTCAACGTCACCTGATATTGAATAACAGTTTATGTTTTCAGCCGAAGATTCATTAAGATTTTTCGAAAAAACGAGAATTACATTTGTAAGATCTTTTGGTGACACTGATAGCAATTTTGGTTTTGTAATTACAACACCTCCTGAACCATATTGATAAGCACCGATTGTTGGCTTGCTTCCTGAAGGGACTGCTTTCCCTGTAATATCTTCTGTCCATTCTGATATCGAAAGTCCGGAATTTATTGCAGGGGATCCTTCTTTTACCTGAAAATCTCCACATTCGTATGCACTGAACCAATAAGGATTTACAAACATTGGATCGGCAGCATTTTCATTTCCGCTGCTATTACTTGCCCAATCACTTTCAAACTTATTAAGATTAAATTTAGATATTGTTCTTGTGTCATTAACTTTTGCTGTTTCATCGGGATATTGGCCGTTTTCCCAAAATCGGATAAGAGTGTTTGTTTCGGGATATGTCCAATAAATATTATTAGAGAATTTGTTGTCTTTTAATAAATTATTGGAAGGATCATTATATAAAATTTGGTTTCCAATATGCGCATCCTTCCAGCTTCCTTGAATTTGTATAACACCGCAAAAGATATTATTGAATATTTCATTACCTTCAAAATTTCCATAATAAGAATCCGGTTGAATCCTGTCCCGATTTCCAAAAAATGCAGCGTATAAACTGTAAATTGTATTATTATATATTTTGCTGTTGGTTAAATTCTGAAGTGCTAAAGCGTTTCCCTGTGATCCGGCTGAAATTATAACATTTCCTCTGAAAATAAGATTACTTTGCGGATTGGATTGCGAATGAAATTTCATTCCGTTAACAGTTGTGCCGGAAACAAAGTTATATTCAACTATATGCCCTTTTCCACCACCTATATCCAATGCTTCTTCATTAACATTTTTCCAAATATTATGATGAACCCAAAAACGGTTTCCGGCGCATTTAATATTGACCGCATCCTCACCCTGAGTGTCGTAAAATTCGCACCAGCCTATTTCAATATCATCTAAAGGCGATACATTATTTAACTGAGGCACCAAGGAAGTATTTATTAAATTTCCGCTGTCATCGTAATAAGGGTTATACAAATACATTCTTGTTATGTTATTTGGATCTTTTTTACCAACTAATTTATTTCTTAAAAATTTAATATGATGTATCCCGTTTGTTCTGTTATCATTCGCCTTAAAGTAGATTTCGCTCCAGAATTCCAAATCCTGAATTATAAAATAACTTATGCTGCTTGCTTTTAATCCCTGATGATAACCTGTTATTTTCGATCCGTCAATAATCGGTCTGTTTCCTGAACCATAAGCGCCTATTGTTATCGGTTTGTAAGATGTCCCAGATTTCCCATTAGGAATATCTATTATACCAAACATTTTATCCGGAACTGAAGAAGGGGCGAAATGGCTTCCTCTTTCAAGCAGAATGCTGTCGCCAGGGTTAATTTTACTCCATAACTGATTTAGTTTGCTTAATGTAGCAAAAGGTGCTTTTGGTGAAAGTCCATTATTCGAATCGTTGCCAGTAATCGTTGAAAAATAGTAATTGACTTGTGAAAAAGAAAAGACAGTATATGCTAAAAATAAAGTTAACGACTTAAATGTTTTCATATGTTTCTTATTATTTGTTTGTAATTGTTAGTTATAATCAATCTTTTAATAATGATCTTTTAAATATCTACATTTACAATTGTATTAGATTTATTATATTCTGTTTTAGTTATACAGATATACTGTTTACTTCATAAGTTACTTTAATCAAGAGTTATAAGTATTATATCATTTTATTAGGGTTTAAGATATGTGATTTAAAGCAAAACTGCAAGATTTTTTCTTTAATAAAATTATTTTATTGCAGAATGGTAAAAATTATTTAGTCAAAATAAAAGGGAAATAAAAATATTTTTTTATCATATTTTCTCAATCCTTTTTTTCTATAATAAGACAAACTGGTTCTTGTTTTCAGTTAAGTATTTTTTTGTGTTTAATTAATGATAGTTTCATTTTCATCTAACTTTATATTTTACTGAATAATGTTTTGCCAAACCTCTTCAAATTCTACTCCGTCAATATCGTTTATCATGTCTATATGTCAAAGTTCAAAAATATTCCCCATTCTGCTTTGGAATATTTAAGCCCTGTTGATTTTGAAAACTTAAATAACTTAAAATATGTCGCTTAATCATTCTACCTTTTTTATTTTGTTTTTTTGTCTTGCTTTTCTGGGGGCAGTACATCAATATTTTTGTTTTTAACTGTAAAAAAACCAAAAGAGTGTTCAATTCTTTCGTAACCACCTTCATTTAATTTGTAAACGGCTTTTATAGTGGTATTTTCCATCATGATTTTCGGTTTCGGTTCGTATGGTTTTATCTCCGGATCAGTTATTATACTATAGGTTTCAATTTTTATACTAAAAGATGAATCAATCTGAGCAAAGCACATTCCTATAAAATAAAATGTTAAAAATTTTTTAAATAACATAAATTCTTTTCCCTCTTTTTTTAGTATGCAATTTTAATATGCTTTTATTAAATATAAATGGATATCTTATCATATTTTTCAATGCTATCTTAGTGTTCTTTTTACACTAAGAAATCAAAACTTAATTAAGCAGTTTGACTTTAATATTTACTTATTGTTATGTTTCTGTCAAAATTTTAAGAGTATATGCTTACAGAGTTTGGGAAAATATTTGTCTTTATTGTTTTATCATTAGTTTTTGTAGTAATATCTGTGTTTGCTGCAAAGTTGATAAGACCTAAAAGACCGACTACCGAGAAATTAAAAGTTTACGAATGCGGAGAAAATGCCGAAGGAACTCCTTGGATTAAGTTCAATATCAGATTTTTTGTTATTGCACTTATTTTTTTAATTTTCGACGTTGAAGTTGTTCTTCTTTTTCCTTGGGCACTTGTTTATAAAAGTTATGGAATATTCGGCTTTTTAGTCGGAGCAATTTTCCTGATACTTTTAGGTATCGGTATGGCTTACGAATGGAAAAAAGGAGACCTTAATTGGGATCGTCCCAAAATTTCTCCGCCGGTAATTAAAAAAGAAAATAATTAAATTTTATTTACTACTTAAAAACTGTTTATAATGGGATTATTAGATAAAGAATTTTCGGAAAGCAATATTGTTATTGCTACGGCAGAAGACATTTTTAACTGGGCAAGGCTTTCTTCGCTTTGGCAGTTAAGTTTCGGACTTGCATGCTGTGCAATTGAAATGATGGCAACATCTGCATCGCATTACGATTTCGACCGTTTCGGCGTTATTCCTCGTCCTTCGCCTCGTCAGGCTGATATAATTATAATTTCCGGAACAGTTACGCTTAAAATGGCTACAAGAATTAAAAGAATATACGAACAAATGCCCGACCCGAAATATATTATTTCTATGGGAAGTTGTTCAAATTGCGGCGGTCCTTATTGGGAACACGGTTATCACGTTCTTAAAGGAATTGACCGAGTAATTCCTGTTGATGTTTATGTCCCGGGTTGTCCTCCCCGTCCGGAAGCACTACTTGAAGGTTTATTAAAATTACAGGATAAAATAAGAAACGAATCTTTGGTTAAGAAAACTGCATGAAAAATCCTGAAGAAATATTTGAATTATTAAAAAGTAAATTTGCTGAAGATGTTCTGGAATTAAAACCCGCTCAGCCTTTAGATGCAATGATCGTTGTTAATCCATTAAAGATTAAAGAAATAAGCAATTACCTTTGTTCGGAAGAATCTTTAAGTTTCGATACCCTTATGTGCCTTAGCGGCGTTGATGATGCAAACGGTGAAAAAGTTAAAGATGGAAATGGAATTGAAACAATAAATGGCGGAACTTTAAGTATTTATTATCATTTGGATTCTATAAAACTCCGTCATAAAATAACCATAAAAATATCCGTTCCGCGCGATAACCCTGAAACATATTCTGTTGAAAGTATTTGGAAATGCGCCGACTGGCACGAACGTGAAGCTTATGATCTATTTGGAATTAAATTCCTTGATCATCCTGATTTGAGAAGAATACTTTTACCCGATGACTGGGATGGATTTCCTCTCCGTAAGGATTACCAAGTTCCTGAATTCTATTTGGGAATGAAAGTACCTTATTAAGTAATTTAGTAATGAGTACTTAGTATTTAGTACTTAGTTAAAAGATTATGAATAAATTTAAATAGTTAATTGTTTGGCAAAAGTCAAGATTACTTGTTAAACAAATATATGAGGTAACTGCAAATTTTCCAGATGAAGAAAAATATGGACTGATTTCTCAAATAAGAAGAGCTTCCATATCAATTCCATCAAATATTGCAGAAGGTTGTGGTAAAAATTCTGATAAAGAATTTATAAGGTTTTTAGAAATAGCTAATTCATCTTGTTATGAAATTGAAACACAAATAATTATTTCTCAAGATTTAGGTTTTATTAATGAACAAGATTTTACTATAATGAATGATACTATACAAGAAATTCAGAAAATGATTTTTTCTTTGATAAAAAACACACAAATGAAAACCAAATAATTTAACTGGAGTATTAAAGTACTAATTACTATGTACTAAAAACTAAATACTATTATGCTAAAGACTGAAGAAATGATCCTTAATATGGGACCTCAACATCCGTCAACTCACGGAGTGTTAAGACTTGAGGTTGAACTTGAAGGCGAAATCGTAAAAAATGTTCGTCCCCATTTAGGTTATCTGCATAGATGTTTTGAAAAACACTGCGAAGTGCTTACTTATCCGCAAATTGTTCCTTATACAGATAGAATGGATTACCTTGCTTCAATGTACAATAACTTCGGTTATGCGGTAGCAATGGAAAGATTATTGGGAATTAAAGTACCTGAAAGAGTGGAATATATTCGTGTAATAATGGGCGAATTGCAAAGAATTGCATCACATCTTGTTGCTTTGGGGACTTACGGCGTTGACATTGGTGCGTTCACTCCGTTTTTATATACTTTCCGCGACCGCGAAAAAATTCTATCTCTTTTTGAAATGACTTGCGGCGCTCGACTTCTTTATAATTATATTTGGATTGGCGGCGTTTCCCACGATCTTCATCCTGATTTTTTAAGACTTACTTCCGACTTTATTAGGTATTTCAAACCGCAGATTACTGAATTGAACAATCTTCTTTCGTACAATAAAATTTTTATAGAAAGAACTGCAAATGTAGGAATTCTTCCTGTTGATACAGCAATTAATTATGGTGTAACCGGTCCAAATCTTCGTGCAAGCGGAATTGCTTACGATTTGCGTAGAGATGACCCGTATTCAATTTACGATAGATTCGAATTCGAAATTCCTGTAGGAAAAGGAACAATGGGAACCGTTGGAGATTGCTGGGACAGATATTTTGTCCGGGTTCGTGAAATGGAAGAAAGTCTTAAAATAATTGAGCAGGCAGTTGCTTCAATTCCCGAAGGTAATGTTCAGGAAGCAATTCCTAAACGAATAAAACCACCTGTTGGAACAATTTACAGCCGTGTGGAAAATCCGAGAGGCGAGCTGGGTTACTTTATTATAAGCGACGGAGGGTTAAATCCTTTCCGGGTTAAAGTGCGCGCTCCTTCTTTTGTTTCCCTCGAAGTTCTCGGCGAATTGTGCAAAGGACATTTTGTTGCCGACATTATTGCAATTTTAGGAAGCGTAGATATAGTTTTAGGAGAAGTTGACAGATAATGTACGAATATTTGGTTAATATATTATTTTCCGTAACAGGTAATCAGTTTTTAGCTCAAGCAAGCGTTATGATTCTGATAGCTGCACTGCCTCTGTTTGTTGTGATTTTGCCTTATGCACTTGCCGCTGTATTAGCCGAAAGAAAAGTCTCGGCATTTATGCAGGATAGAATAGGACCCAATAGGACAGGATACCGAGGGCTTTTTCAGACTTTGGCAGATATTCTTAAACTTATTCAAAAAGAAGATATAATAAATTCCGAAGCAGATAAAAAATTGTTTAACATTTCGCCTTTATTAGTATTTGCCGGCAGTTATGCAGCTTTTGCAGCAATTCCGTTTTCGGGAATGTTTATAGGCACAAATGCCGAAGTTGGAATTTTCTTTATCCTTGCAATTTCCAGTCTTGTGGTTGCAGGTATTTTAATGGGCGGGTGGGCTTCAAATAACAAATATTCATTACTTGGCGCTATGCGTTCGGCTGCTCAAATTATCAGCTACGAAATACCAACAGCATTGGTTATTTTAAGTATTGTAATGCTTACCGGAACTTTAAGTCTTAATACCATAAGTGAATTACAGACTGCATATTTTTGGAATTGGAATATTTTCGGCGGAGCTGCTGAAGGATTTAAACAGTTTATTCTTATCCCATTTATGATTGCAGGTTTTATAATTTTATATATCAGCACGCTTGCCGAAGTTAACAGAGTACCTTTCGATATCCCGGAAGCTGAATCGGAGTTGGTTTCAGGTTTTCATACCGAATATTCGGGGATGAAATTCGCAATGTTTTTTCTGGCGGAATATGCAAATATGTTTGCTGTATCGGCAATTATTGCTACAGTATTTTTCGGAGGATATCAATCCCCTTTCGGTTATTTAGGAAACACCTTAAATTTCCCGTTGCTTATTCCTTTTGAACAGTTTTTCTGGTTTATGATTAAAGGTCTGTTTTTTGTTTTTGTTCAGATGTGGCTGCGCTGGACGCTCCCCCGTCTCCGCGTTGATCAGCTTATGACAGTCTGCTGGAAATATCTTATACCTTATGCTTTTATTAATTTAATTATTATCGGAATAATATCTTTATTATAATTTGATGAAACAATATCTTAAAAATACATGGGAAGGACTTTATACAGTAATTGTTGGAATGAAAATAACATTCAAACATTTATTCACTCCTTCTGTTACAATTCAGTATCCCGAAGTTAAAATTCCTCTTCCCGAAAGATCGAGAAACAGACTTTATGTAAATATTGATGATTGCATAGGCTGCGACCAATGCGCGCGGGCTTGTCCTGTAGGCTGTATAGAAATTGAAACCGTTAAATCTGTTCCGGGTGAAGATCTCGGAAAAACATCCAACGATAAGAAAAAAGCATTGTGGGTTACCAAATTTGATATTGATATAGCTAAATGCTGTTTTTGTTCGCTGTGTGTATATCCATGTCCTACTGAATGTATTAAAATGACAGATATTTACGAATATTCCGAGTTTGAACGAAACAATTTAGTTTACAGTTTTTCTGCCCTAACAAAAGAAGAAGCCGGTGAAAAAAAACTTAATCTTGAAAAATTCAATGCCGAAAAAGAAGCTGCTAAAATGAAACAGGCGGCTCCTGAACCCGAAAAAAAACAAGATAAAAACGAAAAGGAATCGGAGTAATATGCAGATGTTTGATATAATATTTTATCTTTTTGCATTTATCACAATCGGCTCAGCATTAATTGTAGTTACTGCACGAAATATAATTTATTCGGCGTTTTCTCTTATGCTAACTTTATTCGGCGTTTCCGGTATTTATGCTCTTCTTGGCGCAGATTTTTTAGCTGTCGTTCAGATTATGGTTTATGTTGGAGGCATTCTTGTTTTAATTCTTTTTGGAGTTATGCTTACAAATAAAATAACCAACGTGGAAATTAAAAGCGGAAACCGCAACATAGCTGTTTCATTAATCAGCGTTTCTGTTTTATCAGCAATATTATTTTCTGTATTGCTTGGAACAAATTGGAAAGAAACAAATTCCCAGATTCCGGAAACAACTTTATTTGGGATAGGCGAATTACTTATTACTAAATACGTTTTAGTTTTCGAATTATTAGGAATTCTTTTACTAATTGCTTTAATCGGGGCGGCAACCATTGCCCGCAAAGAAGAATAAACTACGAGGTAATCTTTTGGAAGTAGGATTAAATCACTTTCTTTTTATAAGTGCTGCATTATTTTCTGCCGGAATTTATGCCATTGTTTCGCGTAAAAACGCAATTATGGTTTTAATGGGTGTTGAGTTGATTCTGAATGCAGCCAATATAAATTTTGTTGCGTTTTCGAGATATGGTAATTTTGGTCTTGACGGACAGATATACGGACTTTTTGTGATAATTCTTGCCGCCGCCGAAGCTGCCATTGCACTCGCTATTGTGCTTAATCTTTACAAAACCTTTGCTAATATAAATGTCGATGAAATTGATAATCTTAAAGAATAGAATATGAACGAAAGCTTACTAATAAATATTACTCTTGCTGTTTTATTTCTTCCGCTTATAGGATTTACTTTTACTGTATTAAGCGGCGGTAAAATAAAAAAGGCATTCACTTTTGAAGTTTTTATTTCAAGTATTACGCTTATTCTTTCTGTCTTTTTGCTTTATGCTAAAATAAGCGCTTTTGTTGAAAAAGATATTTTATTCTCTTTCAGCTGGATAAATTTCGGTATTCTTCCTAAGTGGGGCGAATTGAATATCAAATTAGGAATAAAGCTTGATAACATAACAGTAATAATGGCTTTTGTTGTTACGCTTATCAGTTTTCTTGTTCATATTTTTTCTGTTGAATATATGAAAGGCGATAAGCGTTATAACAGATACTTTGCTTATCTGGGTATATTTACATTTTCGATGTTAGGCATTGTTTTTACCGATAATATTTTGGGAATGTACATTTTTTGGGAACTAGTTGGGCTGTCTTCATACCTTCTTATCGGTTTCTGGTTCGAAAAGAAATCTGCTTCCGATGCCGGTAAAAAGGCTTTTATTGTTAACAGAATTGGCGATATCGGAATGTTTGCAGGAATTCTTATCCTGTTCTTTACATACCACACTTTTAATTTTAATGAAATTTTCGAGCAGATGTCTGCCGGTAAAATTCCTTTTAACAGTGATTTCTGGATGACTTTAACAGGAATACTTATTTTTATGGGCGCAATAGGAAAATCGGCTCAATTCCCTCTTCACGTCTGGCTACCCGATGCAATGGAAGGTCCTACTCCTGTAAGTGCCCTGATTCACGCAGCCACAATGGTTGCCGCAGGTGTTTATCTTTCAGTAAGAATATTTGTAATGCTTACTGCAGATACAATGCTTGTTATTGCTATAATTGGTGCAATTACTTCATTTATTGCCGCTACTATTGCCCTTACTCAAAATGATATTAAAAAAGTTCTGGCTTATTCAACTGTCAGTCAGCTCGGATATATGATTATGGCTGTTGGTGTCGGAGCTTACGCATTTGCTTTTTTTCATCTTGTAACTCACGCATTCTTTAAAGCCTGTCTGTTTTTAGGTTCCGGGTCTGTAATTCATTCAATGCATCACGAACAAGATATTCAAAATATGGGCGGTTTAAGAAAGAAAATGCCGCTTACATATATTTCATTTTTAGTATCTACTTTAGCTATATCCGGTGTTCCATTTACTTCAGGATTCCTTAGCAAAGACGGCATTCTTGCCGGTACTTTAGCTTTTGGAAAACTTACAGGTCATTGGCTTATTCCTATAGCGGCTTTTACTGTAGCTTTGATGACTGCCTTTTACATGTTCCGGCTTGTAATTTTAACTTTTCACGGTGAGCCCAGGGACGTTCACAAATTTGAACATGCGCATGAATCTCCCAAATTAATGGTAATCCCTTTAATTGTACTTAGTCTTTTATCTTTATTTATATTCTATACGCCTAATCCGGTTTCTCCCGATCAAGGATGGTTTTTAAGCGAATGGATTAAAACTCCGAGTCAGGTTGTTCCTGAAAATTCCCGTTTCGACTTTTTGATTAATTCTGCGGGAGAGCAAACAAATCACGGAAAAATAATTCATTCTGTTGAATATACCGAAACTCTCCATTCAGTGCATTATCCTGCGCTTTTCCTTTCATTAATTTTAGGCGGACTCGGTATTCTTATTGCTTTTGTAATTTATCAGTGGAAGAAAATCAATCCGGATGCAATAACGGCAAAAATAAAACCATTGTACTTATTCTCGCTTAATAAATGGTATATCGACGAGCTTTATGATAAAACTTTTATTGCAGGTACTTTGCTTGTTTCCAGATTATCGGCATGGTTCGATACTAATCTTGTTGACGGTATTGTTAACGGTTCGGCTTATGTAATTAAATCTTTTTCAAATATTGTAGGCTGGTTCGATAAATATATTATTGACGGTTTTGTAAATTTTACTGCATTTTTAAGCGGATTTTTAGGAATAGGCTTAAGAAGACTGCAAACCGGAAAAGTTCAGACTTACATAATTTTAGTAATTGTTTCGGCTATTATTCTTTTTGTATTTTTCAGGCCGTTTTAGTTTAATGATTGAAAGAAAAATGAGGCTATATAATAATGGTTAATATTCCATATTTGTCACTGATTACGTTTTTACCAGTTTTAGGAATGATTCTTCTGCTTTTCATTCCTAAAAATAAACCTGAAGCTGTAAAAATATTATCATTGTTAGTAACTGTTATTCAATTAATTATTGCAGCATTCCTTACAATGAATTTTGATTACAGCGCCGGCGGTGTTTTTGAACAGTCTTCATTTCAATTTCTCGAAAAATTTCGCTGGATTCAATTAACAGGAATAAGCTGGCTCGGTAATTTAAAAATAGATTATTTCTTAGGAGTTGACGGAATAAGCATGCCAATGGTATTGCTTACCGCAATTGTTTCGCTTATTGCAACAATTTCTTCTTGGACAATTGCAAAGCACATCAAAGGTTATTTTGCAATGTTGCTGCTGCTTAATACAGGTATGATGGGAGTTTTTGTTTCGCTTGATATGTTCCTTTTTTATATTTTCTGGGAACTTATGCTTCTTCCTATGTACTTCCTTATAGGAATTTGGGGCGGTCCTCGCAAAGAATATGCAGCAATTAAGTTCTTTATTTACACTCTCTTTGGAAGTGTATTTATACTGATTGTTATGATCGGACTGTATTTCAGCGTTCAGGAAACAATCGGAAATACGAAAGTATTTACTTTCAATATTTTGGAAATGATGAACCAGTCAAATTATACAGCCGACGGTATTCTTTCTCCGCTTAATCCTTATAATCTTAGATTTGCTGCTTACATTGCCTTGTTTGTCGGTTTTGCAATAAAAATTCCTATGTTTCCGTTTCATACATGGCTTCCTGATGCTCACGTTGAAGCGCCTACTCCTATAAGCGTAATACTTGCCGGCGTTCTTTTAAAAATGGGGACTTACGGAATTTTGCGAATCAGTTTCCCGATCTTTCCGGAAATTACAATTCAATTGTCTTGGTATATTGCATTATTCGGAATGATAAACATTCTTTACGGAGCTTTCTGTGCGCTTGCTCAAAAGGACTTTAAAAAATTAATTGCTTATTCTTCTGTATCGCATATGGGTTATGTTCTGCTAGGAATGGCTTCTCTGTCATCTGCAGGAATTACCGGTGCAATTTTTCAAATGTTCAATCATGGTACAATAACTTCTATGCTGTTTTTAATTGTTGGTGTTATTTACGACAGAGCCCACACCCGCGGACTTGATGACTTTGGCGGGCTGGCTTCACAAATGCCTGTTTATACCGGATTTGTTACTGTAGCTTTTTTTGCAGCTATTGGTTTGCCAGGAATGAGTGGATTTATTTCTGAGGCTCTTGTGTTTATCGGAGCATTCAGTAACGATACAACCCGCATTACGGCAATAATTTCTACTTTAGGAATTCTTTTCGGAGCCGGATATATGTTATGGGCTTTGCAGCGTATTTTCTTTGGTAAGCTAAATGAAAAATGGTCTTCCTTAACCGATCTTACTGCCAGAGAATACATTATGCTTATTCCCCTTTCCATTATTATTATTTTCTTGGGAATTTATCCTTCGGCAATGCTTGGTATGATGAATACCTCTGTAAACAGTTTAGTTAATTTTATTACGGAAACTTCAAACATTATAACAGCAGGTTTATAATTTATTATGGATTATATGTCATTTTTTGAATCAATAAAATATCTTAAACCCGAAATTGCAGTTTCTATTACTCTTGTTGCAATTGTTGTTTTGGATTTGATATTCAGCAATAAAAAAATAATTTCTTCTGTATCTGTATTGGGCTTGCTTTCAGCCGGTTACTTTTTATTTGAAAATATCGGAGTTACTCATTCTGCTTTTCCGGAACCATCATTAAATAAATCTATCGGATTCTTATCAATAGATCCTTTTGGAACTTTCTTCAAATTTTTTGTTATAGCTTCATCAATATTTATCGTTTTCTTTTCTATATCTTCTAACGAGATTAAGAAAAACATTAAACGTTCCGGTGAATATTTCGCTTTAATTTTTGGAATGATTATCGGGATGATGTTTATGATTAACTCGGTAAATCTTATCCTCATTTATATTTCACTTGAAATAGTTTCGTTATCTTCATACGTTCTTGCCGGATTTACCAAACTGGAAAAACGAAACAGCGAAGCTTCTCTTAAATATTTAATTTACGGAGCCTCATCATCAGGTATAATGCTGTTTGGCATTTCTATTATTTACGGACTTACAGGAACAACAAATTTGCTTGAAATCAATCAGGTACTTACAAGCATACCTGTTAACCCGGTTACTCTTTCTTTGTGTCTTATTTTGATTTTTGCGGGTATCGGATATAAAATATCATCAGTCCCTTTTCATTTTTGGACACCGGATGTTTACGAAGGAGCGCCTGTTTCTATTACGGCATTTCTTTCAATAGCCAGTAAAGCTGCCGGCTTTGCTCTTTTAATTCGATTTATTAAGTCAGGA
>JAAYAN010000271.1 GCA_012719345.1 Ignavibacteria bacterium | reverse complement strand
CATTAGGAAGGTTAGCAATAGTGTTAGTTTTAATGTCCTGCATCATGTTAGTAATAATACCAGTTCCGCCCATACCTAAACCGAATATACCACCTATCGCCATAGCTTCTTGCAATTCCGGCGTAGGATTAAGTATTTGCCTTAAAATACTTCTATCATCCTGCCCGGTTGCTCTTGCTTGTATTGCCCCTTGGTATCCTTCTTCTGCAGATTCGGTACCGCCTACAACCGCAAACTTGCCTGCGGTCATTGCAGTTTTCCCTAACTTGCCGGCAGTCTTTACCGGTGTTGGCATGAATGATAATGCTAACTGAGCAGAATCCAATCCTGCCAGTTTTAAGTTTTCGTCATAGATTCTCTGGGCTATAGCGTCTGCTTCTGATTCACTTTTACCCATTGCTTTAGCTTCTTCATATCCGCCAGCCGCTTCAAGCATACTCTCGATAGGTCTTGAAGCTGTGGAACCAGCCAGTGAAGCAATAATTACCTGACCGTATTTACCGAATCCACGCAAGGAAGCTGCTTTTTTGCCGCCTTTATACGCTGCGACCATTACCGGTATTAAGGATGCTGTCATAGGGATTGATCTGGCAAGGTTATTGGCGTACCAATCAGGATCAAAAACAGATTTCCATGAAAAAGGAACTTGCTTGGATTCGTACCCTTCTGATATTTTCGCACCGGTTTCCTTCAGTTTTTCGCCTACTTCGGGCATATCCTTCCAATCTACGGCAGAGCCGAACATTGATATAGTATCGCCTACGCCGCCACGCAAGGAAGCTCCGAATTGCGAAGGGAAGGTTTCTTGTTTGGTGATAGGATTTACATATTCAGGGTCGGTAGCACCCTTAATTGTTTCATAGCCGGTTGCAGCAGCACCTATCCCTGCCCCCTTCCTGGCAACAGTCTTTGCAACTTCAGGAGTCATTTTTGATAATTTCTCTGCTGCCTGAGTAATAGGTTGTGTTGCCTTTGTTCCAGCTTTGGCTATTTGTTGTGTAGCAGGAGAAACAAGTCTTTTGGCGAGCGTGCTTATCGCCCTACCTGCGCCAGATGTAGCGGCGGCAGCAGGATTAGCTACAAGTATGTCACTTATCATATCGCTTACGCCAAATCCTTCTTCTGGATTACCTATTACCGCTCTCCATGCCTTAGAATCTTCTATTTTTTGAATAATATTTTTACTGGTTCCGGGATCCGGTTCTACAGTCTGCCCCTTCACCGGCATCTTGAATATAGCGGATTCCTGCCCTAGTTTCCGTTCTGCTTCACGAAAGGCGTTCATGCTTCCTTCTGTGGCGGCATTGGTCATTACGGGTGCTGGGGAAGAAGTTGCCGAAGTTTCCTCTGTTACCGGTTGCGGTTGTTGGCCGACAATGTTCTGTAGCATACTTTTACGAAAGCCAAAAGGTAAACTGTTTATGTCATCCTCTGTTACTGTGTACTGAACAGGAGCGGTTGCAGTATTTGTTTTTTTATCTTCTTCGCTGGACTGAATACCGTATCTTTCTTCTAAAACTTTTTTAAAGCCAAGCAAATTGTTTCACCTCCTGACTTGGTTATTTAAAACTGAGATTGATGCCCGAATCATACTTTGCCGGTTCCTTCAGAAGCCTTAAATCATACCCCTGCTTTGCGGCAGTATTCAGGTTATTTCTAGCGTAGGATTTCAATTCGTCTATGTCTGCCGTGCCTAATCCCATTTCCTTAAGCCAATTCGTTTCATTCTCTATTGCCCCCAATGCAACGGCAACAGGGTCGTTATGTTGCCCCCATAACTCTTTGCCTTGGGAATCCTGATAGGAATACTGATCGTTAAGCGAAGCAAGCCATTCCTTGTACTGAGCCTTTAACTCGGTTTTGCTCATTTTAGGAATAGAGCCGCCGCCATAATCCCTTGAACTGCCCCCAGAACTACCCCCGCTTGCTCGTTTCTGTTCCGCAATCGCTTCAGCTAACTTGTTCTGCCGTAATTCCTCTTGGAATTTCTGTTCGTACAAGTCCTGCTGTCTGCCGCCTAAAGTTTTTGTGCCAGGTGCAAAAGGAGAATAAACATTCTTCCCCGGAAACTGGAAAGCACCCGGGCCAGATAAACCTACTCTCTCATTACCGTATGTTGCTTTTCCGCTATCTCCATCAGGTACAACATAAACCGGTATTTTCTGCCGATTCTGCTTGGCGGCTTTTATATCGTCCTGTAAAGCCATTGTTTAGTCCTCCCTTCTACATCATCCCTCTGAGAACACTCTCAGGTATATACCATGCGCCATTAACCAGTGTTGCGCCCTTCTGTATCAACTGTGTGGCAGAATAGCTTTTACCGTTTATCGTTACAGTTCCGTTCATAGCGGAGCCATCGGGAGAACTGAAACCTACCGAACCGCCCTTGCTTTCGATATATGCCCTCAATCCAACCGGCTCGTTGGAATAATTACTGCCGCCGCTATTTGAATTAGGATTTGTAATAACAGGTCTTTCAACGATTTCCCCTGGTACTTCGCCCATCATGTCGATATAAGATTGAAGTAAGGAATTATCAAACTGGTTACGGGCATTAGTAGCGGCGGCAAGTCTTTCTGTAGCCGCTAAAATCGCATCTGCCCTGCCAGTTTGTTTGGCATAATCCAGTTCTTTGATTGCCGCTAGTTGTTGAGCGACTAACCGCCCTCTTTGTGCTTCAAGAGCAACTGTGCCTTCATCGTAAGCTGTCTGTGCGTTGGTCTTGCTGTTGGCGATATTGGCAAGTTTAGCCGCCTTCTCTGCTTCTGCCTGCGTTACCTGTTCCATTATCGGCTGTTTCATATTGGCAACCGATGTTTCTACTGCACCAGACCTTCCACCACCTCTGGCAATAGCACTTATTTCTCCTTGCCTCTGTGCTTCGCCTAATAGCCTGTCTGCTTGAGCCCCTACCCCCGAATAAGCGGCAGTAACCTCATTGGTTTGATTCTCAGCAGCAGAAATCGCATTTCTTAAAGCCTTACTTAAGGCATCAAGTTGAGGATCAACCTGCAGGTCCGCATAGTTCTGTGCTTGTGACATCATTTGCGATTCGCTTAAAGGTGTATACTTTGGATAAGAACCAATTAAATCCCGTAATTCCTGTTCATAGGGAATGTAGTATTGATTGCTTCCCGTGTTAATATTACTGGTCCTCGGTGTTGTGTCCGTGGTGCGTTCTCTTGTGCTACTGCTTGAACTTGAAGAAGTGTTACTGCTTGTTTTGGGTGTTGTGGTAGTTGTGGTCGAAGGCTTGTAGCCTGGCTGAGTATAACCCTGCTCGGAAGCATATTTTACAGCGTTATCCCTCTGACTTGTCATGTCGTTCTTTTCGTAATACTTTATCGCCTCAATGGTACGATCATAATCGCTTTGTCCTGAGTCCCCAACATAAACGCCTTTGGTGGCATCGTAGTAGCCCATTCTATTACCTCCAGTCTAAAATAAAATAGCCACCCTATTGAGGCGGTTCTTCTTCTGGCAAGGCTTCCAGTAGAGCAAATAACCTCGCCTGTTCAATCTGGCTTCGTGATTTTTGCGCTATCAACCCTTCTATGTTCCTGTCTGCACTGGTTATCCTAGCATCCTCAATTTCGATTCGTTTCATAATTTCTTCCCGTGTCATTATTTGACCACCTCCATTAATCTTATTCCTGCATAGTTCTTTCTTGTGGCTTCTAGCCGCCACACAACCTTATTGTTACTTGTACCTGCATTTCGTTCCTTCACCTTGAAGTAATCCTCGCCTACCTCTACGACATGTACCTCGTTTTCTCCATAACACTGTACCCATACCTGCCATGGAGTAAGCTCCGTGTCTGGCTCAATGCATTGTAAAAAGATAGGGTCTAAATATACTTTTGCTTCACCGTTGACTAGATTAATAACCCCTCTGTCGTAGTAAAGTAATTCAGGCGTCTCTGCCGCATATAAAAGTCTCGTACCATAATCATCTGTTGGTTCAACCGCCGAATAGGAGCCTGTCTTAGTTATATCCCCCGTAACATGGACGCTTGTTAACAAAAGGTCATCATACACGGAGAACAATACAATGTTATTCCCTTCCCTGCCCAGCCCACCAGCAAGGCCCGAGAGATCAGAGTATTTGTAAAAATTTATCCCCGAACCTCCGGTAGAACCAGGGTTAAGTTCGGTTTCTATTTCCATCATCTTGTACCCAACACCCTCGTTGTTGGTGCCATAAACCTCTAGTTTATTGGGAGGAGCGAACTGGATATAGTTAACGGCATCTTCTGCACCACTTCTTATTAATG
>JAAYAN010000081.1 GCA_012719345.1 Ignavibacteria bacterium | reverse complement strand
TTATACTATAATTACAGTTATAAAAATAATTACCTTTAATTACAACACCTGTCGGGTTTACATCGCTTGTTAAAAGCGCATAATCCTGATTTTCAACTGTTATTCCTTCAAGCCAAACGTAATCTGCTGAAACCCTTGCTCTTTCAAATTTTGGGAAAGCACCTTCATTCGCTTTCCAAACAATATAATTATCCGTATTACCGGAAACTGTGAATTCAATTTCGCCAGAATAAAATCCGGAATTGAGTAGAAAAATATCACCCGGACCCGCAATATTTTGAGCTTCATCAATTCCAAGAAATGGATTATCACTCGTTCCAAAACCTCCTCCGTTTCCGGGAGAAACAAAATATGTGTTTCCTGCAACCGGCAATTTAGGATAACTCCTTGTTTTAATAGTTAAAATCTCAGTTTTGTTTGCTCCGTCACTATCAACCAATTCGAGTTGAATTTCATAATTGGTACCTTCTTCTAAGAAAAGGATGCTTCCTGCAAACATATTAAAACCGTTAAAATCAATTCTGTAAAGAGGCAACGCAGGTTTAAATACCTCACTTCCCAAAACTCTGTAATTTACATTGCATTGCGCATTATGATTATCATCTCCGGAAATATTCCATTCAATTCCAATTGAATGCACGGTTTGATAAGATGTTATTTGACCGGGAGTTGTACTATTCTGGCAAAAAACAGAATTTAGAAATAACCCTGTGAAGGTAATCAAATTGTATTTATTTATTAGTTTCATATTTCACCAATAGATTTATTTTATAAACATCCCCGAAAAAAAATCGGGATTTCTAATTAAGATCACTTAATCAGCAACATCTTCTTTGTTTCAACAAATCCTTCGCTTGCTTTAAGTTGGTAAAAATAAACTCCGCTGCCAATCGATTGACCAAAAGAATTTGTACCATCCCATTGAACTGAGTAAGTTCCTGCTGGTTTTTGTTCGTTAACGAGAGTAGTAATTTCGCGACCGAGAACATCATAAATTTTCAGAGTGACCATATTGTTCATTGGTAACTCCTGCCTGCCGGCAGGCAGGGAATAATTTATCATTGTAGAAGGGTTGAAAGGATTCGGATAGTTTTGGGATAACGAGAACTGATCGGGGACAGATTTTTCGACTGCCACACCTGTTGCACCGTCATATTCATAGGCTCCTATATCCCATCCTGAACCGACCGGTCTTTTATTGCACTTTATATCGGTATTAAGATCAAACCCAGGAAACATTTCTGATGGGAAAAATGAGGCAGGGTCGATACCGCTGTTAATAGCCCGGCTCCCCGGTATTAAGTGATAATCAAATTCTTGCGGGTTTTCAAACACTTCTTCATGCGGAATAGCTTGGAAATCTGTACCAGTCCAATCAACAATTTCACCTTCAGCAGGAGACCAATCTGGATATTCTTGAAACCAGGCAAGTCCTGTATATAAATTATTATATCTCAAATACTGATAGCTGTTAGTGCTGCTCCATCCGCCTCCTTCAAGAATGTTATTTATTATTCTGTATGTAAGGCTGTCTCCTGCGGGATCGGTTGCATAAGGCGCGTTAGGACTAAGATACAAAGCTGCATTACTTGTACTGCCGATAATGGTATTGTTTATAAAAGTTGCCGGACCTGTCATCGCTCCCCAGCAGGCAACAACATAGTTGGTATTTTCTGCTCCGTTAAAAACATTGTTTACAAAAAATAAATCCTTTGATGCTTGCAGAGTAAGTGTAATATTAAAATCAGTAACTTGATTATTATATACCAGCATTCTCTCGCATCCTAAATAAAAAGTCATTCCGTTCGCGTGCGTGCCATGTCCATCCGATATAATATTGTTAAATACCCGGCAGTCTTTTCCGGTGTAAAAACTTAAGCAGGTTCCGCCGACTTTATACAATTTATTACCGCTTACAATAAGATTGCTATCTTCTGTACACGACATTCCTTTCATTTTCAAACATTCAAATATTTCATTATTCTCAATTATTGAGTTCTTGCATTTGCTAAGATAAATCCCTCCATATCCTCCCGTTGGATGAGCGTTGCGGTAAATCTTATTGTTTCGTATTATTATTCCATTATTTTCTTTGTAAGCTAAAGTTACAGTACCAATTCCCACCCCATGAGTTAAACCCGAGCCCGCAATATGGCGCACTTCAAATCCTTCAATTACAAGATTGCTTTTGTCGTTTATGTCTATTCCGTAAGGTCTGGAATAACATGTAATTTGATTATTCATAATATTTGATGCATCCCTTGGATAAAGAACAATTTTATGTGTTCCGTCATGTTCAGGTCTTTCATCAAAGAAATATTCACCCGGCTGGTCAATTGCGTGAATGGAATTGTAAATTGAATATTTATTATACCCGGAAGGATCGTTGGTTTTATCAAAAATCACTTTATTTTCTTCCGGAATATATTCTTTAATAGCGCGCATATTAACAACATTCGGCAGAACCCATAACAGCAGGTATGATCCATCCCAATAATCCGGATCTGCCTGGTTAAACACATTTGAATCAATTAAGAAAGTAGTATCCTGATTTTCCGGAAGAACCGGCAGAAAATTATCTACAGCATCAAAAAAGAAAGGGTCGGGCTGATCGGGTTCCTGAGCCAGCCAAAGAAATTCGCTGTTTTCGGCAAGGCGGGTATTAAAAGCAGAAAGACCGGCAGGCGCATAATTAATATAACAGTTTTGCCAATTTGCTCCGCCCTCTTCTGCCGAAATACAAGGTCTCCATCCGCTTAACGGTTCGGAACCGTCTATAATTGCCTTTGAACTTCCCCAGCCGTCGCCTTTATAGGTTATAGGTAAAGCTTCACTGCCGCTGTATTTCATTTTTATACTTCCGCGATATACAACTCCGCCCTTGAAAAAGACTGTACACCCGGGGGCTAATTCAATATTTCCTGGATTATCAGCAGCGTTTTCATCTCCCGGAGCGTGTTTCCAAGCTGTTTGTTCTGTAAGCCCGTTGTTCAAATCGCTGCCGTTTTCAAAATCGACAAAATATATCTGCGCAAAACTTAGATTGCTTAACAAACTGACAACAAATAAAACTGTAATTGTTTTTTTCATACTAATTCCCTTTAAAGAATAAATTATCCCGATGTTTTTCATCGGGACATACAATAATTATTACTTCTTAATTTTTAATTATTAATTATCTTAACAGCAACATTTTCTTTGTTTCAACAAATCCGTCGCTTGCTTTAAGCTGATAAAAATATACACTGTTGCCGACTTGCTTCC
The DNA here is from genome assembly GCA_012719345.1 of Ignavibacteria bacterium. Classification (GTDB taxonomy): domain Bacteria; phylum Bacteroidota; class Ignavibacteria; order Ignavibacteriales; family Melioribacteraceae; genus JAAYAN01. The sequence continues at coordinate 379 of JAAYAN010000081.1, read as the reverse complement.
CTGCTGAATTTGTTCCGTTCCATTCAACTGTGTAACTTCCTGCAGGTTTGTGTTCGTTTACAAGGGTTATCACTTCGCGACCGAGAATATCGAATATTTTCAAATTGACATTACTGTTCATTGGTATTTGATAATTTATCATTGTAGAAGGGTTAAACGGGTTCGGATAGTTTTGGGAAAGCGAGAAATCTTTTGTCACTGTTTTTTGTGTGGAAACATTTACGGTATTATTTTCTCTCGGACCATATTCAAGTACATCAATTCCAAATTCAAATGCGCCTAAATCTGGAGCTTCCCCGGTAAAATTTTCATTGATATTGTTCAATGCTATACCTGCATCTATAGCGTTACATCCTTCTTTTAGAGTTAAGTATTGAAG
>JAAYAN010000080.1 GCA_012719345.1 Ignavibacteria bacterium | reverse complement strand
GCGATAATTCCTCGTTTGTCCATTCCGTATCATCAGTTTTGTGAAGCAGTACGGAAATAAGTAATTCCATCGGGGGATTTTTTTCGAGGCGTTTTTTATGCGCAAAGATTACTGTACTTTCATCCGCTTCGGCATTACGGTTTTTATGAACCAAACTGTCAACTTCATCCCATCCGTTGTAAGTTATCAGAGCAACTTTTCTTCCCGGAATTGATGCGGTGATTACCTTTTTATTTCCTTCTTCAAATTGTTTAACTTCTGCTTTTACACCTTTAAAATGCGGCAGTCCGTAGTTTCCTAAAGTCAGCTCATATTCAAATGCCAGACGGGTTCTGTCAACTCTTATAATTCCTCCCGGGATTATAATTTCGGCAAGATCAATAATATAGCCAACACCGTTATTCGGAGGTTTGCGCATAATTGCCTGCCGGTAAATAACATTTTTTCTAACGCCGTTATAAAGCATACTTTCGGATGTTGTGTAAACAGCATTTTTTTCTGAACTGTTTTGTAAGGAATGTCCTGTAAGATAAAAATTAATATCATCACCGCGCATGTCTCTTGGGTCAAGACTCCTGAAACTGTATTCCATCGCGGTTCCGCCCTGCGGGTTGTGATCTTCCCAGGGAAAGTGTGTGTTATATGCAAGTTTTGAATAATTTGGATCCTGATAATAAACTTTGCCGGGGATAATTTCGGATGTGCCGGTTTTACCGTGGTTTGTGAGTATAATACCCGGATTATTCAGGATTTCAACATTTGTCTCATTGCCAAGTTTTTCCCAAAAACCTTCGTTTTCTTTTGCTGTCCAAAAAGGCGAATCGTCCGGAAGAGCAAGAGCTATGAAAGGAATAAACATTATAAACGGACTTCCGGCGCAACTGTAATTTTGTAATATATATTCAGTATGTCTGTAATAACCAAGAGCCGGAATATCGTTTTCGAAAAACTCTTCGCGGGTTACAAATTGAAGTAAAGAACCTGAGCAAAGTCTTCGCGCCATTCCAGGATCAAGCGGCGAACCGCCTTTAAGCATAAATGAAACTGGAAATCCTCCGGAAATCCAGGTCCGGTAAGTTATGCTTCTTGCCCACATATTTACGTAGCCGTCCCTTCCAAAAAAATTAATGTAGGTTTTATATAATTCCTGTGCCGATTTTTCAATCGTTTCGGCAATTTCCGGATAAAATTCATCCCCGAAAGTTCTGTTCCAGATAGTTAAATAAACTATGAACAAACTGATTGTATAGTAGTTATAAGTTTGTTCCAGATACCAACCATTGCCCGAATGATAAGAAGCAACCCACAGCAGATGGCTTTTTAAAGCTTCATCATCAATTTTATATCCGTGTTTTTTTAAGAAAGAAAGAGTAACAACATTAAAAATGCGCCAGTTATTTTGTGTTGTCCGGTGATGTCCCCATTTAGAAATACAATCAGCCATTTCGTCTTTTTGTTTTTGGGTATAGGTTGACCAAATTGTATCGGGCATAAGCAATAGGGTTTTAAAAAGTCCGCCGAATTCACAGGTAAACTGATATGTGGAATCGGGCAGTTCTTCAGGTAAAGGAAGTGAATTTGGATGTCCCGGTGTAAAAGCATTATAAATTTGCAGACTGTAATAATCACGTAACTTAAGCCCATTTATCGTCACTTCCGGATCAACATGAATAAGCGGACCGGCGAGATTGAAAGATCTTTCCAACGCTTCAAATTCTGCTGAACGAAAACGCCAATCGGGTGCGCCCGGCTGCGGATAAGTTTTACCGGGAACAATTGGAAAAGTTAGCGGAGTATTTATTGAATCGACGTGATTAAAAGCTCTTCCGAGAACATATTTTGCCATTTCTATATAATGTTTTTTTGTCATTCCTGTAAACGGACTTAAACTAAAATCCGGATTTTCAACTTCAAAAACTTTCTTCATAATTATCCTTTTAATTCTTTAATTAAAAACTAAATAATTGCCGGATTGAGTAAGATTTATTTCCGGCTATATTTTACTTAATCGTTTAAGTAATTTAGTAAAAATTTTCCTTTTTTTAAATTCTTTAATAATCAGTCATTTAAATAAAATGAATTTAATAATAAAAACTAAATGAGTTTAGCTTTTACAAGAGGAACATTAACTAATGATTTTTAAAACTGTAAAAAAAATAAAGACTGCAATATTATCAGTCTTTATCGGGATTATAAGTCAGTTCAATTTTTACGTGAAAATCTGCGCCGCTGAACATTGAGAATTTAACGTCATTTATACTGCATTTATAATCTTCACCTACAAGCTCGCTAACAACTTTTGCAATTCCCTGTTCCATTGCCCCGATGCTTATTCCTTTTAATTTATTCTGTAAAAGCTTATCAACATCAATTGTTTTGGATTTTTCATCTGCCATACAATTTTCACTCCTATTCTGTTAATTCAAGTTTTATGACGATTCTTTTGTTAAATAGTTTTTTTCGTTTCAGCTTCTTATAAAACTCAATAGTTCTTCGGTTTTCTGTTTCATCAGCTCTTCGCTTCTTCTTGTTTCAACATTCAAGCGTATTAACGGTTCGGTGTTGCTTATTCTAACGTTAAATCTCCAATCTGAATAAGAAACGCTAACCCCATCGGTATAATCAACAACTCCGTCTTTATACTTATTTTTAATTTCTTCAAGTTTTGCTGCAGGGTTTGCAAGAGTTGTATTTATTTCACCTGAGCAAGGGTATGCAGCAATCATTTCGTTAACAAGTTCCGATAATTTTTTGTTCTCTTCACTCATTAATTGCATTATCAGCAGGAAAGGAATCATTCCGCTATCGGAGTAAAAATTATCGCGGAAATAATGATGCGCCGACATTTCGCCGCCGTAAATTGAATTAACTTCACGCATTTTGGCTTTAATGTAAGCGTGACCGCTAACAGATTGTACTGCAATGCCGCCGGCTTTTTCTACAATTTCTTGTGTATTCCAAACCAAGCGGGGATCGTGAACGATTTTTCCGCCAGGGTTGCTTTTCAAGATTGATTTTGCTAAAAGTCCTACAATATAATATCCCTCAATAAAATTACCAGTTTCATCAAAAAAGAAGCATCTGTCGTAATCGCCGTCCCAGGCAACACCCAAATCTGCGTTGTATTTTTTCATCGCATCAATCGTTGGTTTACGGTTTTCGGGCAACAACGGATTAGGCACTCCGTTAGGAAAATTTGAATCGGGTTCGTGAAAAACTTTAATCATTTTAATCGGAAGCCTGTCTTCAATTGCATCAAGCGCGGGACCAACACATCCGTTACCGGCATTTACTACCACTTTTAAAGGTTTTATTTTTTTTGCATCGTAAAATTTATCAAGATTGTTGATAAACTCCTTCATAATATCAATCTGAATAATTTTCCCGGGTTTTGCTGCTTTTTCACCTAGATCATTATTAAGTACCATCTTTTCAATTTCATTTAGTCCGCTGTCATAACCAAAAGGAACTGAGCCTTTCTTTACAAATTTTAATCCGTTATATTCCGGTGGATTATGGCTTGCAGTTATCATTACACCGCCGTCAGCTTCTAAAAATGGAGTGCCAAAATAAATCATTTCGGTGCCGCAGAGTCCTAAATCAAAAACATCAGCTCCCATTTCGGTCAATCCGCGCAAAAGAGCTTCAGCCAGTTCAGGAGAAGATTTCCTTACATCTCTGCCAATAACTACTTTTTTACAGTTAAGATATTTAGCAAATGTTCTTCCTACTTTGTATGCTAAATCGGCATTAAGGTCTGCCGGTACTTTTCCTCTTATATCGTAAGCTTTGAAAGATGCAATTTTTTCCACTTTTACCTCCAGTAAATTTTTTATTCAGCTTTTTAAAGTTAAAAAATAAATTCGAACAAATGTATCAACTTTTTTTTATTTAATATTAAGAATTTTACTTTTTTTATTAATGCGATACATTTTTACATAGAATGGAATAAATTATTTTAATACGTTTGTAGCGTAATATTATTGGAGGTTAAAATAGACACAATTTCTACGATTTCTACAGGCTTTACACAATGTTCTAATCCCAACTGTAAAAGTTTTTTTTTGGTTAACCGCGATACTATTCTCGGCAACCCGGGCTTGCTTTGTCCCAAATGTACGTCGAATCTCGACAGAACGCACATAGTTCAATGTAAAAAATGCCACACAATTGTGGATATAATTTTAGCAGAACCATCCGAAGAACCGTACACTTATTTTGTTGATGAGTGCAGTTGCTGCCACGATTCTGCTGAAAAGAAAACTCGGTTAGATAGTGTTTATTTTCCGGATGCTTACGTGTAAATAATAACAATGATTAAATATATTTAGGGCAAATTATTGATTTTATAAATCAGGGGATTTTATGCATTTTTTCAGACTATTTTACAATTCTCTTCTTTTAACATTTTCATTTTTAATAATTTCTTGTTCAACTAGTGAAATTGTTACTACTCAAACAAATAACGGGTTTGATACAGTTAAATCGCAAAGATTTGACACAGGCAAAATGTGGACATTCGAGCATGCACCGCTGGAGTATTTTGAGCAGGAATACAATTTCAAACCTTCACAGGAATGGCTGGACAAAGTCCGTATGTCTTCGCTAAAGTTTGCAAGCTGGTGTTCTTCATCTTTTATTTCGGAAGACGGTTTAATTATGACAAACCATCATTGCATCGATTTTATTACTTCCCGAATTGAAAAAGAAGATGAAGATATTTGGAAAAACGGTTTTATTGCCCAAAATCTTGAAGACGAAAGAAATATTCCGGATATATTTGTCGATCAGCTTGTTTTGATAGAAGATGTTACCGGAAAGATTTACGATTCCTTAAAACAGTCCGGCGGAAATAAAAATATTGAGGATATCATCCATAATCTTGAATACGAATATTCAACAAAAAACGGACTAATCTGTCTGGTTACTCCTTTATATAACGGCGGAAAATTTTCTCTTTACGGATACCGAAGATACGATGACGTGCGTGCGGTATTCTTTAATCCGGCTTCTGTGGGACTTTTCGGAGGCGACCCCGATAATTTTACTTATCCCCGATATGATGCTGATTTTGCGTTTTTACGTGTGTACGATTCTACAGGAATTCCTCTTAAAACAAATAATTATTTCAAATTCCAAACAAATTTTCCTTCAAAAAATGAGCCTATATTTACTATCGGAAATCCCGGTACTACAGAGCGGTTAAATACTGTTGACCAGCTCGAATATAAAAGAGATTATATGTACAAATTCAGTTCCGGGCTGCTAAGTGACCTTGTAAAAGCTCATTATGGGATGATGAATAAATTTCCAGAAAAAAAAGATGAAATTTTAAGCCAGATGAATCTTTTAACTAATTCCGCAAAAGCGTATTCGGGAATAGTTTCAGCTTTAAATGATCCTATTTTGATTGCAAAAAAAATAGATTTTGAAAAAAACTTTAAGAAAAGGATATTTGAAAACTCCAAGTTAAAAAAAGATTTTGGTTATTTATGGGATGCAATTAAAAAGAACCGCGATGAATTACGCCTCATTTCACCAGAATTATTTGCATTTAACCTCAATAGATACAGTCCGCTTTCTTTAACAATAGCATTCAAAATTGCTTCGCAGATTCACTCGGAAGAATTTTCTCCAGAAATCATTCAAACCTTTTTACCGGAAGATTTTGATGAAGATATGGAAAAAGAAATTTTAAAAGTACATTTGAATAAAATTATTGAATTTTTGGGGACTGATCATCCGGTGGTAAAAAAATGTTTTAACGGGCTTTCGGGCGATACTGCATTTGAATATGCAAAAGCTAAGTCGCATCTTCTTAAACGTTCCGATATTGATACTCTTTCTGCTTTTTCTAAAGAAGAAATAATAAATCTGCAGGATCCTCTCATATTATTTGCTGAACAAGCTCTGGAAAAACTTGAGAAACTGATGTATAAAAGTAATGAACTGAATCTGGAGGAAACGGCTCTGGAACAGGAAATGGGCAGAGCTTTATACGAAGTTTACGGAACAACAATCCCGCCGGATGCAACTTTTACTTTGCGGTTAAGCGACGGTGTTGTTAAAAATTATGAATATAACGGAACAATTGCTCCGGAGTACACAACATTTTACGGAATGTACGACAGGTATCACTCTTTCAAAAAACAGTATCCCTGGGATCTACCAGAAAACTGGGTTAATCCGCCGGCTGAATTCGATTTAAATACACCTTATAATTTCGTCTCGACAAACGATATTACCGGCGGCAGTTCCGGAAGTCCCGTTATAAACAAAAACGGCGAGCTTATTGGAATTGCATTCGACGGCAATATCGAAAGTCTTTCCGGTTCGTTTATTTATACTACCGATTCCAGCAGGATGGTATCGGTAACTTCTGCGGCAATAATCGAAATTATGAGCGACCTATATAAATTTAAAAGAATTGCAGATGAAATTAAAACCGGAAAAATGTGTAATCCCGGAAACGAATAATTTTAACCCAAATCCGCCATTAGAAAATAAAATAATGGCGGATCCGTCAAAAGCCGGATAAATCGACTAACAAAATCTACACATTCCTGAAAAAATCCCATAAAATGGGAATTACCCAAAATAAACAATAATAAAAGCTCAAACATAATATTATTTGTTCTAATGACTATTTTGGGTTTAATTTAGGGGGAAATGAAGCGAATTTCCTCTTTTTCAAAAATTAGCAGGGCTGAAAATTATAATTATTTTAATTCTGCCATACAGTTTTGTAATATCAATATTGCTGAATCAATTCCAAATTGATAAACATCATATATTGAAAATTACTAGAAAATAATGTGTATGCTTTTATAAGAAATTGTGTTCAAATATCAGAAAAATAAAGAATAAACATTTGATGAAATTACCGATAGAACGGTGGCAATAATAAAAGTGATAAATGTTATAAGAGCTGCATTCCGCCAGTTCAATTCTCTGCCAAGCGCTGCAAATGTGGCAAGACAAGGAATATAAAAAGTTATAAAAATAGTAAAACCATAAATCTGAGCTTCTGTCATTACGGAAATAACATCACTGGTTCCTAAAGCCGAAAAAAGAAGAAGCAAGGCAAGTTCTTTCCTCATAATTCCGAAAATCAAGGTAACCCCTACAACTGCAGGAAGTCCTAATATATCCGAAGTAAAAGGCTCGGCAAAGTTATTAATAGAATTTTCCCAGTTAAGAAATTTTATAATTTCCAAAATTATTGAACCGGCAATTAAAATAGGCCAGGCAACAAAAACAAATTCCTTAAGTCTGAACCAGGTTTTTGCAGCAATTGCCTTTACAGAAGGAAGATGGTATTTAGGAATTTCGAGAATTAATCCAGGTGATACTTCAGGCATTATTTTCGACATAATTTTACCGGTTATGCCTAACAAAACAATACTTATAACATATATTAAAACGGCAGCCTTCAAGGAAATAAAAAAACCTACAAGTCCAAAAATAACAGCCATTCTTGCCGTACAAGGTACAAGCGTAGTAAGAGTTGCAGTAATAATTTTATCACGTTTCGATTTAAGAATACGGGTTGCTAAAATACCAGGAACTGTGCATCCGTATCCGAGAATAATTGGAACTATGGACAGACCATGCAATCCAATTTTGTGCATTATATTGTCAATAAGATAAGCAATACGGGCAAGATAACCGGTATCTTCCAATATTGAAAGCATAATAAAAAAAGGAAGCAAAAAAGGTATGACGATAGCAATTCCTCCGCCGAAACCCGAGAATGCTCCCGAAATAATTGAAAACATTAAAGATTCGCTGCCAAGTAGGTTTTTAATATAGTCATCGAATTTTTCAAAATAACTGAGAAAGAGAGGTTCGGTCATATTTCCAAAAGAAAAAATTAAAATAAAAACAGAATATAGAATCAGAGCCATGGATAAAAAACCGAACACAGGGTGCATTAATATATCGTCAATTTTCTTTCGGATATCATCTTTTCTTACCGATTCAACAGCAGAAGTATCTTCAAATAGTTCGAAAGACAGACTGTGCCGGAATGATGATACAACCTGTTCGGAATTTTTTCCGATATTTTTTTCGTATTTTGAAATGCAGTTTGATAATTTTTTAAATCCGCTGTGGTCTGAGCTTTCTTTTATCAAGTTTAATATGAATGGATCTTTTTCAAAAAATTTAATTGCCAGAAACCTCTTAGAATAAATTGTATTTATAGATAATTTATCCCAATTTGATACAAATGTTTCAAATTCCTTTTCGAGATCAAGTGTAAAAAGAAGTTGGCTGGGTCGGGTGTTATTTTCAAATGCTTCTGTTGCAGCTCTGAATAATTCGAAAACTCCTATGCCTTTGCGTCCAATTGTTTTTACAATAGGAATTCCGAGTTTTTCGGAAAGAAGCTTTTCGTTTATCTTAATTCCTTTTTTTTCAGCTTCGTCAATCATATTAAGGGCAATAACCATCGGTTTTTCAAATTCCATAAGCTGAAGAGTGAGTTCAAGGCTACGGGAAAGAACGCTGGCATCTAACACATTAATAATTACCGCATCTGAATTCAGGTTATACAAGTACATCGAAGTAACATTTTCAGCTTCGTCCGATGCCTGCAAAGAATATGTTCCCGGAAGATCGGTTATTTTTACATGCCGGTTATCAATATCAATTTCGCTTTGAACAAACTTAACAGTTACACCGGGAAAGTTAGATGCAACGGTTTTATAACCGGCAACTTCATTAAAAATTGTGCTTTTCCCTGAATTAGGCTGGCCAATTAATACAAATTCCATAAATTTAGATATCTCTGCTTACTCTGATTTTCAGCGCTAAGCCTCTTCCTATTGCAATTTCCGAACCCCGGTAATAAACAACAACAGGACCTCCAAGACGGCTGCGTCTTAAAATTTTAATGGTATTTCCTACCGATAAACCGAGATTTGTAAGGTTTTTTATTGCACCTTCACCAGCAGTAATTTCTGAAATAGTTACTTCCAAACCTTCTGTAATATCCGATAATTTAAATGACATACTTCAAACTAAATTTTATTATATATTTTATAATCGATTATTTAAATTAAATCTTAATAAGCGACATTGTCAATAATAAAAAAAAATGATTTTCTGAATGCAAATCACATCATCAAAACTTTCTTGGCTTGATTATTGTTTTACGAATTACAAACAATGTCATTTGATATAAATGCTGACGGAAAACTGAAAAATTCAACTAAACACTTGCATTTCCGATAATACTTTTTAGAAATAGTAGAATTGTTAATTATCCAGTTTTTGATAAAGCATTTATTACAGATGATAATAATGATTAGAATGAAAACAGGAGAGTCTATGAAAAAGGTGAATTTAATTTTGGTGATTTTAATGGGAATCTATCTCATTAATAGTACGTCTTTTTTATTGCAAGCCGGAAGAAATAACACTAATTTTTTGCAAGGAGACGAATATTTAGCATTTGCTTCAAAAATGCCTGAAGTTAAAGGCGGAATGGATGAGATTCACAAAAAACTTGTTTATCCTGAGGAAGCTGCTTCAAAAGGCATACAAGGGAAGGTGTTTTTAATTGCTTTTATTGATGAAGACGGTACAGTTTCGGATGTGAGAATATTACGCGGTTTAGGCAACGGTTGCGATGAAGCTGCTATTCAAGCTGTAAAAAGCAGTTCTTTTATTCCAGGAGAACACGATGGTAAAAAAGTTAAGGTAAAAATGTCGCTTGCTATACCATTTAAGTTATAATTGTTAAATAAAAATCGGTTGTAATATGAAACTTAACGGGAAAAACATTCGGGAATATTGGAATAACCTGAAATTTGTCAGGAAAATCCAAATAGGCTTTTTAGCAATAGGAATAGTTGTTGGGGTTATAGTCTTTAACGATATACTGCAAATGGGAAAAATGCAGGAGGCTAAAGATGATATTTTCAAAAAGTATGTTAATCCTAAGGAACTGATAGGTTCCATATACGATGAATATTTGGAAGTCCAATTTTTAATGCTGGAATTTGCAATTCCCGAGCTTGCAAATTTTCAAGAGAATGAACCCAAGTACCAAAAAATTAAGAAAAATATTGATGAAAAGATAGAAAAATTACAAAGTCTGGAACAGGACGAAAAATCAGCAAAAAGCATTAAGGCTGTTACTGAGGCTTGGAAAAGATACAAAGCAGAAGTTGCAGATGCAATATTAAGCGCTTCGGCAATGAAAGACTATTCCTTTGCAGCAATAATTGCGTCAACATCCGGTCAGGAGGTGGGGCAGCTGATGATGTCTAACTTCCAGACTTTGAATGCGAATCTCGAAAAAACGGCAAACGAGCTTGATGAAAGTGTAAATGATGTTGTATCAAGCGCTAAAAACGGCATTTATATCGGGATGACAATAGCAATAGCTATCTTTATTTTCTTTTCATTTTATATTGTTCCGTTTTTGCTTAAACCACTTCATGAGGTAAAAAATATACTTAACGAACTGGCATTAGGAAATGTAGATTCGGAAATTACATATAAATCCGAGGATGAATTTGGCGAACTTTCAGCAATGGCAATTAAGTTAAGAGAAGCTACAAAAGAAAAAATCTTTGCTGCTCAGCAGATTGCTGCTGGAGTAATTGAGAAAGTAAATCCTGCTTCGGATAAAGATACACTTGCATTCGCATTTAATAAAGAAGTTGAGATAATTGAAAGTCTTGTTAATGAAGCTGAAAAACTGATTCAGGCAAATAAAGAAGGAAATCTTGCAATCCGCGGCGATTTAGTGAAATTTTCGGGAGGTTGGAAGAGAATAATTGAAGGCGTTAACAATATGCTCGATACAATTGTCTGGCCGATTAATGAAGCAAGCGATGTTCTAAATGTAATGGCTAACGGCGATTTTACAAGAAGTATGGAAGGAAATTATGCTGGCGACTATCAGAAAATTAAAGATAATGTAAATAAACTTAAAGAATCGATGAATAATCTTATCGGAAAAGTAGCCGAAAGTACATCCGAGCTTTCGAACGCTGCTTCCGAAATATCTTCGAGCACTGAAGAAATGGCTGCAGGAGCAAATGAGCAAAGTGCTCAGACAGCTGATGTTTCCAGCTCTGTTGAAGAAATGCTTCGTACAATAATGGAAAATACTCAAGCTGCTACCCGCGCAGCAAGTTCGGCAGAAGATGCAGGAAATAAAGCAAAAGAAGGCGGTGACGTTGTTGTTGAAACTATTGAAGGAATTAATAGGGTTGCCGAAGTTGTAACAAAATCTGCTAAAACAATTAAAGATTTAGGCAAAAGCAGCGACCAGATTGGTGAAATTGTACAGGTTATTGATGAAATTGCCGATCAAACTAATTTGCTGGCTCTTAACGCAGCAATTGAAGCAGCGCGCGCCGGTGAACAAGGACGTGGGTTTGCTGTTGTTGCCGATGAAGTAAGAAAACTTGCTGAAAGGACAACAAAAGCAACAAAAGAAATTGCTACAATGATTAAGCAGATACAAAAAGAAACCAGCGATGCTGTTATTGCTATTCAGCAGGGAACCGAAGAGGTTGAAAAAGGCAAAGCTTTAGCAAATAAAGCAGGAGAAGCACTCAGAGAAATAATCGGTCATTCGCAGCAATTAACTGATATTATCACTCAGCTTGCTGCATCAAGCGAACAACAGACTGCTGCCGGCGATCAGATTGCTGTAAATATCGATTCAATAAATAAAGTTACTCAGCAATCTGCTGACGGAACTCATCAAATCAGCCGCTCGGCAGAAGATTTATATAATCTGACCGGTAATCTGCAGCAGCTTGTTAATCAGTTCAGACTCGATTATAACAGCAACCAGTACCAGATAGATAATAAAAACGAAAGATATTTAACAAATTAAAAGGCTGCTTCGGCAGCCTTTTTTATTTATATTTTTTTGGATAGTCGAAAGTAAGAATTTTCCCTTTCCCGTTATCAGTATCTTTCCATTTTTTAATATTCATTTCCATCAGCACCATCCCGCTGGTAGGAATGTTATCAATTCTTTTATCGGAAAGGAAATTATTTAAAATTGTAAGTCCCGGATTATGCCCCACAATCATTGTCCGGTTTATACTTTCAGGTATTTTTTTTATAATTTCAAGCAAAGTTTCTTTTGAAGCTTCATAAATATTTTCATCCGGTTTAATAATTTTTTCAGGCTGCCTGATAACGGTACATAATATTTTTGCCGTTTCAAGCGTTCGTTTGGAAGGACTGGAAAGAATTAGTTCGGGAAGTATATTTGTTTCTGCGAGAATATTTGAAATAAGTGGAACATCGTTCCTTCCCCTTTTGTTTAGAGGACGATCTAAGTCATCTAAATTTGGGTTTTTCCAGCTTGATTTGCCGTGACGCATTAAAAATAAATATTTCATATGCCTCCCCTTTTAATAATATAATGTATGTAAAAAAATAAAATATTATTATTGAATATATGTCTTTTTTTTATTGATGTTAAAATGACCCGAACTTTTTCCATCTTTTTTTTCATTTTTTTTAATGGTTTATTTGCTCAAGAATTAAAATTGGACAATATTTCTGCCGGTGCCGGTATTAATATTTTCATCCCCAAAAATGATTTGGGAAAATTCTGGAAGGCAAAGGTGAACCCCGTTTTATCGCTAAAGTACGAAATATCCAAAAGCATTGCCATCGAAACCGAAGCTGGATTTTCGAAATTTAAACCAAAAGAAAATAAAACCGGATTTCCGGATATCGATTTAATGGTTTTATCAGCCGGTTTAAGACTGGCAGAATATCCGGCAGAATTTGTCTATTTATTTGCTTCAGGCGGAATAAAAAGTTATACGTTTTATTTTAAGGGTAGCAATGCTGCTGTTTCTGGTAATAATCCAAGTGAATCGGAATTCGGGTTTTATTTTTCAGGCGGACTCGGTTTTTTAATTTATAAAAATATTTCTGCCGAAACTTCTTTTGGTATTCAGAATATTTTTTCGTATCCCGAAAGTTTGATAATGTTGAATTCGAGAATATTACTATTCTACCGCTTATGAAAATATGCATAATTTATATTTTGGGATTTTTTCTGTCTGTTTTTGCACAAGAAGCAGAATCTGTTCTTAATGTACGAAAAAACTCGAATTCCCGTACCGGGGACTATTTCCTTTATAATTCAAAGTTTATTCACCAATCAATTTCCCGATCGCTTCCGGTAATTGCTTTGTCCCCTGGAGATGTATTTTCAAGTCCGGCACAAAATACTAAAACTGGAAATAATTTATTTTCGGTTTCAGCTTTTAATTTTCACTCTCCGGATTTTAATCCTCACGATATATTAAACATAAAATCCGTTAATATAAAGACTTACCCTCATTTAGAAAAATTAAACTCTTTACCGTCGGGATTGATAACTTTTAACGATTCCGAAATACCGGACAGCACCGAATTTAAAATTCATACATATCTAGGCGGGGAAACCGGGGATCCGCTGATACACATATACACAAAACCTGAGTTATCTCCGGTAAATAAGGATAAAATCATTCCGTCTGTCTCTTTTTCATTGGCTGGAAAGCTGGACAAAATTAAACTTCGTTTTACCGGAGCGTATCACGGATTTTTCAGCACCGGGGATGTATTATTGCCGGAAATGAAAAACAAGAATTCTAAATTTATAGGAAAACAAAACAAACAATTTACTGCCCGGCTTGATGGAGTTATAGAAACCGGTGAAATGAAAAAAATTATTTTTAATGCCGGATTGATTTCCTATTACGGATGGGATTTCCCGCCAGCTTTAGGAAGTCTTGTTCATTTTGAAACTTATAACAGATTATTTTCGGCTGAATATATAGATGAAATAAACGGATTTAATGTTACTTTTTCGAAGGAAACAAGTACAGGTTTCACAAATGAAATGAATTTTACGAAAAATTGCGGAATTGTAAAGGATAAGAATAATTTAATTATAGGAAAAAAGTTGTATGGAAATTCATCTTCCGAATTATTACTGTTTGCCGGAATAAATTACTTTATATCCGATAATTATAAAAACTCAGCATATCTGGAAAAAGAATTTTCAAAGATATTTCCTCAGGCTTCCTTTTCGTTTAGTTCAAATATAAGTTCCAATATTTCGACAAATATCAAAGGAAAAGCTGAAAAAAACATAACAAATAGAGTTGTATATTCTGGTGAAATGTCTGCAGATTTTAGCTTTAATTCGTTGCCCGAATTTACTGCGGTAATTTCTTCAGTTGTAAAAAATCCGGAAGCAGAAGAACTTTTCGGCAATTTTGAAATTAAAAATGAAGCAAATGATATAGTATTTTCGGTGAGCGGAAACAATAATCTAAAAACATCAAGAAATAATTATGCAGGATTATTTATTAGTGGTAAATATAATAATTTAAAATGCAATGCTGAGTTATCATATAATTATTTATCCAACAGAATTAATCAACAAGAGCTCTTATCTGAAAACAGCAGTTCTTTAACTTATACAAATCAGAAAAATTTTTCCTTTTTTAAAAGCGAAGCTAATTTTAATTTTCAATTAAGCAGATTTATAGGATTAAATTCTTCATATACTTATTTCAGCAATGTAAGCGGTTCTTTTTATCCAAAGCACTCTGTTCAATTTTCGGCAAACATCTTTCTTGCAAAAGGAAGCTTTGCCGGATTTCATACGTATTTTTTTAAAAACCGGACAGGAGTGTTACAAAAGAGTAATGATAAATTTAAGAAAGAAGCGATAATTTATAATTTTACATTTTCACAAGAGATAAAAAATCTTTATTTTTTGCACCCAATAACTTTTTCTTTAAATTTAGAGAATCTGTTTGATAACAGAATAAAATTTGTTCCTTTTGGAAACAGTATTGGCAGAACTTTTTTGTTTAAATTTACGGCAGGTATAAAATGACAAAAAAACCAGAAAACTGGTATTTTCAATCCGCAGTAATTCCTTTTAAAACCAGTAAAGGAAAAACAGAGATATTACTTATTCGTTCGCGAAAAGATAAAAAATGGATAATTCCCAAAGGTATTATTGAGAATAGTTTAACAGCCGCACAATCTGCAGTTAAGGAAGCATACGAAGAAGCAGGAATTCAAGGAAATCTGCTAAACGATAAAATGTGGAATTACAAATATTCAAAATGGGAAGGTATCTGCCAGGTGAAAGTATACTTGCTGGAAGTTACTGAAATGTTAAAAACCTGGCCTGAAAATTTTAGAAAAAGGCGTTGGTTTACAATAGATAAAGCATTAGAAAAAATAAGCAATAAAGATTTAAAGCTAATTATTGCCGAAGCTGAGGAAATCTGCAATTCGCAACTTAGTTTAATTTCGAAATGAAGCAAAACTTAAAGGATAAAATAGTTTTTATTACAGGTGCATCCGATGGAATAGGGCGAGCAACTGCTTTAGCCTTTGCCGGAGAAGGAGCACGTCTGATAATTTCTTCGCGAAGAGAAGATAAGATTAATAAAGTTGCTGATGAAATAAGAAATCGCTTTAAAACCGATGTTTTTTCTTTCCCGATGGATGTTAGAAACAGAAAAGAAGTTTTTGAAAAGACAGCCTCTTTGCCGGATAGCTGGAAGGAAATCGATTTTCTTATTAATAATGCAGGGCTTTCACGGGGTTTTGATAAAATTTATAACGATAATCCCGATGGCTGGGACGAAATGATTGATACAAATATTAAAGGGCTTCTTAATGTTACCAAAGCAGTTCTTCCGGGAATGGTAGAACGAAAAAGAGGACACATAATTAATATCGGTTCAATTGCAGGTCACGAAGCCTATCCTAACGGGGCTGTTTATTGTTCGACCAAGCATGCTGTTGATGCAATTACAAAAGCGATGAGGATGGATCTGCTGGGCAGCAATGTAAAAGTATCTACAATCGACCCCGGTATGGTGGAAACTAATTTCAGCAACGTTCGTTTTTACGGTGATACAGAACGGGCAAAAAATGTTTACAAAGGAGTTAATCCGCTTAAAGCTGAAGATATTGCCGAAACAATAGTTTTCTGCGCTTCACGTCCGGCTCACGTAAATATTGCAGAAGTTGTTATTCTTGCAGGTGCTCAGGCCTCTGCAACATTAGTCCACAGGAATCCTTAAAATCAATTGTTTTCAAGAAAGTTTACGTTTCCCGAACCGTAACGTAAAATTTCGGGTTCCTCTCCGCTTAAATCAACAATTGTAGAAGGTTCTGAAATAAGACTTCCGGCTGCCAGCATTAAATCTACCTGCCTGTTAAAAATTATTCTTATTTCTTCAGGATTGTGTAATATTTCACCAAGGCGTGTTGTAACGCTTGTGCTTATAACAGGATTACCTAGTTTTTCCGCTAAACCTAAAGCGATGTTATGTTCAGGAATTCTTATGCCAACCGTTTTTCTTTTAGTCCATATTTTTTTCGGGACATCTTTAGAAGCCGGAAGGACAAAGGTATAAGGTCCGGGTGTCAATCTTTTCATCAGTTTGTAAGCTGAATCCGATACTTTCGCATATTTTGCAATATCTTTTAAGTCCGGACAAATAAAACTGAAAAGTTTTGAAAGGCTGTCATTTTTAATTGAATATAGCAAATCAAGCGCTTGCTTATTATAAATGTCGCAGCCGAAAGCGTAAACGGTATCTGTGGGATAAATAATTATTCCGCCGCTTTTCAGAACGTCAACAGCCATGTTGATGTATCTTTCCTGCGGATTCACAGGATGTAATTCAAGATATTCCATATAACACACATTTTTTTGAACGTAAAAATAATATTTTTTACGAGACTAACTTTATTTTATGTCACTTTTTTATAAGTTTCTTTGAATTTTTACAATTCACAAGTTATTTTTTTATCGTTAAGTGAAATAATCAAAGTTATTTTTCTTCTAAGTTTGATAAATTACAATATTTTGTGAATATTTAGGGCTGATTTAAGTATAATTAAGAAAAAAATATGATCGATAGACAAAGTCTTAAAGAAGAGTTCACGGCAAATTGCAAAAACCTTTTCGGCAATAGCGAACTTAGCAAAGATGCCTTCAAATTTTGCGTGGCATACAGTCTTCTTGTTGAAGAATTTATTATTAAAGTATTAGCCGGGCAGAAATTAAATTTTGTTATAGCATCGGGGGGAAGTTTCAGCCGGCGTGAATTATGTCCTTATTCCGATATAGATTTAATGTTCATTCTGCCACAGGTTGAAGGCAACCAAAAAGATATTCAGAATTGTGTTACAATGCTTTGGGATTGCGGAATTGAAGTATCGCATACAGTACGTGATTTTGATGATATGAAAAAATTTATGGGCGAAGATCTTCAAGCATTTACTCAGTTTTTTGAAACAAGATTTTTATTCGGCGATGAAAATATTTATCAGCAATGGAATGAAAAACTTCTTGCTCTGATGAATGATAAAAAACGCAAAAAATTGATTTTTGATTATTTTGAAGATAATGAAGCGCGTCATCAAAAATACGGGTCAAGTCCTAAAGTTTTAGAACCCAATGTTAAGTTTACTGCCGGCGGGTTGAGGGATATGCATGTTGTTGAATGGATTTACTCGCTTAAATACAATGTTTTGCTAACCGAACAAAAAGAAATATCGCAGACTGAAAGCTTTTTGGACAGGCTGAATACCGAAAAGGTAATAAGCACCAAAGAATATCACAGGCTTTTAAACAGCTATAAAGTTGTTCTTAATATGCGCATCCAGCTTCACCTTATATCCGGACGAAAAAATGAACGATTAGAATTTATGAGTCAGGAAAAAATAGCGCAAACAATTAATTTGCCCGGCGATTCCTGGCAGGCAATGATGAAAGAATATTTTACATCCACAACAATTTTAAACCGGTTTTATAATACAATGACAAAACGTTACCGCGAAGAAATTTCGGACCCGATTTCCGAAAGACTTTCTATTTCGCTGGATGACGATTTTAAATTAAAAGGTGAAGTTATTTCAATTACCGAAAATAAACTTTTAAGCCTTTCCGACATTTTGAGGGGATATTATTACCGCGGACTGAATGACGCAAGGTTTGATGAAAATCTGAGGTCTTTAATTTTAACAAGTATCGAAGAATTTAAAGAAAACCCGGTTTTTGAAAGCGATTCATCTGTCTTTTTCCGCGAAATATTAAAACTAGAAAAAAATTCAGCAAAAACCCTTTTTGCAATGAATGAATTGGGCGTTTTAGGAGTAGTAATGCCGGAATTCCACGATATGATCGGATTTTTCCAGCCGGGAGTTTATCATTGTTATACTGCCGATGAGCACACTCTTATTGCATTGCGCAACCTCGAAGAACTTGATCCGGAAGACGCATATCTCGGAAAGCTTTACCATTCGCTTAAGGAAAAAGATCTCCTTTCTTTAAGTGTTCTTACACACGATATTGCCAAACCGATAAGCGTTTCGGGGCACGAAATTCTAGGTGTTGAAATTGCCGAAAAAATAATGTACCGTCTTGGATACAGCGAACCGGAAATTGAGCTTGTTAAATTTCTTGTGCGAAATCATCTTACTATGGAAAAAGTTGCATTCCGGAGAAATTTGAATGATCCGGTTACTTTAAATGGATTTGTGGCTCTTTTTGATAATGTTAAAGCATTAAATATGCTTTATCTTTTAACTTATGCCGATCTTTCTGCAGTTAACCCTGTGGTTTGGACCCAATGGAAAAGCGATTTGCTTTATGAGCTTTACGATAAGGCAAAAAGTATGATAAAAGATAAACAGACAGGAGAAGAGTACCTTATAAAGGAAACAAATGGAATTATGCGTAACACTTTCGAAAATATTTCGGATGATGTAAAGAACCATATCGAATCGATAAATGACATTAGTTATATGCAGGTATTCAGTCCCGAAGAAATAAATGCTCACGTTAACGAAATTGAAAGCGGATTGGATTTAGCAGTATTTTTTAAGGAGGAAACAGGTTTTACAAACATTTCCGTTATGACCAAAGACAGCAAATCGCTTCTTTCAAAATTATGCGGAGCCTTATCTGTAAACGATCTTAATATCCATAATGCCAACATTTTTACGCGAAAAGACGGAATTGTTATAGACAGTTTTAAAATTACAGAATTCCGTTCGCATCAACCGGTTGAAAAATCGAAGTACGAACGAATTGAAAACACAATCAGGCAGGCGGTAAACAACGAACTTCAGCTGACAGATGAATTTACGAAAATGAGATCACGCTGGTGGAGGCTTGAAAATAAAATATTCCGGAAACGCTCTAAAATCAACATTAAGTTTGAAGATCACGAAAAATATACAATTATTGAAGTGTTTTCACCGGACAGGCTGGGACTTCTTTATTCAATTACGCGAAAATTTGCCGAGCTTGGCTTATCGATATATTTTGCCAAAATTGCAACCAGCAGCGATGATGTTGTTGATGTGTTTTATGTTCTCAACCAAAACGGCGAAAAGATTAAAGTGCATAATCGGGAACTGATTAAAAGCGAATTGACTAAAGTTATTAAAGTTTTGATTTGATATGGAGATTAATAATTGTTAAACTCAGAAAAACCTATAGGAGTTTTTGATTCGGGAATAGGGGGACTGACAGTTGTAAAAAAGCTTCAGGCTTCGCTGCCCAACGAAAGAATTATTTATTTCGGCGACACAGCCCGTGTTCCTTACGGAGCAAAATCGAATGATACAATTACCGAATATGCAATACAGGATGCCGATTTCCTTATCAATAAAAATGTAAAAATGATAATAGTTGCGTGCAATACAGTTTCATCTGTCGCTCTTAATATTCTTCAAGAAAGATACAATGTGCCGGTTATAGGAATGATTGAGCCGGGGACAGATTTAGCATTATCTTCCACAGAAAATAAAAATATCGGAGTTATCGGAACATATTCTACAATCCGGAATAAAGCTTATTCTAAAATGCTTACTGCAAAAAATTCCGATTTAAATGTTTTCGAGAAAGCATGTCCGTTATTTGTTCCGCTTGCCGAAGAGGGCTGGACAGACCATAAAGCCACATATTTAATTGCAAGGGAGTATTTAAGTGAATTCCGCGAGAAAAATATTGATACATTAATTCTCGGGTGTACCCATTACCCTATTCTTTCAAATGTAATTCAGGAAGTTGTAGGCGAAGATGTTAAATTAATCGATTCCGGAACAGCTGCCGCTGCAACAATAGAAAAACATCCTGAACTTGAAGAATTGCTTTCTAAAAAGATTGTGAGCGGAAATCACGAATATTATGTAAGCGATCTTCCGGTTAAGTTTAAAACAATAGCCGAGCGTTTTTTAGGGAGAACGATTGAAAACGTTGAAAAAATTGATCCGGAACAGTTGTAACTTTTTTAGCTCATTTTTCGTCTATCGCACATAAATTAAAAGGAAGGTTTGTTATGAAATACTTTTTCGTATTTATATTTTGTGTGTTTGTTTCAGCACCTGCTTTTTCGCAAAGTAACGTGTTGCATAACAATTGGAATGACGATTTTGAAATGTTCGATGTTGAAAATCCCACTGTAGAAATAAATTACGGGGTCAGCCGGTTAAAACACAAAAAATTCAGCGGAAAACTGAGTGATGCCGGCGTTGTGGAAATAAGACTGGGATTTAACAAAACAAACGAAGTTCAAAAAAACAAGTTCATAAAAAATTTTCACGATGTAACCATTTTTATTAAAAATATATCTACAGAAATAAACAATAATTCAAACAAAGTTAATGAATATAAATCCGAGACTTGGATGGCTGGATATTCAAATAATTCGGGTTACGGATATTATTGGGGCGATTTTGCAATTATTCCGTATAATGGATATTCATTTATATGGAACAGTTTTAATTGCCCGGATTTAAAACCAGACAGTTTGAATTACCTTCCTGAAAAACCTCTTTTGCGCATTAATAAAAACATCAGGTTCGGCACATCCTCGGAAGCCGGAATAAAAATTCAGCCGTTCAAATTTTTAACTATTAACGGGGCTTTCGAAACAAATGTTGTTTTTCCGCGATATATGGTTTGGAAGCATGCTGTAAGTCTTATCATTGAATTCGGTTCGCAAAAGGCAGCAGACGAATTTGTAAACGAAATTATGAAAAGTTCTCCTGTTGCTGCTCCTTTTATAAGTTTCTTGCTTAAAAGCGGAATTTCTTACGGATTTTATAAATTGAAGCAGGAAAATATGAATTGGCCTTTTAAAACCGAAGCTCCGCTGACTTACGAAACTTTTAAAGTAGGAATGACCTTTACGTTTTAATTTTTAGAAATTATTAACAAATTTAACTGCGCATTTTATCCAGCAAGGAATTTAATGTTTCAGCTTCACTTTCAGTTAGATTCGCCAAAATGGAATCGAACTTTGAGTTTGATTCATCTATTTTTTGAAGCAGGTTAAGTCCTTTTTCTGTTATCTTTACATCTGCTTTCCGCCTGTCTGCCAAGCAGATTTCTCTTTCGGTTAATTCTTTGATGCAAAGTTTGTCCAAAATTCGCGAAACATCTGATTTTTTGTCGAGCATCCTTTCCTTCAGAAGATTTACAGTTGCCGGATTAGGATGCTGCCCCCGTAAAATTCTTAAAATATTAAACTGCTGACGGGAAATTGAAAATTCATCTAAAATCCGGCTGTGGTTTTCCAAAAACCAGCCGTGAGTGTAAAGCAGATTCACAGCCAGTTTATGAAATTGGTTTCTGAATTTCTTCTGATATATTTCGTTTTCAAGTTTCATTTTACTTTTTTATCAATTCAACTGTTATATTTAGTTCAACTTCTTTTCCTACAACCAAGCCGCCCGATTCAAGCAGATTGCTCCATTTAAGTCCGTAATCAAACCTGTTTATTGTTCCCGAAAGTTTAAAACCGGATCTTGTATTTCCCCAAGGATCTTTTACAGTTCCGTTGAATTTACCTGTCAGCGTAATTTCTTTTGTAACGTTCTTAATTGTAAAATCGCCTACAAGTTTCCAGGTTTTCGAATCGACCTTTTTAAAACTTTTAGAAACGAATTTTATTTCCGGATATTTTGGGGCATCAAAAAAATCTTCGTTTCGTAAATGTTCATCCCGTTTTTCATTTTTTGTATCTATGCTTGCAACATCAATCTTTATGTTGATTTTTGCGTTTTCAAAGTTATCTCCGGTAGTTTCTACATCGGCACTGTATTTCCCGAAAATACCCTCCACTTCCGAAACAACCATATGCGAAACAGCAAATCCTATTTTTGAATGAGATTCATCGATGCTCCATTTTGTTTGAGCTGTAATTGTTATGGAAAAAACAGCTGCTATTATTAAAGACAAATATATGTTTTTCATTTTTTTCTCCTTTTAAATGTTACTTTTGATATTTAATGTTGCAACATCATTCTATAATAATAAGTTCATTTTTTATAAAATTAAATATGCTTTAATAAGGGAAGGAGTTTTACTATAAAACAGTGTGCGAATAATTTCTAAAGCATAAAATTCAATAAAATAAAAAAGTTTGAATAATATAAAAAGAATATTTAGTTTTAACCTATAAAATGGTTAAACTAACAACTGAGGGCTTGATGAAAAAATTAATCTTTTTAAAATTTATTATGGTTTACACTTTGATGAGTTTCAGTCAAAGTTTAAACGCAGTTATTACTGTTGACGGCTACCAATGGTTAAGCAACGGCACCCCGATTGATATGAATACACGTTTTCCCGGAGGTACTTTAACCCGCAATTTTGCTCCGCTGCCTGTTTTTTTCCAGGGATGGAAATCTGAACCGCGCGAAAGTATAGTTGACTATGTATGGGATTTTGGCGACGGCTCGGAAGTATTTCACGGATTTAACGCGGGTCACGTTTACGAAATACCGGGGAATTATACCGCTACACTTTCAGTTACAGATACTTTAGGGCGTACAAATTCGGAAACAATTTTAATTGAAGTTTTAGAACGAACCGGAAAAACATATTTCATCGATTCCGAAATTGGCAGCGATAGTTACAACGGTTTATCTCAAACTTTTACCGGCGGCAGTAACGGTCCCTGGAAAACTGCAGATAAAGCTTTTTCGGAAATGGCAACGGAACTTTATCAATCGGGAGACCAAATTCTTTTCAAAAGGGGGCAGACTTTTGAACTAACTGTCTCGAATATTACCCCCGGAGCCTGGCCGGCATGGGGTTATGCATTTGGTACTTTTGGAACCGGAACAAAACCGGTCATTCAATACAAAGGACAGAATGATGCTATAATAATTCATATGTATTCTATCGGGTTGGCGCATATTTCTTTTACCGATCTCGATTTCCGGTTTGATGATTATGCCGGGCACAAAGCAAGCGTCTTTTTCTTTGCCCAAGGCGGAGCTACCCGAAATATCCTGTTTTTACGAGTTGACGCTTTGGATTTATATTCCGACCTTTTTACAATTGGTCAATATATGGATTATGAAATTTCATCCGGTACCTTCCTTATTAATTCATCCATCCGCAACACATATATCGACCCTTTGAAGAATTCAACTTTATTTGCAGTTTGGGGTTCGCGCGTTGTTTTATTAAATAATTATTTTGATCTCTCCGGCAATCATATCGGATATACGGCAATTGATAAAGGAGTAGTAGCAGGAAACACTTTTTCTCGTCCAGCTTTTGGCAGGACTGCCTTAAGAATTTGCGGCTTTCAGGAAGAAGGCTATGACTGGAACACTAATCTTACAAGCAATAATGTTCAGGTTTCCGAAAACTATTTTCACGGCTGGATTGACCCCGAAACCGAAGGCAGGGCGCATAATGGAGAAGGGAATCAGTATAATTATCTGCTTGTTCAGTTTTCCCCGAACGGACCCTGGAACCAGATAATTCGCGACATAACTTTTGAAAGAAATGTTATAACTAACGGAAACGGAATGCTTAATATTGGCGCAGCAGAAAATATAACTGTGCGGAATAATATTTTAATTTCCAATACCCAAAACGGATATCATATTGAAATTTCGGATGCAAACAAACCGAGTAAAAATATTAAAATTTTAGGAAATACATTTATTGCGCGAAACGCCCAGTACAGCGGAAATATTTACGAAATGAGCGGGATGATTAAAATACTTAAAAACAACACGCAAACTACCCATCCTTTCGATTATACTAACCATCAGGAAATAAGCATAAAAAATAATATTTTCTATATCAATGGTACAAACAGTTTTTCCCGCTTTTTATATATCGATGATATTGATGAAGTTTTACCGCAGGTTAAGTGCGATAATAATTTGTATTTTGTAAATCAGGGTTCTTCCGATGGTGAGTTCTTCCAGATTGGAAACTCGGCATTGGCTACTCCCACAGCGCAGTATTTAACATTGCAGCAATGGCAATCGCAGCAGAATCAGGACATTTCCGGCATTTATGCCGATCCGCAGTTTGTAAATCTTTCAGGAACAGACGGGCAGTTCAGCGAATACGGCTTTGATGCCGATTTAAGATTACTGGAAACAAGTTCAGCCCGGGGAACAGGAAAAGTTGATAAAGTAAATTCATTTTATGATTTCAACAAATTCCAGCGGTTCGGGAATAACCAGACAGTTGATCTCGGCGCATTGGAATATGGTTCCGGCAGCGTTGTATCTGTTAACTCAGAAAGTGAAACACCAAAAAGCTTTTTGCTTTCACAAAATTACCCTAATCCCTTTAACCCTTCTACAATGATCAGCTATCAATTACCAATAAACAGTTTTGTTAATTTGAGAGTTTTCGATATTTTAGGACGCGAAGTAGCAACTTTAGTTAACG
>JAAYAN010000079.1 GCA_012719345.1 Ignavibacteria bacterium | reverse complement strand
CGATTGATAGAAAGCTAATAAATAAAGAACTTTTAGAAAGTAAATTACTTGGCGAGACAAAAGACGGCAAAAAAATAATACTCACGGATTTTAACAAATCGCCAAATGTAATGAATGAAATTGCACGTTTGCGGGAAGTTACTTTCCGGAGTATCGGCGAAGGAACCGGCAAGAAAATGGATTTTGACGAATTCGATAAATATTACAGTCATCTTGTTGTTTGGGATGAAAATGAACTTGAAATCGTGGGTTCATACAGAATTGGATTCGGGAAAAACATTTACGAGGAAATCGGGTTAAAAGGATTTTATACTTCTACTTTATTTAATTATTCCGAAAACTTTGTTGCTAAAATAATAACAAATTCAATTGAGCTTGGCAGAAGTTTTGTTCAAAAGAAATATTGGAATTCGAATGCTTTGGATTATCTCTGGCAAGGAATAGGCGCACTGATTGCTTCAAATCCGGATATAAAATATTTATTTGGCGCTGTAAGCATAAGCAACAGCTATTCGGCTCCGGCAAAAAACAGACTTGTATATTATTATAACAAATGGTTCGGGTCAGTTAATAATTTAGCTCATTCTAAAAACAGATTTGTAATTCCTAAAAATGAAATTGAAGGCTTGCAAACTGAATTTAACGGAGAAAATTTCAAGTCGGATTTCCGGATTTTAAAGAAAATGCTGAAGCAATTCGGTTTTTCGGTACCGGTTTTATATAAACATTACAGCGAATTATGCGAACAGGATGGGGTTAAGTTTCTTGATTTTGGCGTTGATGCCGACTTTGAAAATTGTATTGACGGGCTTTTGGTTGTTGATCTCGAAAAAATTAAAGCAGAAAAAAAAGAAAGATATATTAATCAGTTCATCATTTCAGATTTTTAAATTATAGCTTTTTTAAAACTCAAATTTTTATAGAAATTAAAGAAGAACTATTCAGTTATTTAATACACTTTTTCCCAAATCGGGAAATACAATCCGCTTTGTCTTATAACCTGTTGCCCTTCGGTACTTATCGTCCAATCAATGAATTTTTTAATATGCTGCTGCGGATTATTAATTGTGATAAAATAAAGATAACGCACAATAGGGTAAGTTCCATTAATTACGGTTTTTTCAGAAGGATAAATATTATTAATTGCTGCAAGAGTCTGCCCTTCTTTGTATCCGATTCCGCCATAACCTATTGCAGCTTTTTCTTTAATAATAAAATCTGCAATTTCTTTGGTTGTATTTTTTGTTACAGAATTTTGGATGTAGCTTTCTTCCTGCAGAATATGATCTTTAAAATAAAGGTATGTCCCCGAATTTGGAGTTCGCGTTACCGGAATTATTTCAAGATTTTTACCGCCGAGCTCTTTCCAGTTTTTAATCTTTCCGCTGAAAATATCTTTAAGTTGTTTAATAGAAAAATTACGTATTTTATTTTCCGGATTTATATAAATGCTGAGTGCGTCTTTAGCAAAAAAAACAGATACGCCTAAAGCATTATATTTTTCGGCTATCGTTTTATTTTCCTCCGCAGTAAGTAAACGCGAAGCTGTGCAAATATCAGATTCTCCCCTGCTTAAAGTTTTAATTCCGAGAGCAGTTCCGCCGCCTTCCACATAAATAGAAATTGTTTCATTCCTTTTCATATACTCGCGGGCTAATGTTTCAACAAGCGGAAGAATAGTATCGGAGCCTTTTATTATTATCCGGCTAACCGGAGCCGGGTTGTGTGAACAGGAATAAAATATGGTGATTATAATAAACAGCAGCAGCTTTTTCATCTTTTTTCCGCAATAGTTCTTAATCTTTCATTCAAATAAGGTGTTCCCTCTTTCCATTCAGGTTGATTTTCTGAATTTGCAATTTCAATAATAAAATTATACAATAAATTGAAATGCTGATTAACTGCTTTATAATTTATGGGCAGATTTAAATCATCAAAAGGTGTGTGGTAAACGAATTTATCGTAAATTATGAATTTGTTCAAAGCATCTTCCCTGCTGATATTTACATAATCGGGCGCATCAAGGATCAATATTGATGGTATTCCTGCCAAAGCAAAACTTACCTGGTCCGATTTATTAAATGCTTCGTACGACGAAAATTCCGGCGGAATTTCTGCCATTTTAAGATTTTTATTTTTTGCAATTGTTTCAAGTATATCTCCTAAACCCGATAATTCGGCGCCTACTCCTATTACCGATTTAAATTCATCAAAAGATGCAATTCCGTCAATATTTATATTTGCTATAGTTTTATGCAATGGGAATACAGGATTTTTCACATAATGCAAAGAACCTAAAAGTCCTTTTTCTTCTGCTGTTGTAAGAAGAAAAATAACTGATCTTTTGGGCTGATATTTTGAATTTGAAATAATTCTTGTAAGTTCAAGTACTGCCGAAACCCCCATTGCATTGTCAAATACCCCGTTATATATTGAGTCGGAGTTAACAGCTTGACCAATTCCGAGATGATCGTAATGAGCCGAAACAATTACGTAAGTATTTTTTAATTCTTTATCGCTACCGGGTAAAAGTCCTATTATGTTTGCCGAATAAACTTCTTTTTGATGAAAAATTCCCTTAAATGAAAATTTTGAATGCAGCGGGAAACTTTTTAACGCGCCAAATTCTTCCATCCTTAAAACATCTTCATATGAATAGGAACAGTTTTCAAAAAGTAATTCAGCTTTTTCTGGGTTTAATATTATATTAAAATTCCCAGCCGGATTAAAAGCAGGATTTATGTCTTCAAAAGAATATACGTTTTTAATTTTTTCCCAGTTAAATTCTTGTTTGTTTTTATTTGGAAGCACAATGCAGCCTTTAGCTCCTCTGGCAATTGCAATTTTTTCTTTAGTTTCGTTGTAGCTGTAAACCGAGGGCAATCTGCCGTTAAAATATTCGGGAGTTTCGCTTTGAGGTTCACCTTCTAAAAAAACTACAATTTTATTTTCTACATCATAATATTGATAGTCATTATAATCGTATTCTGGGGCTACAATTCCGTATCCAGCAAAAATTATCTTTACGGATTCGGGAATGTAAGTCTGCTCACCCGTTTCTGCCATTACATAGTCGTCCCACAAAACAAGAGGATACGATAAACTGTCAATGAATATTCTGCAATCACAACCCGACAATGGAAATGATGAATGAAATTGTATGTTTTGATAAAATGTTCCATCATCGCCAGCCGGCAAAAGACCGTATTCACTGAATTTATATGCAAGATATTTTGCGGCAAGATAGCCCCCGAGACTTCCTGTTCCTCTGCCTTCAAAAACATCGCTTCCAAGATAGAACAAATTTTTCCGGAAATTTTTCTCGGAAAAATATTCTGTCTGCGAAAAGGTAAATACGCCTGTAAATAAGATATAAAATACCACTTTCAGAAAATTATTGTTCTCTTTCATCATAATATTTATAAAAACAAATTGTTTGTAAAAATAGCTTAAAAAATATAAAAACAAAACATCTTAACAATTTCTTAACATTAAGTTAATATTTACTTAACGCACGCTTAATATTCAGTTAACACAAAGTAAATAGATTTGCATTATGTTTTTGAGAGAGTTAAAATTTTAAAAAAATTTAAGGAGAGAAAAAATTTTATGGCAGTTTTTACGTATTTTAAACACAAAATTATGCAAACAACATTTCTTTACACAATAACACTTTTAATTGTAAACTTTAATTTTGCACAAGAAACGGGTTCCATTTCCGGAGTAGTTGTAGACGGGGAATTCGGGGATGGGCTTGCCGGAGCAAATGTTTTAATAGAAGGAGAAATGCTTGGCGCTGCAGCAGATATGAATGGACTGTATTCTATAAATAATATTAAACCTGGCGCCTATACTTTGATTTTTTCGATGATTGGTTATCAGGTAAACAAAGTTACAAATGTTGAAGTTAAGGCTGGTAAAACTATAAAAATAGATATAGTTATGAATGCACAAGCATACGAAACAGATGCTGTGGAAATAACTGCAAAAGCTCTTACAAATACAGAAGCTTCACTTTTATCGCATAGACAAAAATCTGTTTCTGTAAGCGATGCAATCAGCGCTGAAGAAATAACAAAATCGGGCAGCGGGGATGCAGCTTCCGCCATGACAAAAGTTACCGGAGCATCTGTAGTGGGTGGAAAATATATTTATGTGAGAGGACTTGGTGAAAGATATTCAACAACAACTATTAATGGAGCTGAACTTCCAAGCGCAGATCCGGATAAAAAATCTTTTCAATTAGATTTAATTCCTTCGAATATGTTGAATAACATAAACACAATTAAAACTTTTACCCCCGATAAACCCGGGACTTTTACTGGCGGACTTGTTGATGTAACATTAAAAAGTTACCCCGAAAAATTTACTGTTTCAGTTAATACTTCTGTAGGATACAATTCTATTGCTACAAACAATGAAAATTTTATTCTCGGGAATTCAGGAGGAACAGATTGGCTGGGCATTGATGACGGAACCAGAGAAATGCCAAAAGCACTTAACGGAGGTAAAATTGATATACCGAGAATAAGCGCGGTAAAAACAAAAGAACAAGCAGCTTATTTAGATAAAATATCGAAATCATTCAATAAAGAAATGAAACCTAAAGCAGCAAATGCTTTACCCAACAGTTCGTTTGGATTATCAATCGGTAACACAACAATTCTTAATAAAAATAACAGTATTGGTTATTTTGGAAGTTTAACGTGGGGACAGAACTATTCATTTGTGGATAATGGAGAAGTTGGGAGATTTAAACTGGTTGGCAATCTTAATGATGTTAGCGGTCTGGAATCAGAATTCAGCGGAATTGATATTAAAGGAATACGCTCAGTTGACTGGGGTGTAATTGGTAATATTGCATTTAAAAATCCAGGATTCGGGGAAATTAAACTTTCATATATGAGAACACAAAGTGGAGAATCTACCGGGCGATATATGTATGGTGTGAGAGATAGAGATCGTACTACTGCAAGCTCTTCTACAACTTTCGAAACACGTGTAGTATCCTGGCAGGAAAGAAATCTTAATAATTTTCAAATTGATGGAGAACATCAGATATCTTCATTAAACAATATGAAGTTTGAATGGAAAGCATCATATTCAAAAAATGAACAAATTGAGCCAGATCAAAGATATTTTTTCAATGTTTATAATGTTCAACCTGATGGCAATAAATATTATAGCTTTGATGCAGCTAACTCTCAGCCTATTTCAAGATATTTTCGAGATCTTGGCGAATCTAATTTTTCCACTCAAGCTAATATCTCTATTCCTTTTAATGTTTGGAAAAACTTATCAGCAAAAATTAAAACAGGTTTTTCATTCTCTGAAGTTAATCGTGAATATAACCAAAGAAGATTTGACTACGATATGAACAATCTGATACTTAATGATTATGCTGGTGATATTGATGCGTTATTTAACAATGTAGGTATTATCGATTCACTAAGCAGACCCAGCCGCCCTAATCGTTGGTTTGGAATTACCATCGATAACGAAGCCATTCAAGATTCAACGAATTATTTCAGAGGCGATTCCAAAATGCAGGCTTTTTACGCAATGATAGATATCCCGTTAATTGACCGGTTAAGATTTGTTGGCGGTTTCAGATATGAAACAACTCTTATGAACAGCAGAACACTTGATAATAAAGATGAGAAGGGAACACTTGATAATAAAGATTTTCTTCCGTCCTTGAATTTTATATACACTCTATCTGAAAATATGAATTTACGTCTTGCCTACACTAACACTATAGCAAGACCAACATTCCGGGAATTAGCTCCATATCAAAGTTTCGAATTTGTAGGCGACTTTTTATACAAGGGAAATCCGAATCTTAAACGGACACAAATTAAAAATTATGATATAAGATGGGAATGGTTTTTAAATCCTGGTGAAATAACTGCATTCAGTGTTTTTTATAAAGATTTCACTAACCCTATTGAATCTTTTATCGATCCGACTTTCAGTGATGATAATGCTTTAAGAAGTGTTAAAAATGTTGATAATGCAAGAGTGTATGGGTTTGAATTAGAAGCTCGTAAAGATTTAGGCTTTATTTCAGGTTCATTAAATTCATTTAAAATTAGTACAAATTTCTCGTATGTGGTTTCCGAAGTTGATATACCAAAAGAAGATATTGAAGAAAAAAAGGCAAACGGGGATATTAACCCTGATAAAACACGTCCATTTGCCGGTCAATCGCCTTATTTATTTAATTTCAACCTTTCTTACGAAAATACAGATTCAAAAACTTCTGCCGGATTATATTATTATGTTTTTGGCGACAGACTTTTTCTAACCGGACGTTTTGCCACCCCTGATGTTTACGAAAGAGGTTATAGCACGCTCGATCTTAAAACCTCGCAAGGAATTGGCAACAATTTTATTGTTGCTTTGTCTATTAAAAATATTCTAAATCCTGCCCAAATATTTTCATACCGGTTGAATAATAATCTTGTTGATAAAGAATTTATTTATTCATCAATCAAAAGAGGAATTACCTACTCGATATCATTAACTTATAATTTATAAAGGAGAACTAAATGAAATTATTCAAACATTTATTTGTTTTACTAATGCTCGGTTTTGTTATTGCACAACCAACCCGCACCATAACTGATGCAGACATACCGGTAGGAGCAAATGTAACATTTTCATCCGACACAGTCTATATTCTAAGCGGAATGGTTTTTGTTGACAGTCTTGCAACACTGACAATAGAAGCAGGAACAATAATTAAAGCCGAAGACGGTCAGGATACGGAAGCATCAGGACTTTGCGTTACACGTTACGGACAGATATTTGCCGAAGGCACAGCAACAAATCCAATTATTTTCACATCAATTAACGACAACTTAAATGGAAACCTTACCTACGAAGACCGGGGTGAATGGGGAGGTGTTGCTATTTTAGGAAGGTCCACCACTAATAATTCAAGCGATAAGTCTGTTGAAGGAATAAACGAAATAGATGCGTCGAGATCAAAATACGGCGGCAATGAACCAGAACATTCATCGGGAGTTTTTAAATACGTTTCTATCAGACACACAGGCATTAACATTGGGTCTTCTACAGGAAATGAAATCCAAGGGCTTACGTTAGCAGGTGTGGGTTCCGGTACAACCATCGAATATATTGAATCTTATGCAAGTGCCGACGACGGGTTTGAATTTTTCGGCGGAACTGTTAATACAAGATATCTTATTTCTGCATTCTGTTCGGATGATGCTTTTGACTGGGATCAGGGATTTAATGGTAAACATCAGTTCTGGTTTGCTATTCAGGGAACAGATGAAGCTGGCAGACTTGCCGAAATGGATGGAGCCGGCGGAAATGAACAGGGGACCCCTTATGCTAAACCTATTATTGCCAATGTTACATTTATAGGCGCTGGTCTCGGAAGTGCCCCTGTTGGTGATGGTGAACAAGCTCTTATTTTCAGAGATAATACAGGCGGTTATTTTTACAATAGTATTTTTATGGATTATGATGACGCGTCAACTAGTCTTGGCATTACTGTTGAAGATATTGATAACAGCGGAGAAAAAGTTGAAGACAGCCGTAAAAGATTTGAAGCAGGCGATCTTGGTTTAATGAATAATATCTGGTATGGTTTCGGTGCCGGTAACGATATAAATCAATTTTCCGATCAGGATTTTGTTCAGAATTACTTAAGCAATGCTGCCAATAACAACAGAACAGTTGATCCTCAGTTAAGAGGTATTAGCAGAATTACAGATGGCGGACTTGACCCAAGACCAGCAAGCGGGTCTCCTGCTCTTTCGGGTGCACGCGAATTAAATGACGATTATCTGACTAATACTTCTTATGTGGGAGCTTTTGGCGGTTATAACTGGATGAACGGCTGGTCTTGCCTCAATCAGCTTGGTTATATAAGTGACATTACATCTGTTGAAGAAGATTACATATCATCATTACCTTCTGATTTTGAATTATCTCAAAACTATCCTAATCCGTTTAATCCTACAACAAATATCAGATTTTCTTTACCGGAAGCCTCAAACATAACCCTAAAAGTATATAATATATTAGGTCAGGAAATTTTAACATTAGCTGAAGGGTTTAAGAATGCCGGTGTACATACTGTTACTTGGAATGCAGAAAATACAACAAGCGGTATTTATATCTACAGAATTACTTCGGGAACGAATACTATTACAAAGAAAATGACTTTATTAAAATAATTCTCTCTCTCAAAGTATAATCTCTCTCCATCCTCAGGCGTCCGACCGGACGCCTTTTTTATTTAACCGCAGACATAAATACTGCTTCATCGGGCGCTTTTTGTGTGTTACTCAAACCAATGATAGCTCAAAAAGAATTTGTTTGCTTAATAACTTTTTCAGATTAATTTTTACTTACTTCCAGAATTTCAGGTTTCTTTTCGGCTGAAATATTTCTTAAAGCATTCATCATACGTAAAATCTGATTCGACATAATTTCCATATTTGCCAGAAGATTTAAAAACAAGAGACTGTTTCTGGTGGAATCGGCATTTGTTTGAATTCTCGAAATTTGATTAATATCAAGCTCATTTACTTTTGCTTGAAATTTCTCATGCTCCGAAAGAAAGATTCCCATTTCAGCGTAATTTTTAGATTCAAGAACCTTAACAGCGCAATTTATTTCTTCTCGAAGGTTAGTAATTGTTGCTTTAAGCTCACTCATTTGGATTTCGGAAGGCAAATTATGATTGTTTTCTATATGTTCGAAATATGCAGTTACAGAATTATTTAAGCGGTTTGCTATTTCCTGAATTGAAGATATAATCTTACCGAAGCGCTTGCCGGCTTTTATTTCATCATTCTTAAATTGACCGATACTTTGCAGTATTTCGTTGGTGAGATTATTCGCTTTTTTCTTAATTTTTTTTGCTTCTTTTTTCTCTTCTTTTAATTTTACTCTGTCTTCAATTTCAAATGCGCTTATTGTATCGTTTAGTATCGGCGGTATTTTTCTTAAAAATTTCTGCAGCTCCAAATATAGGGAGTCAAGTAATTTCGCTTTATTTTCTTTTGAAAAAGCTGTTATCAATTCGGCATCTTCGTCGCCAAATTTATCATTGTACTTAATATGCGATTTATAGATAATAAAAAATACGAGAATAACCAATCCTATTATTGCATAAATTCCGCCGAAATAAATTATTATTGCCGAAATGAATGCCAAAGTAAAAGCCGAAAATGCTGTAAAAAACCAGCCGCCTATTACAGTAATCACACCGTTTACTCTGTAAACTGCACTGTCTCTTCCCCAGGCTTTATCTGCAAGCGATGTTCCCATAGCAACCATAAAAGTTACATAAGTTGTTGAAAGAGGAAGTTTTAATGAAGTGGCGAAGGAAATTAAAATGCTGGCAACTGCCAGATTATTTGAAGCTCTGATAAAATCGAACGAAGGTTTATCTTTAGGGCTAATTTTCGATTCGTCGGGTTTTGTATCAAAACGTTTTCTCACAAAACTTGAAATTTTCCCGGGAATGACTTTTATTATTCCGTTGCTTGCAGCAATGTTCATCCTTACAAGATTTCGGCTGATTGCAGACGACTCGAATCTTTCAAAACCTTCGTGCTGTCTGCTTAAATTTAAGGTGGTATCTGTAACGGTTTTTGCTTTTTTCGATTTCCATAAAGTAATTACCATAATAACGCCCGAAAGCAGCAAAATAATTTCTGGTGTGCTTACTTTTCCTTTCAATGCTGTCATCAACATATTATCAGGATCGGACACCAAAGAAGCAAAATTATAAGAAGCGAGTCCCGCTAAAGGAACGCCGATAAAATTAACAAGATCGTTTGCTGCAAAAGCAAGCGCCAAACCGAAAGTTCCTACAAGCACAATCGGTTTAAATACATTGATTTTTGTAAAAACAATAAGCAATTGAAATACGGCAGTACAAAATATAAAACAGTAAAGGAATAATATTCCGGCATTATTCTCAATCCATCCTATGCTTTCATTCGAAAGGAAAGTTGTATCTTTTGCTCCTTTAACAACAATAAAATAAGAGATGGAAGTAAGAGCAAATCCTGCCCAAATTCCCCCGAATTTTTTCAGATACTTCGTGTAATCGAATGTGAAGATAATTCTGCAAATATATTGTACAATCATACCAACAGTAAAGGCAACAATTACAGAAATAAGAATTCCGGAAACAATTGTTAAAGCTTGGTTTGTATTTATAAACTGAAGAACATTCAGATTTCCTTCTGAACTGCTTAATACTTTAATAAGCGCAACGCCTACAGATGCTCCTAATAAATCGAATACTATTGAAACCGTTGTTGAAGTAGGCAAACCGAAAGTATTAAACGAATCGAGAAGAATAATATCGGCAATCATTACAGAAATAAAAACAATCATAATTTCGGACATAGTAAACATATCCGGATGGAAAATTCCTTTTCGGGCAACTTCCATTATGCCGCTCGAAAAACCGACACCAGCCATTATTCCAAGACTTGCTACAGTCATTATTATATGCCGGGGCGCAACCTTTGATCCTATAGCGGAATTAAGAAAATTTACCGCATCGTTAGCAACACCCACAATAAGGTCGCTTATAGCTAAAATAAATAATATAATTACAATGAATAAGTATAATTCCATCTGAAGTGAACCTGAAGTTTATTCTCTCTCTTTATGTAAAACCAGAAAATTTTACGTGCGAATTATAATCATTTCCTGAATTGTTTCAAAAAAATACAATTTTATCGTTCTCAAAATATTATATAAATCCCTATTGGAACTTTCCATTTAGTAACACTTTTAATATATATTTACTTTTCAATTTTAATTTGTTTACAATCAAATGGAAAATTTAATCGGCATATTAATGGTTTTAACAGGATTCATTATTTCTACAGTTCTGTTCGGATCAGATAGAAACATCTCGTTATTTATATGGAGTGAGGTATTTTTTTCGGGAATTGTGGTTTTAATTTTTACTAATTTCGATTTAATCAGCCCTGCAAATTTTTCGTTAATGACATTATTTTCAGTTACCGGTTTATCTTTATTAATTCTTTTCCTGAATAACTTTAAAAAATATTTATTTCTTGCCGGTTCAATAATTCTGCTTTTGTTAAGCTGGGCAACGTCAGAAATATTTCCGCTTCTTAATTTTGAATTTCCCTTAGCAATAACCGGCAGGCTGACAGGTGTTTTGATTATAACATTTTTAATTTTTGCGGCAGTTTATTTTTTCCGGAAATCGAAATCGCATCAGCCGCCGGAAGAATAAAAAACTTCGCCTTCAGGAATAAATGATGCAGGAATGCTTTCGCTTGTTATTTCTATTCTTTTCAATCGTTTAATATCAAATTTCGGCAGGTTTGTTAATTTGTAGTATCTTTTTCCGGATTCAGGAGAAAATGTACCCAGCGAAAAAGTGTCGTCACCAATAAAAGCCCAAACCTGATAAACTTCCTCATCCGGAAGCGCCGGAATATTTGCAAGATCCAGAAGAGCTTCGTCATTCGTCCCGGCAATAAATATTTTACCGCTGCGGTCGGGGTTAGCCTTGCTGCCTTTTAATTGCAAAGTAAGAATATCGGGATAATTAAAAAATTCGGTAAAAATGCTGTTATCTTTTATGTATTCTTTTATCTGATTATTTTCGGCAGTCAAGCCGGTTAATTTTTCTTCAAGTGAATTTATTTTTGAAGTCTGCGAAGAAGTTATTATCAGCATAATTGTTAAAATTATAAGCACTAAACCGGAAGGAATAAGAAAAAGCAGAAACTTATCGGAATGAAAAACTGAAGATTTTTTTCCGGAACTTGCGGTAATTTTTCTTCCATTTCTTTTCCGCTTATTTTCGTAAAAGATAAAGGCATTGCAGCTATTTCCTCATCCTTTATTTCATCTGTAATTTTATTTAAATCAATTTTCTCTTCTTTGGAAGGCTCCGGCAGTATTTCATCTTTATTTTCCGGCAATTCATCTTCAGCGGAAAGAGGACTTTCCTGCACAAAAGTTTTAGATAAAATTTTATTTTTAATTTCTTCCGAAGGCAGTTCCTTTTCAAGAATTACCGGCAGCAGAGCAATTGTATTCTGCAATTCGCCTAATTCGCGGTAAGGCAGATCGTTGCCTTTAAGCATATAACTTTTAAAATTAATAAAATTTTCCCTGTCCATACAGCCGGCTGCAAAAGAACTTATCATTTCGTGAATTTCTCTGTCAGCCATTGGCAGCCTCCGGTGCATTGATTTTTTCTTTTAGAATCTGCAGAGCAATAAGAATTTTTGTCCTAACAGTTTCAACCGGAATATGTAATTTTTTGGAGATTTCTATTAAAGTAAGACCCTCGTAAAATGCAAGATGAATAACATACTTCTGCGCTTCGGTTAACTCTTCGAGCGACTTCTTTACTAAATCCGCTTTTGTTAAAGCATATTCAATTCCAAAAGTCATTATCAAAGCGGAAAGCGCTGGGAGGATAAAAAAATCTTCGTATTCTTCATCGTAAAAATCTATTGTTTCGCTGTCCGAATTGCTTCTGCGTAAACTGTCAACCGCTCTGTTGCGGGCAAGAGTTACAATCCAGGCATAAACATTTTTAATTTTCAGAACAGGAGCTTTTACCCAAATAATCCTGAAAACCTCCGATAAAATATATTCAGCGGTTTTTTCTTCGATAACAATTTTTTTGATTAAAGGAAATATAACTGGCGAGTAAAGTTCAAATATTTCCTTAAATGCATCTCTATCGCCGGCGGCAATTTTTTGAAACAGAATATTTTCTTTTATTTCGGCTGTTTCTTGCAAGATATCCTTAACCGTAATTTACTCTGAGTTTAAAACTATGATTATAACTCTAAAAAAACAAACAGAAAAAAGGTGTCTGTCTTCAAAAGATTATTTTTCAGACTGTTTTTATTAAATTCTATTTTCTATCTTGAGTAACGGGAGCCGGAGCAGCTTTGTTAATTTCTACGGTTTCCCAAACTTTACCTAAAACGTACGGCTCATTTTTTATCCAGGTTTCGTTCAATTCGGCTTCCGAATCAAAATTTACTGCCATTATCGAACCAGCCATTTTCCCTTCTTCATTTAATAATGCGGCGGCATAAACAAGTTTTCCTTCTTCGCGCAGTTTATCCGCGTTTTTCAAATGTTCTGTTCTTGCAGCCATCCGGCGTTCAAGCGCTTTTTCGTCTTTAAAATCCCGCGCAATAATTATGAAATGCATTTATAACCTCAATATTTTTTAAGTTCAAATATATAAAAGATCAAGATCAGGTTTTAAGATTAAGATAAAAATCTTAGTCTCTTAACTTAATCCTGATCTCCAGATCAATTGTCAACCTGCGAATCTGATTGGTTCTCCAAAATAAATTGGAAGTTTAAGATAGCTGCCTAATTGGATTTGTTTAGGTTTATCCGGAAAGGAATTTATTGTAAAATACGGCATTATGATAAATCCAGTATAAATAGTTGTTCCCAGTCCTAAAGTACATTCATCCTTAGTAACGTAAAAAGAAGGACCTATATCAATACCTGCAATATATGAACCTTGAATTCCGATATGATAAATTTGCTTTCCTTTCAATAAATCTGCTGAAAGAACGATTCCTGCACTCGGTCCTTGATCAAACATATGCATAAATGACATTTCAACTCCAAATACAAAACCACCTTGCTCGCCAAAAATATAACCAAGTTTTATTCCTGGATTTACACTAAATCCTTGAGCTTGGACAGGTAGAAAATTGAGAAGCAATACAGTTAATATTACATAATAAATTTTCTTCATTTTGTTCTCTCAATATTATTGAAATCAAGATCAGGTTTTAAGATTAAGATAAAAATCTTAATCTCTTACCTTAATCCTGATCTCCAGATCACAACGGTTTTACCGGAATACAAATTTCAACAATACATTTTCCCTGCGGATGAGTTTTCGGGTCGTTCAGGTAGCTTTCAAAGCAGGGACCGTCTGCCGGCTGGTAACCGCTTTGCGGAAGCCATCCCCCGAACATAGAGTCCCAGGCTTCAGGATATTCGTTGCTTGCCAATTCAAATTTCCCGATAGCATATTTACCGCCGGGAATTTTCATTTTCCCAACTTCTCCGCTCACTTCTGTATTTTCCGGCACTGTTAAGCAAACGCTCAAACGGAGTTTTGTTTCATCAGTCATTTCAGGGTCATCGTGATAAACTGCAAGAACTTTTGTTTCCGGGAAATTGATAAGTCCGCGCGGACCAGCCCAGTTCATAAGTTTTGTAAAAAGTCTTTCGAAAAGAGCCGGGTTACCTTTGTAAGGACCGATATAACGGATATATGCCACCGTCATTTCTTTTTGTTCTCTTACTTCTACTTCTGCCAATTGATTGTTTTGCATTTTAATCCTCCATATTTGGTTAAATTGTGTAGCACCAAAATATGAGGATGTGATTTCCCATTCTTTCCTGTTCTTGCTTTCCGTTTTACAATTCTTGCTATCTGTTTTACCAATATTGCTTTTACTTTTCCGGTACTCTGCGGGACTTAAACGAAAATAAGATTTAAACTTTCTTGAAAATACTGACGAGCCCGAAAACCCGCAATCGAGTGCTATTTCGGTAATTGTTTTTTGCGGAAGAACAATCAGCTGACAGGCAGCTTTTTCGAGACGGAGTCTTTGAATAAAAGTATTTAGAGGCTCGCCGATAATAGCGCTGAAAATCCTGTGAAAATGAAACGGGGAAAAGTTTGCTATTTCAGCTAACTTTTCAAGCGAAAGTTCTTCCGCCAAATTTTTATCAATATAGTCGATAACTTTATTAATTCGCGATATGTAATCTTCTTTTGTCGGGTTCATAATTACTTTTTCTTGAGTACAATCCGCTTAAAAGTTTTTCCTCTTTCGGCAATATTTACAGTTTCCGAAGACGGGTAGTATCCTTCTTTAGTTGCAATCACTTCAAATTCGGGGGAAATAATTTCTGTGCTAATAATCTCCCCGACTTCATCTGTACGGGTAAACTTTTCACCGATTCCTAAAAGTTTAATTGGAAGTGAAAAGTTGCCGTATCTATCTGTAGCTGATAAGGGTTCAGTTGTTTCAAGCTCAGATTTGTCTAAATATATCATAAACATTTTATGTTCAGAGGCTTTCCCATTTATTTCTAAAACGTAATAATAAATACCATTAGTCCAATTACAATCGAACCTATTAATGTGAGTTCCTCCTTCAAGAAATTGATTTTTTAATAGGATTGCAACAGTATCACGAGAACCATATCGTAAAATATATAAACTTACAATGCCTGAACCGGATGGAATTGTAAACATAATTGCAGTCGAAGGATTCGGCTTACTTAATGATTTTGTTTCTTTAATCAATTGCGGCATATAATGTATTCCGGCATCTTCAATGGGACGACCGTCTTCATCAACAACTAATCCAGAAATTGCTGAATTTGAATCTTCATACAAAACAGGTCCTTCATTTTTGTCGCATCCGGAAGCTAAAAATCCGGTAATTACTAATAAAACAGATATTCTTATTTTCATTTTATTCCTAAAATTAAAATGTTTATCGGGATAAGAAAAATAGTTTCTGCAGTCAGTTAAAGTCAGCTACAAAAACATTCATCAGAAAAATTTATTATTTAAAAGCATCAGCTTAATATTCTATACTTTCCGCTCATTTTTACGGTCAGAATAATCATTGAAAATACCGGTAAAAAAGATTTCAGAAACAAAAATATCGCTTCATTCCACGGAAATAAAAAATTCAATATTAATTTAATTAAATAGTAAAATCCGAACGCAA
Source organism: Ignavibacteria bacterium (assembly GCA_012719345.1). Taxonomy (GTDB): domain Bacteria; phylum Bacteroidota; class Ignavibacteria; order Ignavibacteriales; family Melioribacteraceae; genus JAAYAN01. Next base: position 59,345 of record JAAYAN010000079.1, on the reverse strand, counting down.
GCAGAATTCTTAAAGCTCCGTTTAGTATTTTCCCTGAAAATTCCCGGATTCCTTGCCGCGCTGAAAAAATATAAGCAAAGTTAACGGCAATAATACTTGCAGCCAAAGGAATTCCTGCATAAGGGACAAATATTGTTGCTAAAGGAAGAATAAAAAAATAAATATATTCTAATACTGTCCGTATGCTTAACTTAACTTTAGTTTTGCGGGGAAGCAGTTTTTCGAAATTTCCGTTTTGGTAGGTGAAATAGTAAAAACCGGCAGAAATAAAAAGACCAAGCGCAAAGCCAGCCGTAACATCCGCAAGAAAATGTCTTCCTAAATACATCCGCGAAACAGCCATCAGAACAATCATAAATGCGGATAGATAGTAAAAAACTTTTTTTTTCGAAAAAATTGAAAAACCGCCCCAGATTGTTGTTGTTACTGCAACATGTCCGCTTGGAATTCCGTGTCCGTAACCGGAAAGGTTTCTGAAAAAGCTTACAACTTCGGGTGAAAGAGATTCAAAAAACCCTTTTGCACCCATTTTGTTGAATCCATAAGACCCTTGTTTATTTTCTATACCAATTTTTATTAACGAGGAATCCACATCAACCGGGCGCGGATATGCGATAATAATTTTGAGAATTTCGCTTATCAATCCCGTAAATAGAATTAAATGCATAAGGGCAAAACCTTTGCGCAAATCGTATCCTATAATTACAGAAACGGCAACTGTCATTAAAAAATAATTATATCCCATCACCGAAACAAGACTCATAAAATCGTCCATAAACGGCGAATGAAATTGCTGTAAGAAATGATTTAACTCTGTTTGAAACATTTTATCCCTGAATTAATTACCTGCTTTTTGCCCAAGACTGTCTGCAATTTTTGTTTCCACAATATCTTTAAGCGTTTCGTAAGAATAATTTTCGGGATAAACCGGATCTAAAAATTTAACCGAAATTTTTCTGAACGGGTAAGGAATTTTTTTTCCTTTAGGCATTGCCTCGAATGCTCCTTTTATTGAAACCGGCACAACCGGAACATTAAGCTCGCGGCTCAAAATTGCAAATGCCCGTTTAAATTTTCCGAGATTTCCGCTTTCGGTGCGGGTTCCTTCGGGAAATATCATTATTTTTTTTCCGCGCTTAAGCACTTCTGCCATTTTTTGCAGCGATTGTTTTAAATCTTTATTCAAATCCATAACAATAACATTATGGCGGTCGGCAATAAATTTAAGCCATTTTCGGCGCAAATGTTTTTCTTTTGCGTAAAAATAAGTTGATTTTGCCTGCATATTTTTAAGAAATACAGTAACAAACATTCCGTCAAAAAAGCTTTGATGATTAGGCGCAATTATGCAGGCTCCGTTTGGAATTTTATCCTGTCCTTCGGCATTTATTCGGAAATATGCTTTAAGTATAATTTTTGATATTAATCTTATAAGCGAATGCGTAGCCCAGCTTTTGGGAAGTTTAAGATCGAGCCGGCTTTTAAGAATTTCACCCCAGTTTATTGATTCTATGTCTGTTTTTATTTTTTTTTCGTGAATAAATTCGGCAAGATCCGAAACGGCTTTAAATTTTTTGAGATCTTCATTTTCTAATTCTACCCCGAATGTATTTCCTAAAAACACAATAAGACTTATTTTATCCAGTGAATCGAGAGCAAGATCATATTCGAGACTGAATGACGGTTTAATTTTCATTTCTTTATTCTGCTCGAGATAATTTTTGATAATACCGTACTCTTCAAATTCGGGTTCAGGTTCAGTTACAGTTCTAACTTTCTTAACCGCCAGTTCGCTCAATTTATAACGCTTTATTTTTCCGAGTCTGGTTTTTGGCAGTTCTTCATCATATACCGAAACGGATTTAATATTTTTATAGGAGGACGATTTTCGGTTATATTTTTCAATTATTTCCCATCTTAAATAGTTTTCTATATCAACAATGTTCCTGCTTTTCAATAAATCTGTATCGGGGCAAACAAGAGCATTCAGAGTATCATTTTCAGCATAAACTCCTATCTCTTTTATCACAGGATCTTCAGCCTGTATTTTTTCCTCAATTTCGTAAGGATTTACTTTTTTTCCGTTCGAAAGAACTATTATTTCTTTTTTCCTGCCGGTTATAAAAAGATAACCTTCATCGTCAAGATATCCTAAATCTCCTGTATAAAGCCATCCGTCTTTAATAACTTGAGCTGTTTCTTCAGGTTTGCCGTAATATCCCTGCATAACATTGTAGCCTTTTGTAACAACTTCTCCGTCTATTATACTTATTTCGTTGCAGTTCATTTTTTGTCCCGAAGCTCCGGCTCTTACTTTACCAGGACGTGGAAACGTTATCATCGGAGCGCATTCCGTCATTCCGTAACCTACAAGAACTTCGAGACCGACAGTTGTTAGCCCGTGTTCAGTTTCGGAATCGAGAGCCGCTCCGCCGCAAACAAGATATTTTACTTCGCCGCCGAAACGCTCGTGCACTTTTGCAAATATTTTACGTGAAAAGTTGAGCGAATTGACTTTGCCTGCTAATTTGAAAAGCAATTTGGCAATCCCTTTTTCATTTATTTTATTCTTAATTCCTTTCCAGATAAGTGAATAAAACCTCGGCACACCTATAATTATTGTAATCTTGTTTGCCTGCAAAGTGGTAATTATATCTTCGGGATTAAGCGAAGGAGTAAACGCAATTTCAGCTCCCACGTAAAAAGGTGCAAGCAGACTTCCCACAAGCGGAAGAACGTGATGAAGCGGAAGCATTACCAAAACTCTTTCATTTATGTTGAAAATCGGCACATCTTCCGAAACCGATTTGATGTTAGCTATTAAATTTCCGAAAGAAAGCATAACACCTTTTGCCGCTCCGGTTGTTCCGGAAGTGTAAATAATTACAGCAGTTTTATCTTCATCAATTTCCGGAAAATCTTTGCTGCCGGAAATAAGCATGGAAATATCAATTTTATCGAGATTGAAAATTTCTGGTTTGTATGTTAAAATTTTAGCAGCTTTTGCTAAATTTTGGAAATTTATATCGGATGTGAAAATAACTTCGGGTTTACTGTCATTTAAAATATATGCAACTTCTTCGGGTGTGGAAAGATGATCTATCGGCACTACAGTGCAGCTATTTTTCCAGCCGGCAAAAAAGGCATAAACCCACTCGGGTCTGTTCTCGGAATAGATTGCAATTTTACTGTTTTTAATTCCTTTAAATAATTCAGAATATTTTCCCGAATTTTCATACAATCCGGCGTAAGAGACTTTCCCGTTTTTGGAAACCATTGCTGTTTTATTAAAATCGAAGAAAAACAAAACATCTCCTTTTAATGTAAGACAAAAATAACATTATTAATTGCAAGCTGAAAATTTTTCTAATTATTTTGAAGATAGTTTTAATAACTCTCTTTAACTGATTTTCCCATTTACACAAATTATTTTACAGTCTCGTCTTTGGAGTTCAACCACGCTGATGGATTGTTTCCCCTTCCGGTAAAACACTTTTGGCTATCAATCACAACATTACTTCCAACATTCGTGGTTTGATTTTCACCGGCATCTGCTCCGATCTTTTTATTATCATTTTCAATTGAATTTTCACAAGAAGTAATAGGATTAATAGTAATTGTAAATATCTCATAAAAAAATCACAATTATAACTGTCTATAATTTTTCATTTGTAAGTATCATAGTTTACACTAAAATGATCTGTTACTTTTCATATTAAAATCGTTGGTTTATTTTTACAGGTTATAAAAAAACAGAAGTGAAATAAAAACAAACAGTATCACCCTCATATTAAAATTTCTTTATCTTTTAACTGCCCGAATCAAAAACTGCAGATTAAATAATACAATTTAAGTCAATTCCGCTTCGGCGGCTCTAAGCTGGCAATGGGTAAGTGTATCTGTAATTTATTTATATTATTGGATTGTATGCAAAGCTGAACCAGTTTGTATAAAATACGCGCACCAACATTTGCATCCCATTCGCTTTCTTTTCCGGGAGCAACTTCGCATAAATCAAATCCTATAATTTTTCTGCCCGATTTTACAATTGCAGCAATAAGGTAAATAACCTGATGATATGAAAGTCCCCCGGGAACAGGTGTTCCAGTATTTGGGCAAAGCTCCGGACTCAATCCGTCGATATCAAAGCTTATATATACTTCGGAAGGGAGCGTTTCAATAATTTTTTTACATTCGTCCTTCCACTTTTTCCCTTCAAACTCGTCGGCTTTTAAGCGGTAATCATCAAACAAAACAATCCTTTCCGATTCTGCCGCAAGATTATATTCTTCTTCGCAAATATCGCGGATGCCAACCTGAACAAGCCTGACAACATTTTCAATTTTCAATGCGTTATACATAATAGATGCGTGCGAAAATTCAAATCCTTCGTAAGAATTTCTTAAGTCGGCATGAGCATCAATCTGCAAAATACCGAACTCCGGATGCTTTTCACCCAAAGCTTTTATAAACCCCAGCGGTACGCTGTGTTCGCCGCCAATTATGCCTACGGTTTTCCCTTGCAAAATTAATTTTTTAGTTTCTTCGTAAACAAATTTATTAATCTCTTCCGAAGCTGAATTTACTTCATCAGTTAAATTTTTAATGTTCTCGGTTTCCGGGGCAGCACCTTGCGATAAAAGATTGATAACCTCTTTAGCTTTCTTCCGGGCCCGATAGTTTAACTCAGCAACAAAGGTGCTTTGTTGAATTGTTCCTATTTTATTTTCCCAGGCTTTTTCCACGTGATAATCAAATAAATCCACTTGTGCGGATGCATCTAAAATTGCCTGAGGTCCCAGCGAGGTTCCATCGGTATAAGATGTTGTAGCATCCCAAGGCACCGGCAACAAAACAAGTTCCGATTCTTCGGCTGAATACGGAAGTGCAAAATAGTTTCCGTTAATAATTCCTATTGCATTAGGATTAAATTTATTCTCCATAAAAATCTCATTTTCTTAAAACAATGTTTAAAGTTAACATATTTTTTTCATATTTTTCTACAAAAGCTGATAAAATTTGATTTGCATCGGTGATTTACATATTTTTTTTTACTACATTCGTAATTAAATACTTTGAACATAATTGGTGTTTATGAAAAGGGAAAAAAATCAACAATTTGCATTGTTTTTTATAATTTTGCTGGTCGTTTTTTCCTCTTCAATTTTTGCGGAAAAGAAATCTTCTTTTAATAAAAAATCAATTCTAGTAATTCACTCCTACCATCAGGGTTATAAATGGACAGATGATATTTCGCAGGCAATTGAAGAAAGATTTAAAAAATATCGCGAAAATTATATAATTAATTACGAATATATGGATACAAAACGGTTTTACAGCCAGGAATACTTCGACCTTTTGTATTCGCAGCTCGATTACAAATATAAAGACAGAAAACCCGATATTATAATCACTTCCGACGACAACGCGTTAGAGCTTGTTCTTTCGCATCGTGATGAATTGTTTAAAGATATTCCTTTGGTTTTTTGCGGAAAAAATTTTTTAGAACCTGATTTTTTAAAAGATAAAACCAACATTACCGGTGTTAACGAAGCTGTTTCGATAAAAGAAAACATTGATCTTATTTTAAAACTTCATCCCGAAACCAAAAACCTGTTTGTTATTGTTGAAAATACCGAAACCGGTATTACTGTAAGAAATAACATTGAAAAAATAATTCCGGATTACAAGAATAAACTGAATTTCAAAGTTTATTCAAAAATAGGGATTAATGAGCTTTTAAAAAACATTAAAGCTGTTCGGCAAAATTCAGCAATTTTATATACAATATTTATTCGCGACAGCAATAATGTCTCTTTTTCGTACCTCGAAATTATGAAACGCATTTCTCAAAGTTCTAAAGTACCGGTTTACGGCACTTGGGATTTTAATTTGGGATTGGGAATAGTTGGCGGAAAACTTACCAGCGGTTATATTCAGGGCGAAAAAGCTGCGGATATGGCTTATAAAATTTTAAGCGGAATTCCTGCTTCAAAAATTCCTGTGGAAATGGAAAGTCCGAATAAATTTATGTTCGATTTTAATATGCTGCAGAAATACAAAATAAATCTCTCTTCCTTGCCGGAAGGAAGCGAAATTATCAACAGACCTTATTCATTTTTCCGCGATAACAGCTCGCTGGCAATTCAGGTTACAACAATAATCGCGCTTTTAATGACTATAATAATTCTTTTACTAAAAACAATTCACCGTAGAAAATTATCGGAACAGTCAATCCGCAAAAGTGAAGAAAAATACCGCAGTGTATACGAAAATTCTACGATTGGGATTTTTAAAACTGATATTGATCTAAATTTAAAAATTGCAAATCCTTCGTTTGTTTCGATGCTAGGATTTACCAGCCTTGAAGAGCTTGTTTCCAGCAGCTCAGAGGAAAAAAGCAATATTTGGACAAGAGCAAAAGAACAGATTCTAAGAGATATGCAGAAATCCAAAGAACTTAACGGTTACGAAATCAGAACTAAAAGAAAAGACAAAAGTGAAATTTTCCTTAAATTGTATCTTAAAAAAGTAACCGACGAAAACGAACAAAATATTTTTGAAGGTTTTGCAGAAGATATAACCGAGCAGAAAAAAGCCTTGCTTCAATTTAAAAGCGGTATTGAAAAACCCGGTGTACTTAAACCCGAGTTTTTATCGCAAATGTCGCACCAGATACGCACCCCCATTAACACAATTTTAAGCTTTACAAATTTATTGCGCGATTCTATCGATCTGGATTCCGATTTCGATCTTCAAGATTCTTTTAAAATAATTGACCGCGCAGGAAAAAGAATTCTGCGCACCATAAATCTATTTCTGGACATGACTCAAATTCAAACCGGATCTTTTCAGCCGAATTTTAACGAGTTTAATCTTTACTCGCACATTATTGAACCGTTGTATATTGAGTACTTCAAATTTGCTAAAGAAAAAAAACTCAGCATAACGGTGCAAAATGAAAGTGAAAATTGCAACGTTTATGCCGATGGTTATTCGGTTTTCCAGATATTCAGCCACATTTTGGATAATGCAATGAAATACACAGAAGACGGCGAAATATCAATCAGGGTTTATAACACAGAAAAAACAAAAAAAGTGCGCGTCGAAATAAAAGATACAGGAATAGGAATTTCGAAAGAATTTTTACCAGAACTTTTTGAACCGTTTGCCCAAGAAGAGCAAGTTTACGAAAGGAAATACGAAGGAAACGGACTTGGACTTACGCTTGTAAAAAATTATTGCGATCTAAATAAAGCCCAGATTACAGCACAAAGTGAAAAAGGATCGGGTTCATTGTTTACTGTTACATTTAATGTTGCAAAATAATTCACAGTTCGAACAGAAAAGTGTTTATTAATTATATAGACGGGTTATAAAGGCTATTTTTTTTACCTTAAAAATTGTTTTATGATAAAAACGTATTTCTTTGTATGTTTACATATCGTTAGAGATTTTTTTTGTTTGTTTTCTTGTATTTGGAAGTTTTTATTTTTATGCCTGGTTTACTTTCCTCAACTGAACACATTTCATCGTTTCTCTTTTGAATTAAATGAATTATAAATCACTCTTTTGAAAATTTCAAACGGGTAAAAAAACGGATATAAAATGAAGAATTTTGAAGAATTGGGAATTGATAACAATATTTTAAAAGCTGTTCAGGAGCTTGGATTCAAAAATCCGATGCCTGTGCAGGAAGAGGTAATTCCCTTGCTTTTAAGCAGCGATAAAACTGATATTGTTGCTTTGGCGCAGACAGGAACAGGGAAAACAGCAGCTTTCGGAATACCAATTTTACAAAAAACGGATTGTAACTCTAAAGATGTACAATATTTAATACTAAGTCCTACCCGAGAATTATGTTTACAGATTGCCGATGATCTTATTGATTTATCAAAATACAAACAAGTTAAAATAGCAGCGGTTTTTGGCGGTGCCAGCATCGAACATCAAATCCGGACAATAAAACAGGGTGTTCATATAATTTCTGCAACCCCTGGCAGACTATTAGACCTTATAAACAGAAAGGTTGTAAACATTTCTAAAATAAAAGCTGTTGTTCTGGATGAAGCAGATGAAATGCTTAATATGGGTTTCCGCGATGAGCTTGAAGCAATTTTAAGCACAACGCCTAAAGAAAAAAGCACATATTTATTTTCTGCAACAATGCCAAAAGAAGTTGTTGCAATAGCCGAAAAATTCCAGAAAAATCCAGTTGAAATAACCATAGGACGTAAAAATGCAGGTGCCGAAAATGTTAATCACCTTGCATATTTTGTTCAAGCCCGCGACCGTTATTTAGCTTTAAAAAGAATTGTCGATTTTAACCCCGATATTTACGGAATTGTTTTCTGCCGCACTCGCAAAGAAACCCAGGAAGTTGCCGACCTTTTGATGAAAGACGGCTACAACGCAGATGCGCTTCACGGCGATCTTTCGCAGGCACAGCGCGATAATGTTATGAATAAATTCCGAATCCGCCATTTAAAATTGCTTGTTGCCACCGACGTTGCTGCCCGCGGGCTGGATGTGGACCATCTCACTCACGTTATAAATTATAATCTGCCCGACGAAAACGAAATTTACACTCACCGCAGCGGAAGAACCGGCAGAGCCGGAAAATCAGGTACTTCAGTTGTTATTGCAAATCTCAAAGAAAAAAGAAAACTTCAGGATATAGAAAAGCAGATCGGCAAAAAATTCAGCATCACTTCAATACCTGTTGGCGAAGAAGTGTGCGAAAAACAGCTTTTCCATCTTATCGATAGAATGGAAAAAGTGGAAGTTGATGATACGCAGATTGAATCTTATTTACCGACTATATATAAAAAGCTCGAATGGCTTGATCGTGAAGAGTTAATAAAAAAATTCGTGTCGCTTGAATTTAACAGGTTTTTAGATTACTACAAAAATACAGGCGATATTAATATTCAGGGCGATAGAAAAAAGGATAAGCGCGAACGTAACGGAAATTCCGAATATACCCGCTTTTTTATAAACGTCGGGAAAATGGACGATATTAAACCGGTTAGCATAATCGGCATGATAAACGACTTTACTGGTCTGCGTGATATTGAAGTCGGTGAAATTGAAATTTTGAAAACTTTTTCATTTTTTGAAGTAGATAAATCTTTTACTCAGAATATTTTGGATGCTTTTGAAAACAAGACGAGGAAAGACAGAAAAATATCTGTCGAAGTTGCAGAAAGTAAATCTAGAAGCTCAGGCAGATCCGATTCCAGAAACAGAAGATCGCGAGATGAAAGATCTGACCGCGGTGGCGGAGATGACAGACGCGAAAGGAAATCCGGAGGGGGAAGATCGGAAAAACGTTATAGCGACAGATCCGAAAGAAGTTCAGGCGATAGATCGGAGAGACGTTCAAGTGACAGGCGTGATAAACGTTCAGGCGGAAGACCGGAAAGAGGATCGGATAACAGAAGAAACCGCAGATCGGATGATCGTCCGGAAAGAAAAACTGATAAACGACGTGAAAACTGGTATGAAGACAGAAAACCAGCAAAATTTGAAAATGAAGGCAGGAAATCGGACAGGAAAGATAAAAAAGACCGTAAATCGCGGAAAAGCAATTCCGATAATTCTTTTTATTCAAAGAAAAGCAGAAAGTAAAAGATTAAAAATCCAGTTTAATTGATTTTTGAAGGCTGTTCAAAAAAACAGCCTTTAATTATTTTATCTCAAATCTTCTAAAATTATTTTTAGCTTTTCGAGAGACGACTCAAAATCGGCTTTTTTGATTTTCTCTTTTTCAACCACATCGGCAGGGGCATTGCTTACAAATTTCTCGTTCGAAAGTTTTGCATCAATTCCACGTAATCCGCCTTCAAGCCGGTTTATTTCTTTTTCAATTCTTTGTCTTTCAACATTCAAGTCAATCAATCCTTCAAGCGGAATAAAAATTTCAGCGCCTTTTACAACAGCCGAAGCGCTTGCTTTTGGTTTTGTAATTTCTGCTCCATATTCAAGGGCTTCAACTCTTCCTAAAGATTTAATATACTGCTTTTGAACGTCGCTAAGTTTTTCTGTTTTTATTATCACGTTAATTTGTTTCGAAGGCGCAATATTCATTTCGCCGCGGATATTTCGTATTGCAGTAATAACATTCTGCACAAACTCGATTTCATTTTCTGCTTCAATGTTTATCAACGATTCATCAACTTTCGGAAACTCAGTAACAGAAATACTTTCGCCGGTTTTTCTTTCATCAAAAAGCTGCCAGATTTCTTCGGTAATAAACGGCATAAACGGATGAACAATTTTCAGCATATCTTCAAAAAGAGCGAGCGAGCGCGAAAGCACCGCAGATTTCACCTCGATATTATCCGAGTACATTCTGTTTTTCGAAAGCTCGATATACCAGTCGCAGAAGTCGTTCCAAACAAAGCCGTAAATAATTTTTGTAGCGCCGGTAACATCAAATTTATCGTATGCATTGTCAAGTTCCTTTACTGTATTCTGGAATCTGGAGATTATCCATTTATCCGTAAAATCAATGTATTTGTCTTTTAAATCTTCGCTTAATTCCAGACCCTGCGCGTTCATCAAAAGAAATCTCGCTGCGTTCCAAATTTTGTTCGCAAAATTTCTGCCGAGTTCACATTTATCAGTGCTGAAAAGAACATCCTGCCCGAGCGGTGCAATATTAATAATTGTAAACCTCATAGCATCTGCGCCGTAATCTTTAATTACATCCAGCGGATCAGGCGAATTGCCGAGTGATTTACTCATTTTTCTTCCCTGCATATCGCGGATAACACTTGTAAAATAAACATCGCGGAAAGGAACATCTTTCATAAATTCCATTCCTGCAATTATCATCCGCGCAACCCAAAAGAAAATTATATCCGGAGCAGTTACCAATAAATTTGTAGGATAATAATATGCCTGTTCTTCTTTGGTAGTGAATACATCCTGCGCCCAAAGCCAGCTGGATGCCCAGGTATCGAGAACATCATTTTCCTGCCGCCAGTTTTCAATATCTTCCGGCGGAATTACATCGCAATAAATTTCACCGGAATCTTTGTGGTACCAGACAGGAATTCTGTGTCCCCACCAAAGCTGGCGCGAGATGCACCAATCTTTAATGTTTGCCATCCAATGCTCGTAAGTTTTTACCCAGTGAGCAGGATGAAAATTTACTTTTCCTTCTTTCACAACTTGCAGTGCTGGTTTAACCAGATCATCCATTTTCATAAACCATTGTTCCGAAACATAAGGCTCAATAGGTACACCGCCTCGTTCGGAATAGCCGACTTTATTGCTGTAATCCTCAGTTTTAAGCAGCAAACCAAGTTCTTCGAATTTAGCAACAACTTTTTTGCGGACAACATAACGGTCAAGATTTTGGAATGCTTCAGGTACATTTTTATTTGTTGTGGCATCTTCGTTAAAAATGTTTATCATTTTCAAATCGTGCCGTTTTGCCATTTCATAATCGTTTATATCGTGGGCGGGAGTAACTTTTACAGCTCCGGTACCAAATTCCATATCAACATATTCATCGCCGAAAATGGGGATTTCGCGGTTGACAATGGGAAGAATTACTGATTTGCCGATTAAATGTTTAAACCTTTCGTCATTAGGATTAACCGCAATTCCAGTATCGCCGAGCATTGTTTCGGGACGCGTTGTTGCCACTACAAGAAATTCAGAGCTGTCTTTTACAGGATATTTTAAGTACCATAAACTTCCGTTAACATTTTTATAAATTACTTCTTCATCCGAAATTGCAGATTTTGAAGCGGGACACCAGTTTACCATTCTGTATCCTCGGTAAATCAATCCTTTTTTGTAAAGATCAACAAATGCTTCAATCACTTTTTTATAATAGTGATCGTCCATCGTAAACCGTTCGCGTTCCCAATCGCAGCTTACGCCAAGTTTGCGCAATTGCTTATAAATAATCCCGCCGTACTTATCCTGCCACTCGCGGCAGTGTTTTAAGAATTCCTCGCGTCCAAGTTCCCACTTGTCAATTCCTTTTTCTTTTAACATTCCAATAACTTTAGCTTCAGTGGCAATTGAAGCGTGGTCGGTTCCCGGAACCCAGCAGGAATTAAATCCTTTCATCCTTTTGTAGCGGATATAAACATCCTGAATTGTATTGTTTAAAATATGTCCGAGATGAAGTATGCCGGTAATATTCGGAGGCGGAATTACAATTGTATAAGGCTCCTTTGACTTATCAACTTCGGAATGGAAAAACCGGTTATCTTCCCAATACTTGTACCACTTATCCTCAACATCAACAGGGTTATAGGCTTTTGGGATTTCATCTAAATTTTTAACACGCATTTTTGACCTTTAATTCAAAAAAATAATGCGAAATATAATGAAAAAGAGAGTAAGATTATGAGGAAAGAGTAAGAGAAAAAGAATTAAGCGGAATTAAAAACGATTAAATTATAAAAAGCAGCAACGAGCTGAGTTAAATAAACATATCAACAAGTTTTCCTGTATCCAGCTTCTGATTCATATAGTAAAAAGAAGGCAATTCTTTAATATTAGATAATCTTGGCAAATTGGAATTATCTTCGGGCTTTTTTTCGGATGGCACAGTTATAAAAAAACCTTTGCCTAATTCCTTACGCTTAATTTCAGGTGAATTTTTGTCATCTTCAATCAGGTCTTCATTTTCGGAATCAATTTTTTCGGCAGGTCTGTTTTCCGGCGCCTGCTTTTTTGCAGTTTCCAGCAGATTTTTAAAGGTATTTTTTGTACCAGCAACCGGCGCACTGCCAGAATATTCGGGATTTATATTATTAATGCTTGTATTCCGCGAAGCATTAAGCAGGTCTGTTGTCTCCTGAATTTTAGTATAATCTGCCCGCGGAGACTGAATATTAACAGCTTCGACTTTGTCTGTCCTGCTGATTGCAGTGAATTGTACAATATTTACCGGATTGATAGTCATATAAATCTATACATAAAAGTAACTTATAAAACTCAATTTGTCAATTACATAATTAAGTCTGTGATTAATACCAAATTATTTAATTACAGACCTTACAAAGTCAACAAGTTCTTTGTTACCAGCTTCAACTTTTATGCCTTCGGGTATTTCGATACCTATCCATTCAACTTCCAGCGATACAGATTTCCCCGGTTCTAATTCGGCGTACTTCCCTTGCACTTCAATTTCGATATAATCGCAGGTAAAACTTGAATAATATAATATTTCGCCTTCGCCGGGAGCGGTTTCTTCCGGAAGAATATCATCAAATTTCTTAATAAACAGCTTATTATTTATGGCATAAGCAAGCCATCCTTCTTTTCCGTCGCCGTAGCTTAATTTATGGTTTTCCTGTTTATTAAGGTTAGCATCAAACCAAATAATTCCGTCAATATTTTTTACATCAACCGGTGGAAAAAACTTAACTCCCATTTCCGGTGCGCCGATAGGATAAAAAAGCATTCCTCCTTTTGGCGCGCGAGATATTTCCCATACAGCAGTTTTTTTAACTTCATTAGAAATATTTTTCATCTCATATTTCAATTTTATCGAATTTTCCTTTCCCGAGACTATTTCTTTCGATAATTGGAATCCGGTTTTACAGCCTTCGCCGCTTGTCATTTTAACAATATCGTTCAAGTTTTCAACAGTATAAGGTTTCCTGTCAAGTACAGCCGGCGGCGGCCAGTTCCATACAGATTGAGGGCTGGGCCAAACAGTTGAACCGTATCCTTCTTTGCTGTCTTTTTTCTGAGTGATAAATTCATAATCGCCCAGTTTAAAAGAAGTTATCAATCCTCCGTTCAGAGGATCGGCAGAAATGCTTACTTTACCGGAATTGATTGTTATTACGCAGTTGTCTTTCATTGTTCTGTTCCCTTTTTCTTCAGCAAATATTATTATTTGAAGAAGTGATAAAATTAAAATGATAGTTTTCAATTTTAGATTCCTATTATGTCTTAATGTCTTATTTATTCAGTTAAGTAAAATTAATATTTTTATTGAAAGAAAAGTATAAAAAACTTAATTTTTAATTCTCTTCGTCAGAAAAAAGTCCGGCATAAAACCGGACTTCCCTTTTCTTTATAATCCGTTTATTTTTTTATCTCCCGGGTATTTCACTGAGTACTCGATACTCTTTTTAACAGTTTCGCCGCCTTTCATATTCAAATTCCATTCAATAATTCCAGTGTCTTTATTCAACAAACCGCCGCTTATCTTTACATCAACAACTTCAATATCTTCATTTTGCGAAACAGGAATCTGATCTTTCAGAAGAAGTTTTACATCATTTTTTCTTCCGTTTGATATTGTGGTTTCGTACTTGTAACTTCTAATGATATTGGAACTTAGGAATTTGCTTTCTGTAAAATCGGTTATACGTTCGCGCTTAACGTTAACAAGTTTATCCTTCCCTACGGGAATTGAAAGATTTGAATCGGTAATTGCTGTATTTAAGTGAGTCTGCCCAACATAGGCATTTTCGAAATATATGTTTGCATTTGCCGGAATAATGCTGTATTTAGACCAATCATTAATCTTTGCTGTAAGCACTGCCTGATTAAGAACTGCCGGCACGCATTTATATTCATATTCGGCAGGAATATCGTAAGTTGTAAGGAGAATAGAATACTCCTTTCCGTCGGCGGGAATGTTATACTTAGCACGTGCTTCAAATTCAACCGAGTTTTGCTTTTGTTCAGAAGTAAATATCGGCTCTTCCGGTTCAAAAACTTTTTGCATATTGCTCATTTCTTCTTTTTTTAGTGCATCCATCGTCATAGCCTGATTGCTCATAGGATTTATTCCTCTGATTACAACTCTATCAGATGATTCATATTGAATAAAATTCAAATATTTTGGGTCTAAATCCGGCAAATACAAACCGTAGGAGGGATTGTTGTTGGAGAGTACAATATCAATATTTTTCCAATCCATTCCTGTATTCTGAAAAACCTTTCCTTTGTAAACCCATTCAATTGGTTTAGCAATATCATTTATCCGGATATCGTACTCGGCATTCCATCCGGCAGAATAAGTGTAATAAATTATTGAAAAATCGGCATTTTTTGCTTTATCCGAAATAAGCGAAACACTGATTTCCTGCTGCGGCTGGCTAAGAGTGTTGTTCATTTCGTTAATCTGGTTTGTAAGTTTATCGATATTTTCTTTTACTTTTTTCTCTTCAACACTTGACTTAATAAGTTCCGTTTTAATTTCAGTTCCTCTTTTATTATAAAACTCAGCCAGTTTTTTCAGTTCATCAACCGAAACGCCTTTTTCACTTCCGCCTATTGCTTTGTTGGCAATAATCATATCGTATTCGCCACTTAAAATTGTGTTCCGGTTTCCCAATTCTCTTAATCTTAGATTTAATTTTTCAAGACTGTCCTGCAGTTCCAGCAGTTTTCGGGGTTTAGGTTTTTCCGAAAGATAATTTGTAAGATTAACAACCGACAGTATTTTAACGCCGCTTTCAGTTTGTATTCTTATACTTTGGGGATTAAGATTTTGCGCAAAATCTTTAAAAATAATTTCGTTGTTTCCTGACCGCAGATTTACTTTTGCCGAATGTGTCATTTCTGCGCCGCTGATGTAAACTTTAACCGATTCCAGACGCGTATTTACTTCTGTTTGTCCGAAAACGTTTATTACGAAAAACAGAATCATAATTAGACTAGTTGTCTTTTTTTTCATTTCTTCCTCCAAAGCCGATTTTTATATCTGTGAAATTAAGGAAATTAAACTCTATTTGCACTGTAAAGTTTCGTATCGGGGAAAAGCTGCAATATTTTAAACTAAGTTAAAACTTTTTTAAACACATAAAAACTTAACATTTAGTGATATAAATCACAACATTCCATTTTTATAAGTATAAAATTAAAGCTGCTTTATAATTATTTATGTTTTCTGCTGTTCGTAACGATTTGGATGCGAAAAGCCAAGAGGGCACTCTGAAGGAAACTGAATAATGTTGTTGCTGGTACTAATTTATTCCTTTACCAATCGGTGGCAAACGCGTTTTGCCAGCAGGACTTTTAATTTTTTAAAAGTCCGGATTAAATAATTTATTTTAAAAATTAATGGAGGGGTTATGAAACCTTACAGAATGTTTGGTTTAGCATTATTTTTAATTTTTATCGGTTTTCTTACAGCTCAGGTAGCTCACGATATCGAATTCCGTCTGGGGGGTACGGATACCAGCTCCTTACTGATTTTCAACGGAAACGGCGACATATTGCAATCTGTTACAGGAAATGCGGTTTTTAACTTCGGGTATAAAGATAAAGATACTTACAAAAGGGTAGGTGTTTTTAACTTTGGGAACACTTCCGGCTTAACAGGTTTTTTTAACGTGGCCGGAAATGAATACGCTGACGGATTAGGGAGAGATATCAATCTTATTGCGGAATCGATAGATGGCGGTTCAAATGCAGGAAACGTAAAGTTAAGTGGAGGTGTTTTGTGGGGTGGAGGCTACCTTGCAGATCCAGCTACTCTTAATCTGGAAGGAGGGAAAAATATAAGTGGTGGAGGGGTAGGCGGTGATGTTTTACTTTATGCTGGAAGTGGTGAAGATAAAGCCGGAGATGTTAAAATTTCAGCTGGCAACCCCAATTCCGATGGAGAAGGAGGTAGTGTAATAATTTCTTCTGGGCGAGGTTCTTCCGGAGGTGATCAAGGCGACATTACTTTAGCTTGTGGCGGAGATACCAGAGCAGGTGTAGGTCCGGGTAATGTATATATTTATGGCGGATATGCCGATGGCGGCGGCGGCAGTATTATTCTTAAACCGGGAGAATCTGGTGCTCCACAGCCAACATACGGGTTGGTACAAGTAATCGGTTCGGGAACATATACTGGGAGCTGGTCGCATACATCCGATTTGCGGTATAAGAAAAACATCACTCCTGTTTATTCAACACTTAAATCAGTAATGAAATTAAACCCGGTAAACTTTGACTGGAAAAAGGAAGAATTTCCTGAAAAGAACTTTTCAGCATCCAAGCAGACAGGTCTTATCGCTCAAGAAGTGCGGGAATACTTCCCGGAGCTGGTTTCAGAAGATGAAAATGGATACTTGTCAATTGATTATGTAAAACTTGCAGTTGTTCTATTAAGAACAATTCAGGAACAGCAGGAAATTATAAATAAACAAAACTCAGCCATATCAACAATTACAGAAAAATTCAATGAAATCATTTCAACAAAAATGGCAACCAAATAAAAAGGGGGAAATATGTTCTATCAAAGAATATTCTTTGTTCTCCTTGTTTTTTTGTTTTCAATACCGGTCAGCTCACAGGTAAGCCAGATTATCCTGAATGACGGAAGCATTGCAAATGTAAAAATGAATTCACAGATTTGTGCAGACTTCATTTTTGTAAACTCCGGAGCAGTACTTATTGCTGAAGATTCTTCTTGTGTTTGTCCTGAAGCAGTAATCGGAGGCGGAGGAGATATTACGTTGCCGGTAGAGTTAGTATCTTTTAATGCTAAGTTTACAGGAAACACTATCGAGATTGTTTGGAATACGGCATCCGAAAAGAACAATTACGGCTTTGAAATTGAACTTAAAAAGGGAGAAAACGGCAGCTGGGAGAAAATCGGTTTTGTAAGGGGGAAAGGAAACAGTAATAAAAATGAAAATTACCTGTTTCATTATAACGGAATAATAACTGGATCGTCATTATTCTTTCGGCTAAAACAAATTGATCTTGACGGTAATTTCTATTATTCGGAGGAAATAGCGCTTGATATCAGACCGGACAATTATAATATTTCGCAAAACTATCCAAATCCATTCAATCCGGTAACAAAAATTGTATATTCTATTCCCGAATTCAGCAGCGTGAAAATTGATGTAATAAACGCAATAGGACAGGTTATAGAAATACTGGAAAACAAAAATGCGGAACCGGGAAAATATGAATTAGTGTGGAATGCAAGCAGAGTTGCAAGCGGTGCATATTTTATAAGAATGGAAGCAATTTCTAAAGAATCGGGAGAAAAATTTAATAAACTGATAAAAGCTGTCCTGCTGAAATAATTTTTTTAAGAATTACCCGAAGATTATTCTCTCTTCGGGTAATTTTACATATCAGTATGGGTTTTTGTGGCTTTATTCTTCATTAAATATTATATTCTATCCTCTAATAAATAACTTAATGGACAATAAAAATCCTTTTTTTTAGTCCATTTAATTTTCTCACTAAAACAAAATAAAATTATGAAAAAAATTACATGCATTTTATCCGTTTGTTTGATGTTTGTCAGTTTATATTTTGCTGACAATATTCAAGCTCAAAACCAAAAACCTATTGTAAAAACAACTTCCGGCGATATTTCCGGTGTTAATGATGAGGGTATTCTCACTTTCAAAGGAATTCCTTACGCGAAAGCCGAAAGATTTATGCCTCCGCAGCTGCCGGATGCTTGGGAAGGTGTTCGCGAATGTACCGAATTTGGTCCCGTTGCTAAACAAATAGTTGCCTGGATCCCTGATTCCACAATGGATGAAAATAAACTTTTCAGCGTAAATGTTTGGACAAAAGGATTAGCAGATGGCAAAAAACGTCCGGTAATGTTCTGGATGCATGGAGGAGGTTTTCACGTTGGAAGCAGTAACGACCCAATGACTTATGGAAAAGCAATGGCAAAAAAAGGCGATATTGTTTTTGTATCTGTTAATCACAGACTCAATATCCTCGGTTTTCTTGATTTATCGGCGTGCGGCGAAAAATATGCACAATCTGCAAATGTAGGTATGCTCGACATCGTAAAAGCATTGGAGTGGGTAAAAGCAAATATTGAGAAATTTGGAGGCAATCCAGCTGATGTAACCATTGTGGGCGAATCCGGCGGCGGCGGAAAAGTGGGAACTTTGATGTGTATGCCATCTGCAAAAGGATTATTTCACAAAGCTATTATTCAAAGCGGTACACTTATTAACGTAATGACTAAAGAAAAATCACAGGAATTGGCTTTATCTGTACTTGAGAATTTAGGACTTAAACCAAACGAAGCAGAAAAACTTAATTCAATTCCTTATGCTGATCTTGTAAAAGCTGGGAATGACGCGATTATGAAGCTTTCCGGACCAAGAAAACCCGGAGCGCCTACAATGTTTGGTTTTACACCTTCTGTTGATAATTCGGTTTTACTCCAGCAGCCTTTCAGTCCCGGATTTTCAGATATTTCAAAAGATATTCCAATTTTGATGGGTACCACCTTAAATGAGCTGATGAATACAGCTTATGCTGAAAAAGGCTTGACACTTGCACAGGCAAAAGAACGGCTCGCTAAAGAATATGGCGATAAAACAGATAAATATATTGAGCTGTTTGCAAAAGCATACCCAAATTACACACCTCAGGATCTTCTTTCTATTGATAATGTTTTCAGACCAAATACCATAAAAACTGCTGATGCGAGATCAATAAAGGGAAATGCTCCTGTGTATGTTTATTTCTTAGCTTGGAAAAGCGCGGTTGATGACAGCTCCAAAGGTTCGTTCCATGGTTTAGATATTTCTTTGGCATTCAATACTGTTGATTTGAGACCAGACTGGACAGGCAATACTGAAGATGCCTGGAAATTGTCCGACAAAATGAGTTCAGCCTGGTTAAACTTCGCAAAAACAGGGAATCCGAATGTTGAAGGAAAACTGCCTTTGTGGCCTGCTTATACTGCTGAAAACGGTGCAACTATGTATTTTGAAAATGAATGCAAAATTGTGAATAACCACGACCGCGAATTAATGAATTTTATCAGGCCTATGAATTAAATCGGGTTTAGTATTCCCATTTTTCAGGAATTTGAAACCATTAATCCGGCAGTTTTGCCGGGTTAATGGTTTTTTGTTTAAAAAAAAGTTGTTGTCCTTATTGCATCGGGGCTTTTTTTTAAATCCCAAATAGTCATTAAAACAAATAATATTATTGTTGAGTTTTTATTATTGGCTATTTTGGGTAACCCGACTTAGAAAATCTTATCCCGATTTATCGGGATTTAGATTTTGTTAGTCGACCCGTCCGGCTTTGACGGATCCGCCAAAATTATCTCATAACAAAGTCTTATTTTTAACTTAATATAAAAAGATCCGGAAAGTCAGTAAAAATTCCGTCAACATTCATTTCTTTCATTTCATTTAATTCTTTTTCGGTATCAACTGTAAAAACATAAACTTTTACATTTTTACTATGGCATACTTCAACAAAGTTTCTGTTAACGCCCGAGATGTTTATATGAACGGAACGGCAATCAAGTGTTTCGGATTTGTAGATAATGCTTTTATCAGCATAATCTGTAATAATTGCACAAGGCATAATACTATTAAGCGAGCGGAAAAGTTCGATGTGTTTTATGAAATAGGACGAAATAATAAAATTTTCGGGTAGAAACTTTCCGGCATCAATTTGTTTTTTTAATTCATCATTAAGCGGTATTACGGCGTCATCGTCTTTTATTTCGATATTTATACAAAGTTTTTTTTTCGATATTTCCAATACTTCTCTTAAATAAGGAATTTTACCGCCATTTCCGGCATTAAGCGAACGAAGATATTCTATCGATTTTTCTTTAAAGAAGCCTTCCCCGTCGGTAAGCCTTTCCAATCTTTCATCGTGAAAAACAAATATTTCGCCGTCGCTGAACTGAATATCAATTTCTATCCATTTTGCTCCGTAACTTATTGCTTTTTCAATTGCAGGCAAGGTGTTTTCGGGCATCCTTCCGCTTGCTCCCCTATGGGCAAAAATTCTGAATTCACTTTTTTTTTTTTTGTTTTCACTCAAAATCATTATAACCGAATATTGTTGTTTCCGCTTAAAAAAAAAAGGTTTAATTTTGTTTATAAAATTATTAAGCGAAATATTCATATAAAAACTTGGAAATAAAAATGAAGAGATTATGTTTTTTATTGTTTTTGATGATTTCAGTAACTTGGGCACAAAAAAATATAAACCAAAAACTTGTTACGGATTTTATTACCGCTGCACATCTCGAAAAATCTTTGAACGAATTTAAAACATCTTTTTGGAATGATTTTTCTCAATCTTATATCGATCTTTTCGATTCTGCCGGAGTTAAAGCGAAGTTTGATTCAAGTTTTTCGAAAGCTGTTTTGGATTCAATTACTAACAGTATAGTTGTTAATAATTATAACGAAGCGGCTTTCAGAACATATATCGCCTGGATTCAATCTCCGTTGGGCAAAAAATTCACTCATTTGGATACAGCATACGCTCTTCAGGAACATAAAAATCTTATTGCAGCCACCGCATTAAAAATCTATAAAAAGCAGCTTACCGGACGTACTGTAAAATATATCGAGGAAATGGTTGAAACTATAAACCTCAATGATTATATGCTTGAAATGGTTGTTTCTGTATCGGATAAAATTTTTACTGAACTGAGTGTTAAATTTACAAAAAGCCAGATTGATAATTATAAAAAGCTGCGGACTCAGATGAAGCAAAGAATGGAAGAAATCCGTCCGCTTACCAAAAGCACGCTTATGGCAAATATGTACTATTCTTACAAGGATCTTCGCTACTCCGAATTTGATGAAATCTTGAATTTCTACAATTCAGTTAGCGGAAAACTGTATATCTCCGTTTCAAAAAAAGTAACTGAAGCTGCCGTAAAAAAATGCATAACCGATTTTCTCAAATCGGTTGCTAAAAATTCTGTTACGGAATAAATTATTATATAAAAATTGATTATAACTCAACTTAAAAAATCTTCAATTTTTGTATCCAAAAAATCCCATTTATAAATTTTAAATTGAGTGCGATAATTATTTAAAATTATTTGAAAAATTCTACAAGGATTACTGATGAAAAAGCTTTTACCTGCCCCCGAACGCCGTAAACTTGAACCTTCTGAGCTAAAATGGAATTGCGATCCGGATATTTTTGATTTTAAAACAACAGCCAAACTCGAACCCGGTTTTGAAATTATTGGACAGGAAAAAGCTATTAAAGCACTTAAAATCGGTGTGGATATTAACAGTACCGGATATAATATTTTTATTACCGGACTTGCCGGAACAGGCAAACTAACCACAATACAGAAAATGCTTGAAGATATTAGTCCCAAATGCCTCGAACTTCAGGATTATGTTTATGTAAACAATTTTTCCGACCCCGACAGACCAATTCTTTTAACAATGAAAGCAGGAGAAGGACAGAAATTTAGAAGTGAACTTAAAACAACAATTTTATTTCTGCTTGAAGAAATTCCGAAAGTACTCGATGGCAAAAGATTCAGCGAAAAAAAGAAAAATCTTGTTACTGCTCTCGGACAGAAACAGGCAAACATGATGGAAGCTTTTGAAAGAAGACTGAAGCGAAACAATTTTACTTTGGGAAAAATCGGTGAAGGAGAAACTGCAAGAACGGAAATCTTTGCGGTCATCGAAAAGCAGCCGGTATTTATCCAACAGCTTCCGGAATTCGTAAATACAAAAAAAATAACACGCCAGAAAGCCCAAAGCATAGCAAAAAAATATGCCGAATATCAACAGGAATTGCAGAAAGTATATAAAGAAACTATGAAAATAACCCGTGATTTTCAGGATAAACTTTCAAAATTGGAAATTGCAGCTACCGAAAATCTTGTAAAAGGAGCAATTGACAACTTACGGGACATTTTTAAAGAAAAGGTTATAAAAAATTATTTGGACAGCCTCCAAAATGATATTCTCGAAAATATTAATGTATTTAAAATACAGTATGAAAAGACCGAAGACCAGCGTGCTGCCGAAGAAGGTTTGCTTATTGAATACGGTGCAAATGTAATTTTGGATAATTCTTCAATTACCGAACGACCCGTAATTATTGAAACAAATCCGAGTTACAAAAGTATTTTCGGAACAATTGAAAGAGTTCACACCGACGACGGCGAGTGGTACAGCGATTTCACAAAAATAAAAGCAGGATCACTTTTAAGAGCAAACGGCGGATTTCTTGTTATGAAAGCAATGGATGCTTTTGCTGAACCCGGAGTTTGGAGCAGCCTAAAAAGAGTTCTTCAGTACGGAAAACTTGAAATACAGGATAATTTCAATTTCGGGTTTATTTCTCCAAGCAGTTTGAAGCCCGAACCTATAAAAATTAACACAAAAGTTATTTTAATCGGTAACGAATTTATTTATTCTATTCTTTCGGAAGGAGAAGACGATTTTAACAAGATATTTAAGATAAAAGCAGAATTCGATTACGAAATTAAAAATGATAACTCAATATTGAACGATTATGCTAGAGTAATAAAGAAAATTATATCAAGCGAAAATCTTCTTAATTTCGACAAAAGTGCGATAGTAAAGGTCCTCGAGTATTCTGCAAGATTTGCCGGTTCGCAAAAAAAACTTACTACTCAATTTGCTCAGATTGCCGACCTTATTCGCGAGGCAAATTACTGGGCAAATGATTTCGGTGAAAAACTTGTTTCGGAGTATCATGTAATTCAGGCATACGAATCGGCTAAAGACCGTCATAACCTCGGAGAATCAAAACTTCAGGAAATGATAGATGAGGGAATAATTCTTATTGATACAGACGGAGAAAGGGTTGGACAGGTAAACGGACTGGCTGTTTACGGAAGCGAAAATTTTTCTTTCGGAAAACCTACACGTATAACCGCCAGCGTTTCATTAGGGAAAGGAGATATTCTTAATGTTGAGCGAGAAGCCGGTTTAAGCGGACAAACTCATAATAAAGGAGTTTTAATAATTTCAGGCTATTTCCGCGAAAATTTCGGAAATAAAATTCCTCTTTCCTTTAATGCAAGTCTGGTTTTTGAACAAGGCTATGGATTGATTGACGGCGACAGCGCTTCTATTACAGAAATTTGTGCCATAATTTCGTGCCTTGCAAATGTACCTTTAAAACAATATTATGCAATTACCGGTTCTGTAAATCAAAAAGGAGATATACAGCCGATAGGCGGTGTTAACGAAAAAGTAGAAGGTTTTTTTGACGTGTGCAAAAAAAGGGAATTAAACGGGAAACACGGAGTAATTATTCCGGTGCAGAATGTTTCCGATCTTGTTTTAAAACAAGAAGTGATTGATGCAGTAACTGAGGGTAATTTCAGCATTTATCCTGTATCGAAAGCTTACGAAGCAATTGAACTTCTTACCGGATTTAAAGCCGGCGAACCTGACAAAAACGGTGATTATCCGCCCGATACAATATTCGGACTTATTGAAAAAAGACTTCGCGAGATGAACAATATTGTTAATCCCGATAAAACTAAAAAACAACATAGTCAGAGAAAAAAATAATTTTGTGAATCAGCACAGCATAAAATATAAAGAAGCATTATGGTGGGAAAAAAAAGATGAAGGTAAAGTCCGCTGTACTCTTTGTCCGCGTTATTGTTTAATCAGCCAAAATCAGACGGGTTTCTGCTTTGTAAGAAAAAATATTAAGGGTAAATTATATACAGCCAGTTATGGCAGACCAACGGGTTTTGCAATCGATCCTATTGAAAAAAAACCGCTTTATCATTTTTATCCGGGTTCTCCAATACTCAGTTTTGGAACCGCCGGATGCAATCTCGGATGCAAATTCTGCCAGAATTGGTCAACCAGCAAAGCCAGGATAGATGAAGAGAATGCTTTATATGCATCGCCTGAAAAAGTTATAAACCTTGCAAAACAATACGGAGTAGATTTAATTGCTTACACATATAACGATCCCACTGTTTTTGGCGAATATGTAATTGATGTTTCGGAACTTGCCCGCCAGGAGGGGATTAAATCGGTTATGGTAACAGCAGGATATATTGATAAAAGTGCAAAAAAGGATGTTTATAAACACATTGATGCTGCAAATGTCGATTTAAAAGCATTCAGCGAAGATTTTTATCAGTCCCTTACATCGTCGCATCTTAATGATATACTTGACACTCTGCTGTGGATTAAAAACGAAACAAAAATCTGGCTGGAAATTACAACATTGCTTATTCCCGGTGAAAATGATTCCGCCGAAGAAATTAAAAAGATGACCGGCTGGATAGTTAATAATCTAGGACCCGATGTTCCGTTGCATTTTACGGCCTTTCATCCTGATTATAAAATGACAGACAAACCAAGCACTCCGGCAAAGACACTACACTCAGCTCGCGAAACTGCTTTATCGCAAGGAATAAATTATTGTTACTTAGGAAATATCCACGATAAAGAAGGGCAGGCTACTTACTGCCCTAATTGCGGAAAGGCAATTATAAATAGAGACTGGCATTCGGTTTTATCAAACGAAATAATTAATCAAAGCTGTAATTATTGCGGATTTAGAATTGACGGATGTTTTTAGTTTATTTTTATTAAGTAAGATTTTTGCGGTTAACGCTTTTTTTAGTAATTTTAGCTGGTAAAATTATTTCTATAGAGGGATATGACAGAACAGGAATTTTTTGGGCTCATTAATTCGCGCGAAAGTATTGTAAGTATTATTGGCATTGATATCACCAGTATTCCATTGGCAGTAAAATTAGCCGAAAACGGTTTTAAAGTTAAACTTTTTTCGTGGGAAGGCGGAACAATAGTATTCCCCGGAAGTGATGAAATGTTTGCCGGACCTATCGGAACACAGCTGAATTACTTTGTTTCTACAGGAATTGTAACATTAACTACATCAAAAAAAAATGCTCAGCAAGCTCATATTTTTATTGTTTGCGAACCTCCTCAGCCGCATATACCAAACTACGATTTTATTGATAAAACAGATAATTTCCTTCGAAATTTATCAACAATGGGCAAACTTGTAATTTTCCATTTGCCGGGAAATCCTGATTTTGTAAAGACATATACACTTCCCGGGTTAGAAAATATCAAACCCGATATTTATTGGAACGTTGGAGTTGATTTCTATCTTTCGGCTATTGAAGGGAAAATATTCAAACCTGGCGGACAGATTGATTATATGCCTTTAATGTCTTTAAAAGGAATGACAAATTCGTGTTACCGAATTACCGAAAATTTGTATAATCAAATTGGGATTAATCTGCTTAAGCCAGTAAGAAATTAAAAATCCGGTTTAAACCGGATTTTTTTAAATCTTTTCAAGGTTCTTTTTTGTTTTTTGTATCTATATTTAATGGGCAGTATAAAGGACAAAATTTTACAAGTCCCGTTAACAAAGGAATAATCCCCAGCAAACCCCACCACGATTGAAATATTATTCCCGCTAATAAAATTCCTATCCCTGAAATTATTCTTATTTTTTTATCTGTGCCGCCTACATTGAAATTCATTTTTTACTCCTTTTTTTATTTGGTATAATGATTATAAAGCAAAAACGATTCATCTAAATAAATCTAAAAGGAATAACAGAGTTTATTTTAAAATAGTTTACTTTTTAAAACAGCAATATTTTTACAAAAAACTTATTTGACGGATTTTCTTACTGAATACTCTATAACTCTTTTACTCGTTCTTTCAATTCTGCCATTATTTTTTCAATATTTTCTGCAAAGTATTTTTCAGAAATTTTCATTTTCAATAATACTTTATTCTTGTTTTGTAATCTTATATTCGCCTTATCATTATCAACTATGATATTATTTATTTTTGACCAAAGAAGATTATCAGAATATTTGAAACCGCTTTGCAACCCATTTTTTGTGATATAGAATTTCCCAGAGTAATCAGAAAAAAGGATAGAAGATACTAAACCTACTGGAAATACAATAAAAAAAATCACTTCATCGTTTTTATAATTTATAAAATTTATATTAATAATGTTATTGCTAATCAAATATGCAAAGACTCCAATAATCAATGCCCATGCTAAAATACTAATAACCACATATGAGGGAGTATCAATATGTCTTTTCGGAATTTCCACAACTTCAGTTTGTTTTATCTCAGTCCTAAGTTTGTAATAATTAAAAAATTGAAAGGAATACAAAATAAGAAATAATGCCAGAATAAAATAAATGCCATACGGGAATTCAACATTTAAATATAAAACAAATAAGCCAATCATCAGATAGAAGATTATTTTTTCTAAAGTTATCATTTGATACTCAATTAGTTAAAAACAACATTGATTTTTGCAATCATTAAATAATTAAAAAAATATTTATCACGCCCACAACTTAAAAAAATAATACTTAAATGGAAAACAGTAAAAGAGGACTTATGAAGCTAATCTATCAAAATCCGTTTTATAAAACTTTTCGAGGGTAATCATTTTAAATCATTTGTAGATTATTTTAATATATCATTGGAATAAGTTTTTTTGTCCTTTTTTGATAATCTAAATATTTGCTTCCCATTTGTTCTTTCAAAAAATTTTCTTCGTTTCTTATCCGGTAAATGAAGCCAATTGAAACAGATATCATCATTAATAAAATAGATAACCAATTTGATAAAGATGTTGCAATCCCTAGAAAAATAATCAATTGTCCTAAATATCCGGGATGCCGAATAAATTTATATAACCCCGTTTCAATTAATTTGTGATTCTCAATTTTTGTGATAGTATAGGTAAATTGCTCTTTTAGTGTCAATATTGATTTAATTCTTATTATTAGTCCGATTATTACTAAAATTGAGCCGGTGGCAAAAAAAGTATCCCAGTTATAAATTCTGCCAATTTTTGTAGAAGCAATGCTAAAAGCAAGTGAATATCCAAGTGAAATGAAAAAAGAAAGTATCCAAACACTCATTTTGTCGCCTGATTTTATTATTTTCCGTTCAGGTCTTTTTCTCAAACTCATAAATATTTCAAAAAAACCATATAAAAAACTGAAAGAGAAAATTATTATTAATTTAGTATACATAGTTATGTGACTTCCTTAATTTAAACACAACTTTCAATATGAAATATTGTGTAATAACTTTAAAATATCAGTTAACTTTCAATAAGTTTTTATTAAAACAAAAATATTTATCACGCTCATAACTTAAAGAAATAATGCTTAAATGGAAAACAAGTGGTAAAAATTTTCAGTTTACTATTGTGATGCTGTAAAAACTGCGCTGTATGAATTAAATTACTTGTCATCTTCTTTTCAAACGGACTTGACATAAATATACTTGGCATCGCCGGGAGCATAAAAGTCTTCGAGAACAGCGCCTTCTGTATATCCGTTATTTACATAAAAAGCTCTTGTTGGTTCATACTGTCCTCGTCCCGAAGTTTCTGCGTAAACATTGTGCCCGCCCATTCCGGCAATTATTTTCTCAGTTTCCACGTTTAATATTTTCCCGATTCCTTTTCCCCGGAAATTTGAATGTACCGCAATCCAATAAAGATCAAAACTGTGTTTTGTTGCAGGAATAGGACCAAAGCAGGTATAGCCGACAATCTCGTTTTCAACTTCGGCAAACAGAAAAAAGTAGCCGCTTTCTATTCCTTTCGCCAGTCTTTCTTCAACAAGTTCGCGGGCAATTGAAATTTCATCTTCCGAAAAAAAACCGGTCGAACGGACAATCTCTTCAACTTTTAATTCGTCGCCGGAGAGCACATTTTCTCTGAATCTAATGTTTGATATAATCATTTAATTTCCGCTATTTATATTGACCTGAATGAAAACCTGACCACAGTCCCTTAAAAAAATGTCTTGCATTAACACCCAAAGACCTCACCATATAGCCGCCTTCCTGAACAACAAGAGTGGGAATTTCCAAAGCTCCTATCATTTTCCCGTTTTGCTCAAAATCTTCAGGCCTTAAATTCCAGGTTCCTGTAGGATCACCTTTTGCAGTATCAAGTCCAAGCGCAATTATCAGGTAATCAGGATTAAACTTTCTAATCTTTTGAACTGCTTGTGCCAGGGTGTTCCTGTATTTCTCACCATCAAGATGTTCCTGCAGAGGATAGTTAATGTTAAAACCCTTTCCTTCTTCCTCTCCTGTTTCTTCCTTGAATCCATTAAAATAAGGGTAGGCAAATTTTGGATGACCATGAATAGAAATTGTAAGCACATCTTTCCTTTTGTAAAAAATATTCTGCTGTCCGTTGCCGTGGTGATAATCGATATCAAGAATTGCGACTTTCCCTTTTTCGCTTAAAAAATTAGCTGCAACAGCTGCCGAGTTAAAATAACAGAATCCACCGAATGCTTTATGTTCAGCATGATGACCGGGAGGACGAACCAGCGAATAAGCAAGAGAAAATCCTTCAGCAAGTTTATCAGCTGCGGTTAATGTACAGTCAACAGCACGTTTGGCTGCAAAATAAGCATTTTGATTGATTGGTGTAAAAGTATCAATACAATAATATCCTGCGCGAATCGGAAGATCAACCGGGGGTCGTTTTCCATTCCTTATTGGAAAAACATAAGGATAAATAGACTTATTTGCTGGCACATTCTCGGATACTTTTTTCAGATATTTAACATATTCCGGGTTATGTACTTTCCTTATATAAAGTTCGCTGAACTTGTGCGCAGGTATCTGTCGGAAAATACCCATCGGCAAAATATCCTTCAGAATCGATTTAATTCTAACGGGGGACTCAACGTAACCCTTTTCACGTATGTGGTGTATATCGTGTTTATCATTAATAACAAGAATAATTTTACTTTCGCGGGAAATTCCTGATATTTTTTCAACCGAAACTTTTTTAATATATTTAAAAGGGCGCAGTTGAACCGGATCTTCTTTCACCGAATCCTTTACTTTTTTGATGTATTCCGGCGAACAAATTTCGCCGTATTTTCTTTCCAGTATAGCACCAATAATATTTTTCAGCTCTTTTTTTCTTAGCGGCTTTCCTGTCCCGAGATCGTCAAAAACCAGATGGGGAGGACATACATCTGTCTCAAATACTGGTGTTTCATATGCGGTGTTTATAATTGGACGTGCGCCATATGCCTCGTAAAATTTTAATCTGGCTGCATTTTGTTTAATTACTGATTTATCATTACAGATTGAAAGTGAATCCGGAAGACATTCAAAAAATATTCCAACAACACTTAATTGCCGCGCGGTTTCACGAATACTTTCGTAGAGAGCTCCTCCTATTCCTCTTCCGGTGCTACCTTTTTGAGCTGAAATGAAATCGAGATATGCAAACTTCAAATCTGGTGCATGATGAACAATTGCAAAACCTTTTACATTTCCCTGTGTGTCATCAGCAATAAACAATATTGATTTTAGCTGGTATTTTACCGGATTGCGTAATTGTTCGGAAATGTTTGTTATTTTTTCTTCGGCAAGCGCTTCAAACTGCTGCCTTAAAATTACCTGTATCTGCTTAATTATTTCTTTATTCTGCCTCGTATAATCATCGTATATCCTTCTGATTCTAAACAATTTTAATACCTCAATTCTTTATTTAATCCGGAAATATCTTCTACAATTCTTTTAATCATTTCAGTATAGTTTATTCCGGCAGTTTTGCAGGCTGCAACAAAACCGCTGTCCGGCGAAATGCAAGGATTCGCATTTATTTCAAGAATTTCGGGCTGCCCGTTTTTACGCACCCGGAAATCCACCCGTACATATCCGCAAAGATTAAACAGCTTCCAGCATTTCAAAGATAATTCAAAAAGCCGCGCGAATAAATCCTCATCCTCGTCAGATTTTCTAAAAATTCTTACGGTATTTTTACATTCAAATGAATTTTCATCCCATTTGGCTCTGTATCCTACAATTTTAGGTTTGCCGTCCGGGAAATCTATAAATTCAATTTCTGCCTGAGGAAGAACCTGCGGACCGTTTGGAGAAGCAAGAACGGAAATATTAAATTCGCGACCGTCAATAAATTCTTCCGCAAATAATTCACGTCCGCTAGCAGTATTTTGCCTAAAATGTTTTTTTAATGAAGTAAAATCTTTGAAAACCGATTCGCTGTCAAGCCCGACTGATGCGTCTTCCCAAACGGGTTTTATAATGCAAGGGAATGGGAAATCACCGTTTGAAGCAATAATCTTTTCTACTGAACTCCATTTCGGAGTCGGCAGACCTGCTTTTTCCAGATATTCTTTCGTGATTATTTTATTCGTTGTTATAAAAATTTCATCCGTTCCCGAGCCGGTGTAAGGAATTTTTAGATGATCGAGCAAAGCCGGAACGAAGTAAATAAATTTCCCGGTGGATTCGAAAGATTCGAAAAGATTAAATGCAAAAAGCGGATTTATGCTTTTCAGTTTATCGGATGTTTTTTGCAGATTAAGCGAAACGGGAATTGTTTCGGGAACGTATCCAAGTTCTTTAAGCGATGCGGAAACTGCATTTACCTGATCGAGAACGTCAAGCTCATCGGCTGAACTTTCTGCGCTCACTTCATTATGAAGGATTGCAACCTTTTTGCTTCCTTCCATTTAAATTTTTCCTGGAAAGAAATTATCACTTGAAACTCTTTCGAGCGCGCTGTTCATAATTCTGCGGATAAGTTCGGTATAAGTAATTCCGTAAAAATCGCAAATCATCGGAAGATCGGAATAATTGGGACGCAGTCCGGCGAGCGGATTGATTTCAATTATATTGGGTATCCCATTTGCATCAGAGCGAACATCAACTCTTCCCCCATCGCGGCAGCCAAGTCCTTTCCACGCATCGAGCGCAGTTTTTACGGCAAGTTTTGCTTCCGGGTCGTCAACCGGTTTGTAACTCACCCTGCCTTCCCAATTTTCTTTATTCTCAAAGGAATAAGCATATTGCTCCGCTTTATCGCTCAGTGTAATTTCCATAACTCCAACTGATTCGGCTTTATTATCTGTTCCGGTAATTCCAACAGTAAATTCGCGTCCGGGCAGATATGTTTCTAAAAGTACCGGCTGATTAAATTTTTTCAGAAGTTCTGTGCAGGTCTGTTTCAACTCAGCATTATCTTTTATATGCGACGATTTCGAAATTCCTTTCCCGGTTCCTTCGGCAATCGGTTTTGCAAAAAGAGGGAAGGGCAGTTTTACGTTTTCAATATCTTCGGGATTGTGAATTTCCATAAAATCTGCTGTGGGAATTCCGAGATCGCGGAAAACGCGTTTTGCCATTCCTTTTTGAAGAGAAACCGAAAGCACGAGCGGATCGGAAAAAACATAGGGAATATTAAATGCTTCCAGCAAAGCGGGAACCTGGGCTTCGCGGCTCAATCCGTAAAGCCCTTCGGCAATATTAAAAACTATATCCCATCTTTTTCCCGAAGCAAGGTTTTTTGTAAGATTCCAAATATTCCCGATTTTTTCGGTTTCGTATCCCAAAGTTTTAAGGGTGGAATCGATACTGTTTATAGTGTCGGGATGATCAAATTCGGCAGTTTCCTCTTCCCCGAACCCGAGATCGAGATAATCCTGCCGAAGGTCGTAAGTAATACCAATTAACATTAAACTGATTTCCTCATCATTTATTCAACCGGATCGGGATATTTATAAACATTTCCTTCAAAATTCCGGAGTAAAATATTATCGGCAGTATGCCCCACAACAGAATCAAGCAGAATAGGAATTTTTCCGCCGCCTCCAGGTGCGTCGATAACATAATGAGGAATAGCGTATCCTGTAGTAAATCCGCGCAGACCAGCAATAATTTCCAGCCCCTTTGCTACGCTTGTCCGGAAATGCGAACTTCCGGCTACAGGGTCGCACTGGTACAAATAATAAGGTTTAACCCTGATTTTCAAAAGACCCTGGAAAAGATTTTTCATTGTTTCAACGTTATCGTTTATACCTTTTAGCAAAACGGTCTGGCTTCCCAAAGGAATTCCGGCATTTGCAAGTTTGCTGCAGGATTCATTCACTTCGGGCGTTAACTCGTCAGGGTGCGTAAAATGTATGCTCATCCAAACAGGATGGTATTTTTTTATGATTTTTAATAATCCGGAAGTAATCCTTTGCGGAAGAACAACCGGAACTTTCGATCCTATTCTAATAAATTCCACGTGCGGAATAGCGCGAAGTCTGGAAAGCAGCCACTCTAATTTCTCATCGCTTAATGTAAGCGGGTCGCCGCCGGATAGAAGCACATCGCGTATTTCAGTGTGCTTGCGAATATATTCAAGTGCTCCTTCCCATTGATTTAAGCTGAAACGGTATTCTCCACCCCGGTTTCCAACCATTCGCGAGCGTGTGCAGTACCGGCAGTAAACCGAGCAAAATCCAGTAACAAGAAACAAAACACGGTCTGGATATCTGTGTACAAGTCCCGGAACCGGCGAATCGGCATCTTCGTGCAGCGGGTCGTCTGCTTCTCCGTATGATAAAATATTTTCTTCCTTTACTTTAATTACAGTCCTTCTTAAAGGCTGGTTCGGATCATCTGTATCCAGCAGACTGGCGTAATAAGGCGTAACAGAACTAGGCAGTGGTCCCGAATGACCGGCTATTGCTTCAAGCTCGTTGTTTGAAAGATTAAGAATTCTTTTCAGTCCGTTAAGGTCTTTAATTCTGTTTTGAAGCTGCCAATGCCAATTATTCCATTGCGCATCGGTTATTTCGGGATAGTAATTTTTCCTGAATTCCAAAGTTTTAGTACCGCAGACATACTGCTTAGGAATTACTGAAGATGGTCTTTTTTTGATAAATGTCAGATTTGAGCTGGAAGTAAAACTTCTTATTCCGGGGAGGGTAGGAATTTTCGAAGATACTGTTGAGTCAGTAAGGATGGATTCGGGGTCAACAGGTACTTCAATAAGGTTTGATACCTCGTGAAGCATAGAAGGAGGTTCTTCTTTTCCTTCTGCTAATATGTTAGGTTTCATTTTATTTAACGACCTTTCCTTGAAATTTGTTTTTGTTTAGTTAATTAAATTATTACGAAACTTTTATAATAAATTGCGCATAATTTCACTATTTATTTTCGATTTGTCAACATAAAAGTTAAATGATTTTAAAATTATTTTTTTCTAATAATAGTAAAATTTTCTGAGATTTTTATGACTGCAGGAATGTATTGTTTAATTCTTTAATGAATCTCCCCGCCGCAAGCAGCGGGGTATCTGTCACACTCTAGAATAGTGTGAGTTGGTTTGTCTTGTGTAATATTTTATATTCACTTTCAAGCCCTTGTTCTCTGACATATTTTGATATCGTATTTTCATCTCCGAACTTACTTACTGTGTTCACAAAATAACCATCAGTCCAGTGTTCTCCTCCCCAGAGTTGTTTCTTTACTTCTGGATGTTGTTTGAATATCTCTCGTGCTGTTATGCTCTTGATAATTGTTATTATTTTCGTTGAACTGTAAGTCGGAACCGATTGAACCAGAAAATGAACGTGATTTGTATCTGTTCCTATTTCAAGAAAATTTACTTGATATCTCTTTGCAATTTCAAGGCACGTTTCTTTTAATATTTCATCAACCTTGGGACTGAAAACCACTCTGCGATATTTCGCAGGGCATACAAAATGATATAACAACACTGATACATTATGCGCTTTGTGTATATATTTGCTTTCTGACATACACAAATTTACTCTTTTTTCGCCGCAAGCGGCGGGGAATTTACCCTAAGTCAATGAATCTCCCCGCCGCAAGCAGCGGGGTATCTAGTTGATAGTCTCTTTTACAAAAAGTTGTAACTCTCGACGCAAGCGTCGGAGAATTAGACATTAAAGGAAAGCACAAAACAATAATTTTAGAAAACGAAAAAAATGAAAACTTTGGTGGATTATTTTTCATTGCTTAATTTTTTGCTAAAAGCCACCTTAATGCCTCGGAATAATTGTTGTTGTAAAAATACTTTATCGCACAGAACCGGCTGTTAGCTTTTGAAGCTTGAATCAAATCTTCATCTTCTCCCGGTTTTTCAAGCAGAATGGCAATGCTGTCAGTATTTCTGAAACCGAACTGTTCCATTTCTGCCCCGGAAGCATAAATCTTATTTGTTCCTTTTTGTGTTATTGTTTCGGAATGATCAATTATAAATTTGCAGCAATTGTTCTTGCGTGCAAGTTTAACAGCTTCTTTTGAATATTTCTCAGCAAACTGGAAATTTAACCTGCCTTTTGTTTTAACAACAACAATATTTTTATCATTCATAAAGTCTAATGTATAAATCACTTATTTCAATCCTGTTTTTTTCAATAACACAATTTAAATAGAAACTTTTTTATGAACTAATTAAAAATAAGCATTAACTTATTGAACATCGAGAAGATTAGTTTATTCGAAGGCGTGTTTAAAACAAAAAACCCCCGACGGATGCCGGGGGTTCGAAAAAATCAAAATAGATTTATATTATCTAACAAGTCTTACTTCCGATGCCTGAAGACCTTTTGTGCCTTGAGTAATCGAAAATTCAACTTTATCGTTTTCTTCTAAAGATTTGTAGCCATCACCGACAATTGATTTAAAATGGACGAAGATATCTTCGCCGCCAGCTTGAGAAATAAAACCAAATCCTTTTGTGCTGTTAAACCATTTAACAGATCCTTGTTTGCGCTCTGCCATAACAGTGCTCCTTTTTGTAATAAATTGTTTTTAATTGTGACAGAGATCTGAAATTTACTGGTAAGTTTTGAATTGCTTCTACTTCTACATCATTCCCCAAAAGGGGTTATTTCTAAAGATACTGCCTTAACGCTGCTAACTTAGTCAAAATAAAGTTGTAAACCTAATTTTATTTTTATTGGATAAATATTTGCACTGGTTTTCTGAAATATTTTTCTCGCAAATGCTTTGAATCTAATAAATGTTAGTATTTTCAACACTGTTTTCGCGTCTTTCAGAAAAAGATCGAAAAGTTGATTACCAATAATATTTGGCGGATTTTTATTATTTTTCGGATAGTATTAAAAGGAGATTTTGTGGACACAGTATCTTTATTAATCATCGGACTTGCAGCAGGAATAATGAGCGGACTTGTTGGAATTGGAGGGGGGGTTATTGTAATTCCCGCACTTATAATGTTTATGGGTTATTCACAGCATCAGGCACAAGGTACTTCGCTAGGTTTGCTTTTGCCTCCGATAGGAATTCTTGCGGTAATGAATTATTACAAAGCCGGCTTTGTAAATGTAAAAGCTGCGTTAATTATGTGCATAACTTTTATAATCGGCAGTTACCTCGCTTCTTTATTTGCCGTAACTTTACCTGAAATAGTTGTAAAAAGAATTTTTGCTGTATTTCTTATTGCTTATTCTATAAACTTATTCCTAAGTAAATAAATATTGTTTTATATATCAAATATAAAAGCTGTATTTAATAAATAAAGATTTAAGTGAATTAAAAATATTTTTTTTGACTAAATCAATTTATTTTAAATCTGTTTATCAGCTCCTGTAAATTACCAGTAAGTTCCTTTAACTCTGCAACCGCATTTGTAACCTGCGCGGCTCTTTCGGCATTGTCTTTCGATACATTATTAATCATTTCAATACTGTTATCAATATGTTCGGCTGTTGCTGAATTTTCCTCATTTGCAAGAGCTACCTGTTCGATAACCTGCGAAACCTGCGAAACGGAATTAATTATCTGGTCGAGGGATTTACCGGCAAGCTCTGCGGAATTTTTGCCTTTATTTACTTTTACGAGACCTTGCGAAATCGAATCAACAGCTCCAACTGATTCTTCTTGTATCTGCTTTATCATCGAAGCAATGTTTTTTGTTGCCGACGATGTTCTGTCCGATAATTTTTGAACTTCATCAGCTACTACAGCAAAACCGCGTCCGTGCTCACCGGCGCGCGCAGCTTCAATTGCGGCATTTAAGGCAAGCAGATTTGTCTGGTCAGCTATATCCTGAATAAGCTCAATTATCTGGCTTATTTCGTTGCTGCTTTCACCAAGTTTTTTAATTGTATCGGAAGCACTGATAATTACTTCGCTTATTTCATTCATTCCATCAATTGTTTGCTTTACAATTTCTCCCCCCTGTTCGGCAATTTTTTTTGCTTCAACAGATGCGCGCGCAGCCATTTCGGAATTTTTACTGCTTTCAAGAATATTTGCCGTCATTTCGGTTACTGCTGCCACAACCTCTTCGGAACGCGCGCTTTGTTCATTTGTTCCTTCAAGAATTTTTTCTGCTGTTATATTTATATGGTCGCTTGCGTTTGCTGTAGATTCAATCGCTTCGCTCAGATTAAGAATAATTTGGCGCAGATTATTAACAGTAATATTAAATCCGGTGAACAATCGCGAAAAGCTGTCTTCCGAATCAACTTTTATATTTACGTTCAAATTTCCTTCAGCAAATTCATTCATTTCCGAAAGAAGAAGATTAAATCCGTTTTTAAGATAATCCTGCTGTTTTTGAAGCGACGTTTTAATTTCTTCATCTTTAATTCTGGCTTCTTCGGCAAGCCTGGTTTTTTCTTCTTCTGCTTCTTTGCTATGCTTAATTTCCATTGCCAGCTTATTGTTTATCTCTTCAAGCGATTTCCGTTTTTCTTTTGCTCTTTCAACTATTTTGTAAATAATTCCGGCAATTATTAAAAATATTAAAGTTCGGAACCACCAAGTTGACCAAAATGGGGGTGAAATAATTATTTTAAGACTTGTTCCTGTTTCATTCCAAATACCGTCGTTATTTGAAGCTTTAACTTTAAAAGTATATTCTCCAGGATCTAGATTTGTATATGATGCTGTCCGGTTCGACCCTACATAATTCCAGTCGCTGTCAAAACCTTCCATCATATAGGCATATTCATTTTTATCAGAAGCCCTGAAATTTAGAGCTGTAAACGATAACGAAAAAACAGATTCTTTATATGAAAGCTCAACTTCCGATGTTTCGCTTATGTTTTTCTCGAGTTGCGAATCGGGGTCGCCGGGTATAACCGATTTATTAAATATCTGAAAATCAGTTACAACCACAGGCGGAATAAAAGTATTATCCTTAACTTGGGAAGGATCGAAAATATCAAATCCATTAACTCCGCCAAAAAGGAGTTTTCCGCTTCGCATTTTATAAAAACTGTTAATTACATATTCATTTCCTTGAATTCCATCGATTTTTGTAAAATTTTTAAACTTGTTTTTCGAAACACTGAAACGCGATAATCCTTTGTTTGTACTTATCCATAAATTACCGCTGTTATCCGGTTGAATTCCTCTTATTGAGTTATTCGGAAGACCGTCCGGTTCATACCACTTTTGAATCTGGTTGCTGCTTCGGTCAATTTTGTTTATTCCGTTTAAAGTACCAACCCAAATCACCGATGGACTTTCTTCGTAAATTGCAAGAACAAATCCGGTTGATAATCCTTTCGGATTGTTTGGATCTGCTGAATAATTAATTGCTTTTTCTGTATTAGGATTAAAAACGCTTAATCCTTGGGTTGTCCCAACAAGAATATTATCCTTGCTATCAACCAACAGCACTTCGGTATGATCAATTGCCAAACCAGCATTCGCTTTAGTATATGTTCTAAATTCCTCCTTTGTCGGATCAAACCTGATTAAGCCGTCTGTTGACGAAAGCCACAAAATTCCCTTGCTGTCTTCATCAATGTCAAAAATGTTTTGACTGCTTATTGAAGAATTCTCTTTTGTGTATGATTTAAATGACTTCGAATTCGGATTGAACAAGCTTATTCCGCCATCCCACGACCCTACCCATATGTTTTCTCTTTTGTCGATATAAACCGTTAGTAAGGCATCCCGGTTTAAGTTTGTTGTTGATGTATTATAGTGAGTGAATTCGTTTGTCCTTATATTAAATAAATTGAGCCCTCCTCCGTCGGTTGCTAACCATATGTTTCCGTCTTTATCCTCTGCAAAATCTCTTACTGTATTGTTTGAAAGGCTGCGCAGATTGCCGGCAAGTTTTCGGTACGACACAAAAGCCTGATTCGTGATATTCATATAATTTATTCCGCCGGTAAAGGTACCAAACCACAAATCGCCCGACTTGTCTTTTAATATGGAATATATGGAATTATTATTCGGACTGCTGTTGTCGTCAGGATTGTTCTGATATCTTTTAAACGAGCTTTTTGCATTTGGCAGGAAATTGATACCGCCGTTATCTGTTCCAATCCATAAACCGTTTTCGTCGGGATACAGACTTAATATAAGATTGCTGCTTAAACTGGTTCTGTCCGAAGGATCATTTGAAAACACTTTAAGCTTTTTACCTGCAATATCTCTAAAATTCATATAAGCAAGTCCGCGTCCGTAAGTGCCAACCCAAAGTATGCCGTTTTTATCTTCTTTAATTGATCTTATTTCATAATTCTGTATATTTTCTGATCCAGCAATATCCAGCGAAAAATGCTGGCGCGAATTGCTTCCCGGATCTAAAAGATATAATCCGTTAGTAATTGTTCCAACCCAAATACGATAATGAGAATCGATATAAACATATTTAGAGTTTATCTTATTTATTTCAATAAATTTATTGTTCTGTCTATCTAATTTAATCAACCCTTTATTCGAAGAAATCCAGAGATCATTATTTTTATCCGCTTGAATTGCTCCAATCTCACCTTCGTTTATTCCCTCGGGTATATTAGGCTTGTTTAAGAAGGAAAAAAATTTATTTCTGTTTCTGTCGTAATAGCATAATCCCTGATTTGTTCCTATCCAAATCAAACCATCTTTATCTTCATACAGACTTGTAACAGAATTACTTTTAAGCGAGTTTGAATCTTTTAGATCTGGTTTAAATATTGTAAATCCGTATCCGTCATACCGGTTTAAACCGTCGAAAGTGCCAAACCACAAAAATCCGTATTTATCCTGCAGAATTGACATTACATTTGACTGAGAGAGGCCATTGTCGGTTGTGATATGAGTAAACTTTATATTGCTTTGCTGGGCAATTAAGCTTGATATTATGGTAAGCAGCAGCAAAATTTTCCGCATCTTATTTATTCTCCGGTATTTTTTTCTTTCTTATATTCTACAGTATAATCGAAAAAAATCCTACTTTTTTTATTGAGCAAATAGTTAAATAATTCGGAGTTTAATTTATTGACGAAAACGATATACAAGTAATTAAATCTTGCAAAATATTTTTCATTTGTTTAAATTTGAAATCTATTTTTTTATTAAACACTAAAAGGCGGTGAATTAAAGTGGTCGGCATTACACTTCAAGAAAGTGAAAATATCGATAGAGCTCTTAAACGCTTCAAAAAAAAATATGAAAGATCGGGTATTCTTAAAGAATATAAAAAAAGAACTTTCTATACAAAGCCTTCTGTTGAGAAAAGAATGAACGAGATTAAGGCTAAGAGAAGAGCTTCTAAAGAAAACAGACACGACTGATTTTACCCCCGATTCGGGGGTTTTTTTATTTTTTATAATGGTATTTCAAAAAGTGAGTAGTAATTTTCTCAAATGCTTCATCAACTGTATCACAAAAATCAAATAATTGAAAATCTGTTTTGTCTATCATTCCTTGTTCCATCAACGCATCAAAATTGATAATTTTATTCCAATACTCCTTACCATATATTATAACTTTCATATGTTTCTTAATTTTTCCAGTCTGACGTAAAGTAAGAACTTCCATAAGTTCATCCAGTGTACCGAAGCCGCCGGGAAAAGTTACAAGTGCCTTTGCTAAATCTACAAACCAAAGTTTACGCATAAAGAAATAATGAAATTCAAATGCGTTTTCGGGCTTTACATATTTATTTACAAATTGCTCGAAGGGGAGACTTATATTCAATCCGATACTTGAACCTCCTGCCTGAGCGGCACCTTTATTTGCTGCTTCCATTATGCCGGGTCCGCCGCCGCTGCAAACTACAAAACGTTTATACTCCGATTTCAATTCAGCTGACCATTTAGTTAATTTTGCTGATAGTTCAACAGCTTCTTCGTAATACTTCGACATATAAAGCGCTTTTTCTGCCGAAGCAATCATTTCTTTACTCTTAGACGTAGGTTTTAATGCTTCTTTTTTTACCTTTTCCAGATTTTCTTCGGCTTCTTTTTTGGATTTTATTCTGGCTGACCCGAAAAAAACAACCGTATCTGTAATTTTATTTTTCTGAAAACGGGATTGCGGTTCATAAAATTCCGCAAGCATTCTTATTGTTCTTGCTTGGGGTGAATTCAGAAAATCAAGATTTTTATAGGCTTTTTGCGGGGTACTTATTTTTTTCATTAAAACTCCGGACATTTTTCAAAAAAAGAATGGTAAGTTTAGTTATTTTTCGCAACAATAAACAGATAAAAAATTAAATCATCAATACGGATGTAGTAATTTGAAAATTATAGAATTTCTTCTACTTGCTTTTTTTTGTTTTTGTATTTATTCTCAAACTAATTTTTCGAATGATAAAAAGATTGCTGAAATACTTTCTAGATTACCTGAAAAAAACAACCGTGCTATCCTAATTTTTGATCCGGAAACTAAAGACACTATTTATAAAGAAAATATCTTCAAACAGCTTATTCCTGCTTCTAACACCAAAATATTTACAACAGCCGCTGTTTATCATTATTTCGGAAAAAACTATTCTATTAATACTCAAATAAGAGGAAACGAAATAAATAAAGGCGATTCGGTTTTAAAAGGAAATTTATATTTTAAGGGCTACGGAAATGGAATTTTCACAACAGAAAAACTTGATGCCTTGATTAACGATTTCTTTAAAACTGGCATAAAAATAATTGAGGGTAATATTATTGGAGACGATACATTTTTTGATTCACTTTATTCAAGAAAAGACTGGATTGAAGAGGAAAGATCAATGTTGTCGCTCCCGCCGGTTTCGGCTCTAAATTTAAATAGAAATGAAGTAATTATTACGCTTGAACCCGACAGATATACCGGCAAGGTAAAAATATCCGCAAAACCCGAAGGGAATTTTATAAGAATTATTAATAAGCTAAAATTGTCAGGAGCAAAATCGAAACCAAAAATTACTGCTGTTTTTAAAGATGGTGTGTTAGAAATTTCTGTCGCGGGCAGCTATAGGAAACAAAGCCGTTCCCGCAGTTATTCGATTTATGTTAGCTCACCACCATTGTTTGCTTCTGCTTATTTATATCATAAATTAATCAAGCTTGGAATTAAAATATACGGAATTCCTGCAATTGGAGAAACACCCCAAAATACAGTTGTTTACGCAGAGGATAAATTGCCTGTAAAAGAAATGCTTAGTATAATAAACAAACGAAGCAATAACTTTCTTGCCGAATGCCTCTTTAAAATTATTGGCGCCGAATTTGTTGGCG
This sequence comes from Ignavibacteria bacterium, assembly GCA_012719345.1. GTDB lineage: Bacteria > Bacteroidota > Ignavibacteria > Ignavibacteriales > Melioribacteraceae > JAAYAN01. Next base: position 17,335 of record JAAYAN010000079.1, on the reverse strand, counting down.
GAAAGGGAAATTCTTTTTACTCTGCACAGGCAATTAACAGTATGATTGAAGACCTTGATTTATCAGGGGGAACCTCGCTTGTTGACGGATCTGGTATTTCGAGAGGAAACTTGACTACTGCAGCTTCAATAGGCGGTATTTTAGAAAATATTTATTTCAACGATTCAATTTACAAGGATTTCTATAGCACTCTATCTGTTGCCGGAAACGACGGAACACTTGCAGATCGCAAAAACAACAGAAAGTACAATTACAAATTTCATGGTAAAACCGGAACTTTGCGCGGGGTATCATCTTTATCCGGTTATCTTTCAACCGAAAAGGGAAATGAACTGATAATTAGTATTATTTTTAATTTTACTAAAGGAAGTTCGGAACTTTACAAAAGCACGGAAGATCAGATAATTGAATATCTTGCTGAAAGTAAATAAAAAACCCCGGGTAATTTTCCGGGGTTCTAAACTTAAGGATTAACATTTGAAGGACTTGGCGGAGCAACCGGTGCCGATGTAGGCGCTTGCCGCTTGCTTTGCTGAATTATACTTTCAGCATCCTGTCCTTTTGATTCGGGATGAACAAGAAAAAGATTTATTGCCAAGGCTAAAACTACTAATAGTCCGCCAAGCCACCATGTAACTTTGCTTAAAATATCTGCAGTTCTTCTTGCACCAAACATTGTTCCCATACTTGTACCGCTTATTGCTCCCGAAAGACCGCCGCCTTTGCTAGATTGCAGCAGAACAACAATCACTAAAACAATTGCGATTAAAACTGATAGTGATACTAATAAAGTATATAACGACATTTTTTTCTCCTGTAAAAACGTAGCGAGGGAGGGATTTGAACCCCCGACACGTGGATTATGATTCCACTGCTCTGACCTACTGAGCTACCTCGCCAAAATTTATAAAAACGAACACATAATATAATATCTCTCGCAAATAACTTCAAGTAATTTAATTATCTTATTGTCAAACTTTATTTTATCAGTTTACAGAATTAAAACGGCGGCGTAAAAGATATATAAATACCGGAGATCCTAAAATAGCTGTAACAGCGCCGACAGGAAGCTCCGAAGGAGCAATTACCGTCCGTCCTATTGTATCGGCAATAACCAGATATGCTGCCCCTAAAAAGAAGGATGCCGGAATAATAATTCTGTTATCCAGTCCGAAAATAAGACGGCAAATATGCGGAATTAAAAGCCCTACAAACCCGATTATTCCGCTTACTGAAACAATAGATCCTATCATTGCGCTTACAATTATGTAGGAAACATTAACCAGGATTTTCGTATTTACACCAAGCCTTTTAGCGCTGGTTGTGCCCATAGCCAGCACATTAAATTTTTGTCCGTTTAGTATTAAAAACCCTGATGTTATTATTACAACCGGGGCTACATAATATATAGAATCATTTTGTGCTAACGATAAATTTCCTATCAGCCAGAATACTGCACTTCGCAATGTACTGTCTAAGAAAGTTACTAAAACAAGCAAAATTGCCGAGAAAAAAGCACCAACCATAACCCCTGTAAGAAGTAAAACATTCGATTCCAATTCACCGAATCGTTTTCCTAAAATAAAAACAAGAAAAACAACCATACACGATCCGGCAAATGCTAATGCCTGAGTTCCTATAAATGATAAACCAAGTAAAAGGGAAAAAACTGCTCCAAATGCTCCGCCGCTGGAAATTCCCAAAATATAAGGTTCTGCCAAGGGATTCATTAAAATTGCCTGAAATACTGCCCCGGCAACAGATAAACCTCCCCCGACTAAAAAAGCTAATATAATGCGAGGAAGTCTGATTTCATAAATTATTTTTACCGCAGCAGAATTACTGTTTCCCAGAAAGATATTAATTATTTCTGTAAAGTCAATTTCTGCAGATCCGAATCCAAGACAAAAAATACTTGTACCAAGTGAAAGCAGAAAAAGAAGAATAATCTTAAATAAATAAGACTTTGTGTTTAATTTTTTAAATTCTCCCACAAAATATCCAATAATTCTTTTATTCCCTGCTGCGAAGCTGATGAAAACGGAATTACTTTGCCATCGTATTTGCTGAATTTAATTTTTGTAATTTTTTTCAGCTCAGAAGCTTCAATCAAATCTGTTTTCGATATAGCAACAATTTTCTTTTTTGCGGCAAGAACCGGACTGTAACTTTCCAATTCGTTGATTAACGTTTTATATGTCTTTTTATAATCTTTTTCCATTACATCAATCAGAATAAGTAATATTTTTGTCCTCTCGATATGTTTAAGAAATTTTATTCCAAGCCCTTTTCCTTCGTGGGCTCCTTCAATAATACCTGGAATATCAGCCACCACAAAGCTTTTCTCGTCTGCATATTTTACAATACCCAGATTTGGCTCGAGGGTTGTAAACGGATAATCTGCTATTTTTGGTTTAGCGGCAGATATTACGCTTATAAGTGTAGATTTTCCGGCATTAGGAAATCCAACAAGTCCCACGTCGGCTAAAAGTTTAAGTTCAAGATAAATATCTACCGACTCGCCAGGTATACCGGGCTGTGCATAACGCGGAGCTTGATTTGTTGGAGTTGCAAAATTGGAATTTCCTTTCCCGCCTTTTCCGCCTCTTACTACAGTAAATTTTTTACCGGCTTTATCCAGATCGCAAATTATTTCTTTTGTCTCTAGGTTTCGTATTACAGTGCCTACAGGAACTTTAATTAATAAGTCTGCACCGCTTTTCCCATCTTTAAGTGAATTTGCACCTTTATCGCCGCTTTCTGCCTTATACTCTCTTTTGTAACGAAAATCAAGCAGCGTCAATAAATTGTCATCGGCTGTAAAAACAACATTTCCGCCGTTTCCGCCGTTTCCGCCGGCTGGTCCGCCTTTGGGAACATATTTTTCTCGGCGGAATGCAACAGCTCCGCTCCCGCCGTCTCCGGCAGTAACCGTAATTTCACAATAATCTATAAACATTAATTTTTATCAGATAAAATATTCATTAACTAGTTTTTTAAATAAATCAACTTCTCTCTGCGAAGTGTCAAGCCTGTGCTGCCCCGCAATCATATCAATCAAAGTATGAGCTTCGCCGGGACTCGGACATTCTGCTAAAAGATCAATTGCTCCTGCAAAATCATCCATATCATTATCAAATATTACTTCAAGTATTTTGTTAATACGTTTATCCAAAACAAGTTTTGAAGCTTTTAATCTTCGCTCTACCGGACCGTTTGAAGTAAACTTTAATTTTCTAACAGGTGCTTTTTCTTCTTGTTTTGGTCCGGGACTGAAAAATCTGATTTCTGTCTTTTCTTCTTCGTCTTCCGGCAGAACAAATTTCAGCTTTTGATTACTTACGGGTCTGCTTTCGGTAACATTTGTTTTAACAGGATTAATTGGCGGAATGGGACTATTCTTAAAAGTTTCAGGTTCGTTATGCTGCTTTGAAGCTGCTGTTTCCTTCGGCAGATCCGGCAATTTGGAAATTAGTCCTTGCTGGGCTGATATTTCATCGCTTATATTTCCGAAAATTTTCTCCTTCAATTCCGAAATTGAATGCATTTTAGCTTTCTTTTCTTCACTTTCGGGATTTTTTTTCAAACCTTGGTTATCATGCTGGGTTGCAGATAATCTAAACTCGGTTTGCTTTTCCTTTATTTCGTCTTTATCATCAACAATATTTTTATTTTCCAATTCGAATTGAGATGGAACTGAGATTTGAGGTTCGTTTAATGTTTTTTCATCAGTCTGTAAAATTGAATGAAAAGATTTATTTATTTCTTCCTCATAAGGTTTTGATAAAAACTCAGTTTCCTGAGATTTTTTATCGGTAACTTCAGCGGGTTTAATCTCCTCGAACATTGTATCTATTTTTGAAGCCGGTGCTTTTTGCTCAGTCTTTACAATTTCAGCTTTTTCTTCTGAATCAGGATGTTTTATATCATCTTGCGAAGCATTTACTGTCTTATTTTCAATTTCAACTTCTTTATGTTCATTATGTGATATAAAATCGCGTATAGTATTCTCAGAAACAGGAATAAATTCTTCAAAGATATCATCGATGGATTTTGTTGAATCTTCTGAGTGTATTGCAGATTTCTCCACCTTATCAGCATTTTGCAAGATAGTATCTAAATTTTCTTCCAAAACAGATTCAGTTTCAGAAATGTTTAATTTCTCAGCAGGAATCTCAGGTTCATCTTCAGTATCTTTTGCAGAAAGAATACTTTCCGTTTTGATTTCTGGAATTTTCACCTTATCTGCAGTAACCTCTTCAACAATATGTTCTATTTTCAATTCAGTTTTCTCGAACTCAGGAGCAGGCTCTGAAACTTCATCAACAACAAGATTAACCGGTTCAATGGTTTTTTCTTTATTATTCTCTACTGGTTCACTTTCGGGTAAAACTATTTTTTCAATTTCTGCGGATTCCTCTATCTCAGCTTTATTGTCTGTGTTTTCTGTCTTCAAAGGCGCATCGATTGATATTTTCGGTCTTTCCTGAATAATTTCATCTTCAATTTTCTCTTCTACCGGAGCATTGGTTTTCATTTCAGCAACAAGCTCAAGAACCTTTTCACCGGCTGTTTCGTCATCAACTGGAACAACAGGTTCAACTGGTTTTTCTGGAACCACGTCTTCAATTTTTACAATTCCAACTGCCGATTCGCTGAATAATATTCTAACAATATCCTCAATTTTCAGATTCCCTTTTTCTTCGCGTTTTCTGAAATCATCAATTCTTTTTTCGAACTTTGGCTGTCCTAACTCGTGAAAATAAATCTGCACCGCATTAATTGGAACAATTGCTTTGTCTACAGAACCGATATTAAAAAAATCACCTATTGAAACCAACATATTGCTTATTAACGCCGAGCTGCTTTTTTTGAAAGTATTCTGCTGAATTTTTATAAGAAGGTCTTCAAAATCTTCTGCAGAAACTGTTAAAACTCTTTTTTTACTGAAGTAATTCTGAAAAACACTGTTTATGTAGTCGTAGTAATAAAGATAATTAAGAGATTGCTGTATTTCCGCAACTGGCATTTCAGATGCATCACCAAAAACAAATTTCAATAAAGTTGTTTTTGGCTGAATAAGAAAATTCATATTAAAGTTAGAAGCTTTTTGTGCCGTTTCCGAAAGAAAATCCGAAGAAAACTTTTTATCCCGTTTTATAATTTCAGCCATTTTAATAAACAATTCGTTTATTTCTCTTCCTGAATAGCTGAAAACAGAATCACGCGTAATCTTTTTTCTATCGTTATAAATGATATAATCAATTTCGGCAGAAATATAACGTAATACTGCAGGATGCAGATTTGCCGCAGCCAATTCACCATAGGTTAAAAAATTCCCAAGCTTTTTAATTCTGCTTGCGTTAAATCCATCAATATATTTTAGTTCTTTTTCAAACATGTTTTATACTATAATTTTAAAACGTTACCCAAAAAATAAGAATGTTTGCATAAATAAAAAATCCCGATTAAAAATAACCGGGATTTTATTATTAAATACTGCTTAATCTGTTAACTTCGACACAATTTTAGATACTAAAAATTCTCTGTTCATTCTAGCAATGTTCGATATTGAAATACCTTTGGGGCATTCTGCTTCGCAGGCATAAGTATTTGTGCAGGCTCCAAAACCAAGTTCGTCCATTTTTGCTACCATTGCTTCTACACGCTGATGTCTTTCTGCTTGTCCTTGAGGAAGCAGTGCAAGTTGAGAAATTTTTGCACTCATAAAAAGCATTGCCGAGGCATTTTTACATGCTGCAACGCAAGCTCCGCATCCAATGCAGGCTGCTGCATCAAAAGCTTCAGCTGCAATGTCTCTTGGTATGGGAATAGCGTTTGCATCGGGTACGCCTCCGGTATTAACCGAAACATATCCGCCTGCATACATAATTTTGTCGAAAGCAGAACGGTCAACTATAAGATCACGCAAAACCGGAAATGCTTTAGCACGAAAAGGCTCTATATATATTGTTTCTCCGTCCTTGAAGTTACGCATGTGAAGCTGACAAGTTGCAACGCGTGGAACTGGTCCGTGCGGATGACCGTTAATTACAAGTCCGCAGGTTCCGCAAATACCTTCACGGCAGTCGCTTTCAAAAGCTACAGGATCTTTACCTTCTCTTTCAAGCCCGTCGTTCAGCTCATCAAGCATTTCCAAAAATGAAGCATCGGGAGAAACAGTAACTTTGTGTGTTTCGAAACTACCCGGAGCATTTGTACCGGCTTGTTTCCAAATTTTTAAAGTCAGATTTAATTTATTTTCGCTCATTACTTGTAACTCCTTGTAGCTAATTTCACATAATCAAATTTCAGCTCTTCTTTGTGAAGGTTCCATTTACCATTTTTTTCGAATTCCCATGCTCCAACATAAGCAAAGTTTTCATCATCGCGTTTTGCTTCGCCTTCTTCAGTCTGATATTCCTCGCGGAAATGTCCGCCGCAGCTTTCTTTTCTGTGAAGAGCATCAACAGCCATTAATTCACCTAATTCCAAATAATCGGCAACTCTGCCGGCTCTTTCAAGATTTTGGTTAAGTTCATCAGCTTTGCCAACAACTTTAACATCTTTCCAGAATTCTTCGCGAAGTTCGCTTATCTCTTTTATTGCTTCTTTAAGACCCTTTTCATTTCTTGCCATTCCTACTTTATTCCACATTATTCTGCCAAGCTTTTTGTGAATCTGGTCAACGGTTTGTTTTCCGTTTATAGAAAGCAATCTGTTAGTAATATTGTTAACATCTTTTTCAACTTTGGCAAATTCTTCATTCGAATTTTTTAATCCATCTGGTTTATTTTCGGCAAGATAATTACCTATTGTATAAGGTATTACAAAATATCCGTCGGCAAGACCTTGCATAAGTGCACTCGCCCCTAGTCTGTTTGCACCATGGTCTGAAAAGTTTGCTTCGCCAAGAACAAATAATCCTGGAATAGTGCTCATCAAATTGTAATCTACCCAAAGACCGCCCATAGTATAATGCGGAGCAGGATAAATCATCATAGGAGTTTCGTAAGGATGTTCACCCGTAATAGTTTCATAAATTTCAAACAAGTTGCCATATCTGTCTTCAATAACGTGTTTGCCTAATCTCTTTATTGCATCAGAAAAATCGAGATAAACTGCTTCACCGCCTTTTACTCCGCGTCCGTCATCAAATGCTTCTTTTGCACTTCGTGAAGAAATATCTCGCGGGGAAAGGTTTCCGTAAGAAGGATATTTTCTTTCAAGATAATAATCTCTTTCTTCTTCAGGAATGTCGTTTGCATTTCTCATATCCCCTTTTTTCTTAGATACCCAGATTCTGCCATCGTTACGCAAACTTTCACTCATAAGTGTTAATTTGCTTTGGCTTTCGCCATGAACCGGAAGACATGTCGGGTGAATTTGTGTGTAACAAGGATTTCCGAACAAAGCTCCTTTTTTATGAGCACGCCAAATTGCAGTTGTGTTGCAATTCATAGCATTTGTAGATAGGAAAAACACGTTTGAATAACCGCCTGTAGCAAGAATTACAGCATCGGCAACCCATTTTTCGGTGGTGCCTGTAACAAGATCGCGCGTAATAATTCCACGTGCCTTGCCATCAACCATAACAAGTTCAAGCATTTCTTTACGAGTCATCATTTTAACTGTGCCTAAAGCAACCTGACGGTTCAATGCGCTGTAAGCTCCAAGTAAAAGCTGCTGTCCTGTTTGTCCTTTTGCATAAAAAGTTCTTGAAACCTGTGCTCCGCCGAATGAACGGTTATCTAAAAGTCCGCCGTATTCGCGTGCAAAAGGAACACCCTGAGCAACACACTGATCAATAATGTTTCCGCTAACTTCAGCAAGACGATGGACATTTGCTTCGCGTGCACGGAAGTCGCCGCCTTTAACTGTATCGTAAAATAATCTGTGAACTGAATCACCGTCATTCTGATAATTTTTTGCAGCATTTATTCCGCCCTGCGCAGCAATACTGTGAGCGCGGCGGGCACTGTCGTGATATGTAAAAGCTAAAACATTGTAACCAAGTTCGCCTAAAGAAGCAGCAGCGGATGCGCCTGCTAATCCTGTTCCTACAACAATAACATTATATTTTCGTTTATTGGCAGGGTTTACCAGCTTCATATTAAATTTATGGTTTGTCCATTTTTCCGAAATATTTCCTTCTGGTATTTTGGAATCTAATTTTATCATTGGTTACCTCCGCAAATAAATGAAAAATATATAGGAATTGATGCAAATCCGATTCCCATAATTAAAGCATAAACTAAACCGATTTTTTTAATAAGCGGAAAGTATTTTTTATGGTTCCAGCCGAATGTTTGAAATGCGCTTTGGAAAGCATGATTGAGATGAAAGGTTAAAAGAGCCATTGATAAAATATATGCGACAGCATAAAGTTTGTTGCTGAACCAATATACTATTATTGTATAAAAATCGTGAGACCCGGTTTCTGGATGTCCGGTAAAATTGAAATTATACCAAAATGTAGATAAGTGTAACACAAGAAAAATAAAAATTATACTTCCTGTTACAAACATTGTTCGCGATGAAAAATCGGTATTTTCTGCAGTACCCGAAACAGCATATCTAACAGGGCGGGCATTTCTGTTTTCAATCCACAGACGAATACCATTATAAATATGCAGAATAAAAATACCTGCCAGAACAACTTCAATTACGCGGATAAAAGGTTTGATTATGTCAAGCGTATCAACATACGCATTGAATGCTTCGCGCCCGATGTAAAGTGTTAGATTACCGAAAAGGTGTATCATCAAAAATGATATGAGTGATAACCCGGTAACAGCCATAATCACTTTTTTACCGACGGAAGAATTAAGACTTCGGAAAAGCCAACTCATTAAAATCCTCCATTATATTATTTTATTATTAAAAAATCGAAGGAAATAAAGAAAAAATTCTTTATATCTAAAATTCAATCTGTAAATATAAAAAAAATACTAATATGCGATAAGTGATTTAAATTGCGGAAAAAATGTTTACCATAAAGGGCTGATTTTTTTCGAAACAAATATATGTTTTGCAACAAAAAAAAAAATTGACTTATAAATCAAACTATTCTGATTAAATTTTTAGTAAGAGTTTGAATATAGAACCTTTACCATACTTGCTTTTAACTTCAATTTGTCCATTTAAAAGTTCGATGTATTTTTTTGCTATTGTAAGTCCCAAACCGGTGCCCGGAAACTCGCGTGTAGTACCCTCACTTACCTGCCGGAATTCTTCAAAAATGTATTTCAAATCTTCTTCTTTTATTCCTATACCAGTATCCTCTACAGATATAGCGCAGAAATTTTCTTTTTTGCTTGTTTCCGCGCCAACATTAATTTTAACTGACCCTGTTTTTGTAAATTTAATAGCATTGCCTATTAAATTTTCAAGAATCACCTTAAGCATTGCTTCATCTGTATTCAATACTAATATTTCTTGAGATATATTTAAAATCAAATTTATGTTTTTTACTACGGCAGCGCCTTCAAAATTAAGATAAATCTCCTTAATAAGAGGAATAATATCTGTTTTTTGGATATTGATTTCAAAGCGGTTTGACTCAATCCGGGATAAATCGAGAACAAGGCTTAAAGTATTAAGCAGCCGTTTGCCAGTCCGCTGAATACCTTGTGCCATCTCTTTATGAAGCGGATCTTCAATTTCGGAATTTAACATTTCGGAGTAGCCGAGAATACCCACAAGCGGAGTACGCAACTCGTGACTCATTGTTGCAAGAAAAGTTGATTTTGCTTTATTCATCGATTCGGCGCTTTCTTTTGCAGCTAAAATTTCTGCCAGATATTTTTTCTTTTCGGTAATATCTGCAAAAACTGTTGCAAAAAATCCCGGAGAAGGAGAGAATACTGAAATATCAAAATATTTTCCTATCGGCTCAAAATATTCCTCAAAATTTGAAGGGATTCCTGATAAGGCGACAGCTGCAAAATATTCAAGAAACGGCGGCGGATTAATTTTATAAAATTCACTTGCAAGTTTATTTTTTGCATCAGTAGCTAAAAGCCCTGTCTGTTTTTCAAATGCAGGATTTACATCAACAATCTGGTAATCAACCGGGTTTCCTTTGTTGTCTGTTATAAGTTTGTGCAATGAAACTCCTTCATTCATAGAAAGAAACAGTGTGCGGAATTTTTCTTCACTTTCGCGGTAAGCTTTTTCGGCTAATTTTTTCTCAGTTAAGTCAATTGTAAACCCAGCAAGATATTGCGGTTTATTGTTAATGAAAATTGGGAATTTAACTGTAGTATAATAATGCCCGTTAAATTCTTCATCAACTGATACTACTTTCCCTTCCAACAATACTTTTTTATCGTCCTCAATCATACTTTTTGCCAGTTCCGAAGGGAAAAGGTCATCCATCGTTTTGCCGACTAATTCTTCTAACGGTTTGCCAAGCATTTTTTCAAAATTCTTGCTTAAACGGAGCGAACGGATTTTACTGTCCTTAAAGAACATGTAAACAGGACTGTAGTACATAAACAAGTTAAAAATCTCTTCACTTTCTTTTAGAGCTAGCTCAACACGCTTACGTTTTGTAATATCCTGAATTGTGCCTATCATTTTTATCGGTTCTTTGTTTTCGTCCAGAGTCACTTCGCCTCTTCCGTATACCCATCTTTCCGCATTATCATTTTTCCGTATAATTCGGTATTCTTTATCAAAAGTATTTTTTCCGGATACAACATAATTTGTAAAATAATCCATCATTTCGTTTCGGTATTCAGGATGAATAATATCAAACCAAAGTTCAACGCTTTTTTTCTCGCTTCTTTCAATCCCGAAAATATTATCGAGAGTTTCGGAAGAATCCCATATTCCCGACCGAATATCCAATATATAAGAACCGACATTGCCGATCTTCTGAGATTCTTTCAGCCAATAATCCCGCTCTTCGGCTGCCTGTTTAGCGGCTTTTTCCTCAGAAATATCTATACCAATTGCAGCCACGCCAATTATTTCGCCTTCCGAAATAATTGGATTTAAATATATATCTAAAGTCGTTTTATTTAGGCATAACTCAAACGAATGTTTCTCACCGGCAAGAGCAATATTATATTTTTCTTTCCAGAATTTTGCAAGACTTTCATTCATCGAATCTAAAGCTGAAATTCTTGAATTTAAATCGTGGCTTGTGTAATCTTTATAATTCTTTTTTATAAAATTATTAAAAGTTATAAACTTGTAATTTTTATCAATCGACCAGATTGGTGAATCTACCGATTCGATTAAAGCGCTGAGACTGGCTTCCGATTTTTGAATTCTTTCTTTGTCTTTTTTTTGCTCAGTTACATCTGTAAATGTTGTAAAAGTTGAAACAGGACGTGAATCGCCTTCTTCAAAACGGGGAACTGAATTTATAATAATCCAATGATAGTCATTAATTTCAGGAATATATACTCCGCAATAAAAATTGTTTACTGATTTTCCTGTCCGCAGAGCAACATTAGAAGGCATTTCCTCGGGATACATTGTTGAACCGTCTTCGTGAACTAATTTCCAGCGAGGGTCGTATGCAGATTTCCCTAAAAGCATATCCATTGAAACCCCGAGAATATTTGCAGCGGCTTTGTTTGCTTCAATTATGTCCGAATTCCTATCCTGAATAACTACTCCCTGAGCCATTGTATCGAACAGATATCTGAATTTTTCTTCACTTTCTTTAATTCTTTTTTCAAAAAGCCTGCGTTCGGTTATATCCTGAATTGCTCCGATAATTCTCGTATTAGAAGAATCTGCTTCTTCAATATAAGTAGATGATTCGAGAATATATCTTATTTCGGAACCGTTCTTTAAGATGCGTATTTCTTGTTCAGAATATTTATTTTTGGTTCCCAATATACGATCATGAAATTCCTTAGTTTTTAAATAATCATCGGGATGAACAATAGAGTAATATAACTCTGGAGTCGGTGTAACATCTTCTTTAATTCCGAATATTTTATACAGTTCCGGCGACCACACTACTTTATTATTCTCGGGATAAACATAGAAAATTCCTATATTGGATAGAGATATAGCTTTTGAAAGAATAAACTCGTGTTCCTTCAATTTTTCGAGAGTTTGATTTAAGAGCTTTTTTTGGTTAAGAGAAGTAAGAGCAAAATTTATATCACCGCTTATTTCTTCTAAAAGATTAAGCTCCAATCCCTTAAAAAAGTGCGTTTCGGCCGAATAAATACTAAATACGCCAAAGGTTGAACCCTCTGTTTTTATAGGAAGTGATATTAAAGATCGGTATCCCCGCGAAAGGGCTTCTTCCTTCCATTTGGGTGTAAAAGCAATATTTGCTATATCGTTGCATTGACAAATCTTCCCAGTAAGAAAGGCTTCTGTAACCGGATTAAAAGTTTCGTTCTTGACAACAGAATAATTTTTTTCGGTCTTTTTCAAAAAACCTTCTTCGTAACCCGACCAATACTTTGCTGATATGGTTGAATCGGATTTGTTAAAAAGTCCTATCCATGCCATACGGAATTTTCCGAACTTAACTGTTATGTTGCACAATTCTCTAAACAACGAGGTTTGATCATTTATGCGGACAACAGCCTGGTTTACCTGGCTTATTACAGCGTAAAGCCGGTTCATCCTTATAATTTCTAATTCAGCTTTTTTTTGTTCGCTTATATCCAAAAAGTTTACTGCCGTATATCCAGGGTTGGTTTGAAACGCATATACTTTATAATGCCCTTCAAATCGCTCGTCTCTATAAGGAATTTCAAAAGACTGAATACCAAGTTCGCCTTTTGCAATTTTTCTGTACATTTCTGGTATCGGGGTATAAGCAAGATTTGGAAAAGCTTCTTCAATCGGCAATCCCACAAGCTTCGAATGTTTTATATTATACATTTTATCTGCTGAAGCATTTCCAAACTTAAAAATAAGCTTGTCATCTTTTTCTAACTTATAAATATATATCCCAGCCGGCGAGGAATCTACCAAGCTTCTGTATTTCTCTTCCGACGCTTCAAGTTCTTTCTGAGATTTTAATTTTTCTGTAACATCCTGAACTACTGAAAATAAAAATTCCTTTCCTTCCAGAATAATTTTATTGCTTAATACTTCAACATCTTTTATTGAACCGCCGGCGGTTTTATGTTTGAAATGAAAAGTGTTTTTTTTGTTTGCCATTGTTTTTTTCATTTCTTCGGCAATTTCGGACAGAGAAAGTATGTTTATATCGCTTATAAAAAGCTTTTCTTTAAATTCTGTACGGGTGTAGCCGTAAAATTGTTCGGCAGCTTGATTGGCATCAATAATTTTTCTTGTGGATGGATCGATTAACATCATAACAGCGGGACTGTCAATAAACATTTCCCAAAAAGAAGTTATCTCGTTGCCAAGACCGGCTGCTGCTTGATCTTTCAACTTCTTGTTAAGGTTGTTGTTTTCTTTTTGCAAAACCTTAATACGTTTTACAATATCTTCATTTTCTTTTTGCATAGAATGTTATATTTCTGAAAAAATATAAATGAACAACGAGATTATATAATCGAAAATAAAAGTTATTTTTTTATAAGATGCAATATGAATAAATAATAATAGTTGAAACAACTTAAGCAGCGTCGGTAAATAAATTTTCCTAACTATCTTTCATGTTTTGGATTTGATATGATTATAATCTTTAATTACTGTCTGAATAAAAACTTCGGGTGTAAGCGTAGTTTTAATTCCCATGCTGTTTTCTAAAATATCTTTTGTTTTCTGGAGTATCGTTTTCTTTTTAATTGACAGTCTGTCGCCTTCGACAATTGAATAAAGAACTTCTTTTGCCAAAGCTATTTTTTCATCATCAAGCATTTCCGCCTGAGGAAAAACAACTTTATAATCTTCCTTAATATTTGCAAGAATTGTATGCTCTAAAGTTACTTCTTCGCTCAATTTTACTACGGTTGTTCCAGCTGCAATATCGCCTAAACGCTGTCCTTTTCTGTTTACTATCATTGTAATTATTGCAATTGAACCAAAGCAGGGGAATATTTCAAAAAATCTGAATAACCACCGCATCAGGTAACTGCTTAAAGAAGGCTGTGTTCCGTCAACTTTTACTACTCTTATATTTCGGGCTATTTTCCCGACAGTCTGTCCGTTAAAAAGCATCTCCATTAAAAGATTATAAAGCAAAACCGGAAGAAACAGAATAATAACGTAAATGTAAGTCATCGAAGTTTCTTTGGACAAGCCCGACAGTATTCCGGTTACAATTCCTGCAAAAATTGAATATCCGATTAATATTAAAGTATCTATTATTGTTGCAACAATTCTTTCGCCCAAACCGGCAACTTTATAATCAATAACCACATTTTGCGCAGTATCAACAGAAAACCTTTCCATTTATTCTCCAAAAACTTTTATAACTTTCCAATCGTTTTAAGTTCAAGATATTTATTTATAGTATTTATGCTTAATTCTTCGGGAGAAGAAAGAATACTTAAAATTCCGTAACGTTTTAATTCTATCAGTATCTGCCGCTTTTCGAAAGCAAATTTTTCGGCAATGGTTTTATTATAAATTTGTGTAATATTTTTCGCTTCCGAGTCTGTAATTTTTTTTAATTCAGTATTTTCAAAAAACACAACCAGCAGCAGATGCTTCTGAGCAAGTTTTCTCAAGTAAAACATTTGCCTTTTCAATGCAGAAACGGATTCGAAATTTGTAAATAAAACAACCAGACTCCGTTGAGTAATTTTGTGATTTAAAACCGCGCATAAACGTTCGATGCTGCTTTCGGGAAAAGTTGTTTCCTGATTATATAAAACCTCCAGAATTTTTTGAATGTGCGTGTATTTGCTTTCTGCCGGCAGCAGATTATGAATTTCTTTCGAAAAAGTTATAATACCCGCCTTATCCTTTTTATTCACAGCAATATTCGAAAGAACTAACGAAGTGTTTATTGCATAATCTAAAAGTGTCATTCCTTCAAAACTCATCTGCATAACGCGTCCCATATCAATTGCGCAATAAACCTGCTGCGATTTTTCATCCTGATACAGATTTACCATTATGCTGTTTTTTCGGGCAGTGGCTTTCCAGTTTATTGTCCGGTAATCATCGCCTTTTACATAATTTTTAATGTGTTCAAACTCAAGAGTATGCCCAATCCTGCGGTTTTTCTTTATCCCGAGTTCATCCAGCCTGTTCGAAGCGGCAAACAATTCGTATTTCCGCATTTGTATAAAACTGGGATAAACCGGCACCATTATATCATTTTGAATTTTATATCTTTTAGAAACAAGTCCTATCGGGCTGAATATAAATATATTTAACGCTCCAAACCAATATTCGCCACGCTTAACCGGTTTTACGGTATAATCGGCAACAGCTTTTTCCGATGAACGCAGCACTAATTTTTTTTCGAAATTTCTTTCCTGAAATTTCACGGGAAGTTCGTCTGTTATAACTGCATTTACAGTAAAGGGATATTTGTTTTCTATTCTGATTTGGATAAAATTATCGTCGCCATTAGATAATTTTTCGGGGGTTTTTCTTTCCGCACGGATTTTATCTTTTTTAAAGATGATAAAAATATCAATTGATAAAAATGCAATCAAGCATATCAACGAAATTTTTGCCCCGGCATATAACAAAATGTAATAGTGCGATATAAAAAATACCGCAGATATTGCCCCTAGCAAAACAAAGAAACGCCGGCTGAGATATAGCGAACGCAAGGTTTTCACTAACGCGGAACCTCAATTTTTTCGACAATAAGTTTTATCATATCTTCAGCTTTAACTCCTTCCATTTCTTTTTCAGGCGTAAGCAAAACTCTGTGCCTCATTGCAGGGATTGAAATGAATTTAATATCTTCGGGAGTTACAAAATCCCTTCCGCGCAAAGCTGCAATAGTTTTTGCTCCCTGCATAATTGATAAAGAAGCGCGCGGTGAACCGCCAAGATAAAACGATTTATGGTTCCGTGTACTGTTTACAATTTTCGCAATATATTCCACAAGTTTTATATCAATTATTATATTTCGCGCTGTCTGCTGATATAAAATAATTTCTTCGGATGAAACTACCGGCTTAACGTTTTTTATTGTTTCGGTAAGTGTTAAATTCTGCTGATTCAGCAAAATCTGCGTTTCTTCTTCCAGCGAAGGATATCCTATATTCAGTTTAAATAAAAATCGGTCGAGCTGCGCTTCGGGCAAGCGGTATGTTCCTTCGTGTTCAATAGGATTTTGAGTTGCAAAGACCAGGAACGGAGCTGACATAGAATAAGTGTTGCCGTCAACCGTTACCTGCCTTTCTTCCATAACTTCGAATAAAGCCGATTGGGTTTTAGCGGGCGAACGGTTTATTTCATCAATCAAAATAAAATTCGAAAAAACCGGACCGCGGTTAAATTCAAACTCCGACTTTTTCATATTAAACACAGATGTTCCCACAATATCCGAAGGCATAAGATCGGGAGTAAACTGAATCCTGCTGAAATCGACCGACATTGTCCGGGCAAGAAGTTTTGCAGTTAAAGTTTTAGCAATTCCAGGCACACCTTCTAAAAGAACGTGGCCGTTTGAAATAACTGCGGCAAGCATCAGCTCAATCATTTCATCCTGCCCTACAATTACTTTTTTAATTTCATTTTTTATTTTGTTTACGCCTTCCGTAATTTTTGTAAGATCGATTCTCGTTTCGAATCCGCTTTCCATTTTTTATTCCTTAATCTTTTTTATAAAATTTTCTATTTCCCCAAAAAACATAATCAACTCGTTTTTGGTGATATTCTGCTTTTTTTGAATTTCCGAAATATTACTAAATACACTTCGTGTTTCTTCCGTTCCGACTCCTGTTTTAAGGCTTACTGCTTCAATCAATTCTGCTGCCGGAAGATTTGTGTCGATGAAAAATTTGTTTCTTAAAAATTCATAAAAATATGCGATTTTTTTTTCTGTAATATTCTTATTACTTCCGGATTGATAATACAAATTGCTTACCGTTTCAACAAATTTTACTGTTGTATTTTCAGGAGATCTGTAAACCGGAACAATCCTTTGTTTCCTTTTTCCCTGAAATAAAACAAAAAGCAAAACAGCTGTAATTGCAACGTAATAAGCCCATCTAAACGAACTGTCCTTTAAAATATATCTTATCGGCGTAGAAATATTTATTTTTCCTGCTTTATAGTAATCATCCCATATTACCTGCTGATCGGGTAAGTGAGATAAAACCGCAAACAGATAATTATTGTTTATTGTATCAACAGCGGTATAATTTGTAAAAACAATGGGATCTGTATGAATGAATATTTTGCCTTTTCCGAATTTGTGTGATATGAAATTAGCCTTGCCATCTTTTGAAATACCTAATATTTG
>JAAYAN010000078.1 GCA_012719345.1 Ignavibacteria bacterium | reverse complement strand
TTCGTCAATCGTTATAAATCCGGGAGAATTTCTGGTTATTTCATCAGACCCGCAGATTGCAAACTTCTACACAATTCAGGGAAAAATACTAACGGCAAAACTTCCGTCACTTAATAATTCGGGAGATGAAATTGCTATTAGCGATTCAACCGGAAAGATAATCGATTCGCTTACATACAAAGGAGTTTCTGCCGATGCCGGAAAATCGCTTGAAAGGATTGATACGGAAAACTTTCTGTACGAAGGAAACTGGATGCCGTGCCGGAGTAAAACCCGTGCAACACCGGGAGAAAAAAATTCCGTAACAAAAAAAGATTTTGATCTTTCTGTTAAATCATTCAACATTTTTCCAAAATATCCGGCTGCGGGACAATCAATTTCGTTTTCGGCGGAAATAATAAATTCAGGTAAAAATGAGATTAAGGCATCATGTTCTCTTTTTTCAGATGCAGACCTCGATTCGGTTGCAGATAAGCAAATCTCTGTCTCCGAAGAAATTACAATTATGCCTGATTCAGTGCATAAATTTAATTTTAATAATGTGTATCAGCTAACAAACCGGACTGAGAATTTCATACTGAAAATCAACTGCGGAAAAGATGAATTTACCGATGATAATGAGGCGTTTCTAAACATAATTCCTTCAATGGAATTTAATTCGGTTATTATCACAGAAATAATGTTTAATCCCGATAGCGGAAAAAGTGAATGGATAGAAATTTTCAATAATTCGGAATTTAAAATTGATTTAAAGAATTGGCAAATCTGCGATAACCGTTCACAAGTACAGATTGGTAAAAGTGATTCCGTAATTATAAATCCCGAAGAATATATGATTATTGCTTCAGATACTTCATTTATTACACAGTATAATCTGCCGGATACAAAAATGTATTTATGCCGGTTTCCGTCGCTGAATAACGATTCCGATGAAGTTATTCTTAAAGAAAATAATGGGAAAACCGTTGATTCGGTTTATTATCTTCAGGAGCCGTTGAGAGGTTTTTCTATTGAGAAAATTGATTTTTCCTTATCTTCCGAAGAAAGCAATTGGATTTATTCCATTTCACCGGACGGTTCAACCCCTGGAAGAGAAAATACGCTTGGCAAAATTCCTGAATACGAAAAAGGTTCTCTTGCAATAAACGAAATACTTTTTGATACAGATGCAGGGAAAGCAGAATTTATTGAGCTGCTTAACTTTTCTGAAGATTCTGTTGATTTGGCTACTGTTAAAATTATCATAAATGACAATAAAAGTTTCAGAACCAGCAACACATCCTTTATATTAAAAAAAGGAGAATATTTTGTTGCTGCAACTGATACTTCGATTAAGGAATTGTGCAAACCCGAAGGTAAATTGGGTATTTCTTTTTTTTCTTTGCCGAATACAGGAGGCAGCATTTCAGTTAAAGATTTGAAAGGAAATCTAATCGATTCAGTTTCATACTATCCGTCTTTGCATAATCCATTGGTTTCATCAACAAAGAACTGCTCCCTCGAAAAAATAAATCCCGGTATAAGCGGAAATGATGAAAATAATTGGACAAGCTGTGTTTCTCCTGAAAAATCAACCCCGGGAAGAATTAATTCAGTTTTTATATCAAATTATACAGGGAAAGAAGGTATTTCAATTTCACCTAATCCGTTTTCACCGGATAATGACGGATTTGAGGATTTCACAATAATAAATTACAATCTTAAGCCTGCTATATCGTTTGTAAGAGTTAGACTGTTTGATACAAAAGGCAGGGTTGTACGCACTATTGCCGACGGACTTCCCGTAAGTTCTTCAGGATCGATAATTTATGACGGATACGACAGCGGCAAAACCCCTTTGCGCGTAGGGATTTACATCCTTTTGTTTGAAGCTTTTGACAACGAAAAGAATTCAATTTCTGTATTTAAAGAGGCTCTTGTTATTGCACGTAAATTTTAGATTTTTATTTCAAATTAAAGTATTATATTAATAGTTCACAAAAATATAAGGAGAGTTTATGGAAAGTAATTATAACATCGAAATTTTAATTCTTAATACTCTTTTTGTTGAAATGAGTGAAGCACTGATAAACAAACCAGCCAGTCAGGATTACGAAGCAAACAGGATTTACATCGACAACACGTACAAATTAATTTCAAAATGGGTTAAAGGTGTCAGTCAGGTTAAACAACAGCTTAAAGAGCGCGAGCCAAGTACTGTTTTAACTGCCGATAACCGTCCGGCGTAAAAAAATTAAATTTCTTTTTCTTCTTTTTTGCGGGGAATAATTGAAAAACCCGGCGAAAGGATTACTATTGAATCATCCGGAATATCCTTATAAACAACAGCATTTGCGCCAATCTTCACATTATTCCCTATTTTTATTTTTCCGAATATTCTTGCTCCCGGACTAATATAAACATTATTTCCGATTACCGGGCATCCTTTTTTTTCTCCTTCGCCCGAAACACCAATTACGACCTGCTGCGAAATATTTACTCTTTTTCCTATTACGGCATTGCTGTTTATAACAATACCGCCGTGATGCCCTATATAAAATCCTTCGCCTACCGTAACCCCGCGCGGAATTTCTATTCCAAATTTAAAACGCATTTTATGATAAAAAATTATGTAAAACGGTTCAAGAAATAATCGGATAGCAAAATTTTTCTTAAGCAGCCACTGTCCGAAACGAAGACAAATTACTGCATGCACTCCGGGTATACGGTAACAATTAATAATTTTCATTATTTTGTTTCCGCTTGTCATGTTATAATATCTCATTAAATCATTTTTTAACATATTTATCACATTGATTTTTTTTGTTTTTTAAAAAATAGTATATAAATAATAATTTTTTAAATAAAAATTAATAAAGGTAAAATCTTTACAGTAATATTTTTCTTAAATTTAAGATGTTAAATTTTGGTTTTCGCCAATTTGTTAAATTAAACAATGGAGTATAATGATATGAAAAAATTCTACTTGCTTTTTGTAATCTTTACAGGATTAATATTTTCGCAAAACAAAAACAATCTGCTGAATGGAATATACATCTTGTACGAAATTAATTCGTTGGAAGATGATGTTTCAACAGCTGTAACACAGATTAATTTTAACGGAATTGATTCTGCTCATTTTGAAATGATATCTCCGGAATACGGTGATTATGGCGATGTATCTTACAATATCTCTGAAACAGGTGAAATAATTTTAGATTATGGAGATATAGTTTACAGAGGATCTGTAAAATCGGATGGAAATATGTTTTTTATAGCTCTTACAGATTCAGTCAGTTTCAGCGATTATGGAATCGGAATAGGAATCAAATTCGATTTAGGATTTCAGCAATCCGATTTTATGACGGAATATTTGATAAACGGATATATTCCCACATCCCAGCTAAAAGCTTTTTCGTTTGCTGGAGGACCAATAAGCGATTCTACATTTTCTTACACCGGCGATTTAAATTCAGTATTCAGCGGAGATCTTCTATATTCTTTACAGGATGGATTTACTTTTTTTAATGCCAATGGATTTGTAGTAGGTTCTACTTTCAACAGCGATTTAAATATTGGCGTAGGATGCAAAACGGAAGGCAGCGACGCAATATTTTCGGCAGTTTCCAGCAATATTAACGATGGAGCTTGGTTTAACAAGAAATACAAATTTGCACAGTTTTTAAGCGGCGATTATAACGAAGCAGCAATACTTGAATTAAACTCTTTTGATGACGGTACCGGAAATTATACAAAGTTGCATTATTCATATAATACCGGTGAATTAACCGGAAATTTTACGTACAATATAATTAATAATGTTCTAAGAGTTTTTGAAAATGGCGATACTTTAACAGGAGCCTTTACAGAAGATTTAGGCGTGTGTTTCGTTTTGAGAGAAAATGAACATACTGCAGGTTTTGGAATCGGCATTGAAGAAATAGATCCCTCAGTAAGTGTTTCGGGTATGGAAAACCTGCCGGCTGAATTTTCACTTTCACAAAATTACCCTAATCCCTTTAACCCTTCTACAATGATCAGCTATCAATTACCAATAAACAGTTTTGTTAATTTGAGAGTTTTCGATATTTTAGGACGCGAAGTAGCAACTTTAGTTAACG
>JAAYAN010000077.1 GCA_012719345.1 Ignavibacteria bacterium | reverse complement strand
GCATCCAGACTCAAATCGAAAATAAAAACATCCGAACTTATATCATATTTTTTAAGAACAGCAGGTTTAATTTTTCCGCCGAAACCTAACGGCTTATTTTTTATTAACTTCTGATAACCGAATTCAAGCAACTTATTATCGAAAGAATTATATGAATCATAAACCTCTTTGTCAAGAGAAAACTTCTTAATAAAACTGTCTACACATCCTTTTAAATCATAAAAATCAAATTTACGTTCTTTTTGATACCAGCTGTTATCTTGTGCATAACCGGCTAAAATTAAAAGTAACCGGCTTTCTTCGCTGAAATCGCTGAAATCGCTTATTGTTTCATTTATTTTATTAAACGTATGACCAATCTCAAAAAGTTTCAAACTGTTTTCTTTCACTTTTTCATTCCGTGCAACCGTCATAAGCGCACCGGGAATCAATGATGACCGCAAATGTGACATTTCGCTGCTTTGAGGACTTAACACTTCAATCGGATTACCAAATTCTGAGGCAATTTCTTCGTTTAACAAAGAGTTTGTAAGAATTTCATTGAATCCTATAGATACAAGAAAATTTCGCACCTCTTCATTTGGCAAAAGCTGATCAGTTTTTGCCTCAAGTGTAACAGCAATTCTCTCTACTTCCGGAATCTGGTCGTAACCGTATATTCTTGCTATTTCTTCAATCACATCAATTTCACGTTCAATATCGTGCCTGAAAGACGGTATAAAAATGAATATATTCTCTTTATCAGATTCTCTGCTTAAAGTAAAACCAAGCTTTTTTAAAATTGAAATAACAGTCGTATAATCAACTTCGTAACCTAATATTCTTTTTATCCTACTAAAACGCAAATTGACTTTTTGTGGGACAAAAGGAACAGGATTAATATCAATAATTCCTTTTGCTACATTTCCGCCACTCATTTCACTTATAAGCTGGGCAGCTCTTTCAGCTGCTAATTTAGTTATTTCCTGGTCACATCCGCGTTCAAATCTGTATGAAGCATCGGTGGACATTCCAAGTCTTTTAGCAGTTTTACGAATATATTTTGGATTAAAAAATGCGCTTTCAATAAGGATATTTTTGGTATCGGCTGTAACTTCCGAATTTTCACCGCCCATAATTCCTGCAATTGCTACGCTTTTTTCCGCATCGCAAATCATCATATCTGTATTTTTAAGAACCCTTTCTTTTGAATCGAGAGATGTAAATTTTTCTCCTTCAGAAGCATTTTTTACAATAATTTTTTTCCCGGCAAGTTTATCTAAATCGAATGCATGCAGCGGCTGGCCTAATTCGTACAATATGAAATTTGTTACATCAACAACATTGTTAATAGATCTTGAGCCAATTGCTTTAAGATATTTTTTAAGCCACTCCGGCGATTCTCCAACTTTAACACCGGTAACAACTTTTCCAATATATCTTGCACAACCATCAGGATTTTCAATTTTTATGGTTGCTAATTCATTTGCTTCTTCATTACTCTCTTGAAGCTTCACTTCGGGTATTATTAAGTCTTTTCCCAAAATAGAAGCAAGATCACGAGCCGCCCCTATATGGCTTAATGCATCAGATCTGTTAGGAGTTATTGATATTTCGATAACAACATCATCCAACCCGAGATATTCGGCAATCGGAGTGCCGGGTTCAGCATTTGAATCCAGGACCATTATTCCTTCGTGGTTATCGCTGATACCCAATTCTCTTTCAGAACAAATCATTCCGTTTGATACTTCGCCCCGAATTTTAGCTTTTGTTATTTTAAAACCTCCGTTAGGAACAACTGCATCAATTTTGGCAAATACTATTTTTTGTCCGGCTTCAACATTTGGGGCTCCGCAAACGACAGGCAAATCATTATTTCCGTCATTTACAACGCATAACGAAAGTTTATCGGCATTAGGATGCTTTTTTCTTTCTTTAACAAAACCAACAACAAAGTTATTATAAATTTTACTATAATCGGTAACTTCTTCAACTTCCAGCCCCGATACTGTTAATTTATGAACTACTTCATCAACTGAAACAAAATCCAGATTTATATAATTTTTAAGCCAATTTAGCGATATTTTCAATTTTTCATTCTCCGGTTAAAATTGCTGCAGAAATCTTTTATCGTTATCGAAAAACAGCCTGATATCGTCAATGCCGTATTTTCTCATAGCAATTCGTTCAACTCCCATCCCGAAAGCATATCCTGAATATTTTTCAGGATCAATACCAACGTTCACCAGAACATTCGGATCAACCATTCCGCAACCCATAATTTCAAGCCATCTGCCTTCTTTGCCTGTCGGCTGCCACCAAATATCAACTTCGGCACTGGGCTCTGTAAACGGAAAAAAACTCGGACGGAATCTGTATTTTATATCGTTTCCGAAAAACTGTTTTGCAAATCCTACAATAGTTCCTTTAAGTTCTGCAAATGTTACATCTTTATCAACATAAAGACCTTCTACCTGATGAAAAAGGCAATAACTTTTTGCGCTTATTGCTTCGTTACGGTAAACTTTGCCAGGCATTATTGCACGTAACGGAGGTTTTGTTGTTTTCATTAACCTTACCTGAACAGGCGAAGTATGCGTTCTTAAAAGAAACTTTTCATTCACAAAAAAAGTATCCTGCATATCTCTTGCAGGATGATTATCCGGAAAATTAAGAGCTTCGAAATTGTTGTAATCCGATTCCAATTCCGGACCTTCGTGAACGGAAAAACCCAGACTTTTAAAAATATCCTTAATTTCGTTCAAAGTCTGCATCAATATGTGCTTTGTGCCGATAGATATTTCTCTACCCTGAAGACTTAAATCTAAAAACTGACTATTATTATTTGTCTGCTCTTCCAATCGGATTTTTAATGAATCAAAACTGTTCTGGCATTTTACTTTTGATTCGTTCAGAAGTTTTCCAACAGCAGGTTTTTCGGTTCCGGGTAAAAGTTTGAATTCTTCGAAAAGATCGGCAAATCCGCCTTTTCTGCCCAAATACTTAATTCGTAATTCTTCAATCGATTTCAGATTTTCTGTTTTTTCTAATTCGTTAAAGAATTCCTTAGTGACAAGATTAATTTTCTCGAGCATATTCACTTTTTAAAATTTAAAGAAAACCCTCCCGCGTTTTTAACGGAGAGGGATTATTATTAATTTAATACAAATTTTACAACGTCTGTAAAGGCTTTTGGATTTTCAACAGCAAGACTTGCAAGTACTTTTCTATTCATATCAATTCCTTTAACATCTAAAGCGTGAATCAGTCTTGAATAGGTAGTTCCGTTTATCCTTGCAGCAGCATTTATTCTTACAATCCACAACTTTCTGAATAATCTTTTCTTTGTCTTTCTGTCGCGATATGCGTGTAATAATCCTTTTTCAACGTGATTTTTTGCTATTGTGTAAACATTCTTTCTGGATCCCCAATAGCCTTTCGCCATATTAAGTATTTTCTTACGTCTCGTACGCGAAGCAACTTTATTTTTTGATCTTGGCATTTTATCATCCCCTTCTTATAATAACATTGTTTGTACTCTCTTAATATCAGCAACAGATACTAGTGTTGATTTTCTGAGATTTCTTTTTGTTTTACGCGATTTTTTTGTTAAAATATGCGATTTATACGCTTTGCTTCTTTTAATTTTTCCTGAACCGGTTATTCTGAATCTCTTGCCGGCTCCGCTGTTACTTTTCATCTTTGGCATAAATTATTCACCTTACATTATTTCTTTTTTTTAACTTTAATTGGCGCCAATATAGCATGCATTGCTTTTCCTTCAAACCGAACTTCCTGCTCTAATTTGGCATTATCTTGTAATCTTTCAATAAACTTTAGCAGTAAAGCTTCTCCG
Organism: Ignavibacteria bacterium; assembly: GCA_012719345.1. Taxonomy (GTDB): domain Bacteria; phylum Bacteroidota; class Ignavibacteria; order Ignavibacteriales; family Melioribacteraceae; genus JAAYAN01. Next base: position 9,604 of record JAAYAN010000077.1, on the reverse strand, counting down.
TGTTCTTTATAAGCAAGTTCTCTTCCTTTAAATATCACAGAAGCTTTAACTTTGTTTCCTTCCTCTAAAAACTTTTCAGCATGACGCGCTTTAAAGTCAAAATCATGCTGATCTGTATTAGGATGAAGTCTTATTTCTTTAAGAATTGTAACTGTTTGATTCTTTTTCTGTAATTTTTCCTTCTTTTGAACTTCGTACTGAAATTTTCCAAAATCTATAATTTTGCAAACAGGCGGAACAGCCTGAGGCGCAATTTCCACTAAATCTAATTCCTTTTCTTCTGCTCTTCGTATTGCTTCTTTTATATTAAGTACACCAACTTGTGACCCGTCAACATCTATAACTCTAACCTGCGGAGATGTAATTTCGTCGTTGACACGCTGTTTTATCTTTGTGATAAATTCCTCTCTGATTTGTTATTATTTTTTGTTAATTATTTCATTTGAAATTTTTGTAACAAATTCATCTATACTTAATGAACCAATATCGCCTTCTTTATGCTTTCTTACCGATACTGTTTGGGCATCTTTTTCTTTTTCACCTATTATAAGCATATAAGGAACTTTATTTGTTTCCCAGTCTCTTATTTTATATCCTATTTTCTCATTTCTTTTATCGAGTTCAACAGTAATTTCCTTTTCACTTAATATTTTTTTTACTTTTTCTGCATAATCCATAAAATTTTGCGATACTGGAATTACGGCAACCTGAACCGGAGCCAGCCAGACTGGAAATGCTCCTGCGAAATGCTCAATAAGAACACCCATAAACCTTTCGATTGAACCAAGTAAAGCACGGTGCACCATAAAAGGTCTGTGTTCCTTACCGTCTTCCCCGATATATTTCATATCAAATCTTTCGGGCAGATTAAAATCAAACTGTATGGTACTCATCTGCCATTCGCGGTTTAAAGCATCTTTTATTTTAATATCAATTTTGGGTCCGTAAAATGCTCCACCGCCTTCATCAAGCTCATATTCAATATTTTCTTTTATCAAAGCTGATTTAAGAGATTGTGTAGCCTTATTCCAAAGAACTTCTTCACCAACTGCTTTTTCGGGACGCGTAGAAATATAAAATTTCAGATCGTTAAATCCAAAGGATTTCCACATAAACTGGCAAAACCTTATAACCTCAATTATCTCGTCCTCAATTGTTTCCTGAGCGCAAAAAATGTGCGCATCATCCTGGGTAAAACCGCGTACCCTCAGCAAACCATGAAGCACACCGCTTTTTTCGTATCTGTAAACAGTACCCAATTCGGCCCATCTTAAGGGCAAATCGCGGTACGACCTCAATTTAGATTTATATATAAGAATATGAAAAGGACAATTCATCGGTTTTATATAATAATCCTGATCGTCAATTTTCATAGAGGCATACATATTTTCATTGTAGTTAACAAGGTGTCCGCTTGTTTCCCAAAGCCAGCTTTTGCCGATATGCGGAGAATAAAGAAGTTCATATCCATTTTTAAGATGGGCTTTTTTCCAGAATTCTTCTATAGTATATCTTACTTTTGCACCTTTGGGATGCCAATAAATAAGTCCGGCACCGGCTTCATCCTGAACACTGAAAAGATCAAGCTGCTTTCCAAGTTTTCTGTGATCGCGTTTTTTTGCTTCTTCCAAAAATGTTAAATGGTCTTCAAGCATTTTCTTTTTCGGGAAAGAAATACCATAAATCCGCTGCATACGGTCTCTTTTTTCATCACCGCGCCAATAGCTGCCTGAAACCGATAATAGTTTTACAAATTTTATAAGCTTGGTTGAAGGAAGATGCGGCCCGATGCATAGATCTGTAAAATCACTTTCACCGTAGATACTTATTTTTTCTTCATCTTCGTTTAAACCCGAAATAATTTCAAGTTTATATTTATCGTTTTTTTGCTTGAAAAAAGAAACAGCTTCTTCTTTTGATAATTCTTTACGCTGAAATTTATTATCTGCCTGCGCAAGTTCTATCATCTTTTTTTCAATCTTTTCAAGATCTGTTTCCGTAAGCTGGCTATTAATATCAATATCGTAATAAAACCCGGTTTCAATGGCAGGTCCCACACCGAATTTTGCTTCGGGATACAAACTTTGAATTGCGTGAGCCATCAGATGTGATGTAGAATGCCAATATGTTTCTTTACCTTCGGGATCATTAAATGTAATAATCTGAAGTTTTGAATCTTCATTTATTGGTGTAGTAAGATCTTTGAGCTGATTGTTAATCTTTGCAACAATTGCGTTTTCAGCTAATCCGCGAGAAATAGATTCCGCAATTTCTGCAGGAGTAACTCCTTTAGAAAATTCCTTAGCAGAACCATCAGGAAATGTTATTTTTATACTATTCATCTTTTAATCACAAATTTAAAAAAAAACGGATTTTACTCCGGTTATTTGTGGGTTCTAGAGGATTCGAACCTCTGGCCTTCTGCACGTCAAGCAGACGCTCTAACCAGCTGAGCTAAGAACCCTAGAACTTTAATTTGTGTACCGAGGACCGGACTCGAACCGGTACGGGAGAAACCTCCCACTGGATTTTAAGTCCAGTGCGTCTACCATTCCGCCACCCCGGCAACAAATGAAGTACAAAAATAATCTTATTTGAAATTATTTGCAAGAACTTTTAACTTTTTTGGCATAAATTTTTATACTTATTTATACTCATCCCAGCTTCTGATGCCAAGATTCAATGGATCTGTTGTATAAAGAGCTTCTGCAAGCCGCATTGCAACTTGTCTGTTTGTTATCAGAGGCACTTTAAAATCGACAGCCGCTCTTCGGATAAGGTAATCGTTTGTAAGTTCTGTTTCCTGATAATTTTTAGGAATATTTATTACAAGTTCAACTTTGCCTTGTTTAATTATTTCAACTGCATTTATTGTGTTATTATCTAAAGGGAATTCCAGTTTTTCAACTTCCAATCCGTTTTCGCACATAAAATTAGCAGTACCGGGAGTAGCATAAAATTTAATACCCCGAGCCTGCATTAATCTGCAGCCTTCAAGCAATTCTACTTTCGAATCTATGGTTCCCGAAGAAATCAATACATTTTTAATAGGGAAATGATAACCAACAGAAATAAGTGCTTTTAAGAATGCCTGATTAAAGTTTTCACCAAAACAGGCAACTTCGCCTGTTGATGCCATTTCTACACCAGTAGTAGGATCGGCTCCTTCAAGTCTGGTGAACGAAAACTGAGGGGCCTTAACAGCTACATAATCATAATCAAAAAGATTACTGTCAAATTTTTCAACTTTTTTGCCTAAAATAACTTTTGTTGCTATTTCAATAAAATTCTTTTTAAATGTTTTCGATACAAAAGGGAAACTTCGCGATGCTCTTAAATTACACTCAATAACTTTAACATTATTGTCTCTGGCAATAAACTGAATATTAAAAGGTCCGTTTATTTTTAACGCAACGGCAATCTTTCCTGCAATTTTCTTAATCTGCCGCATTGTTTCGAGATAAGTTCTTTGCGGAGGCAATACCAATGTTGCGTCACCCGAATGAACTCCTGCATTTTCAACGTGTTCCGAAATTGCATAAGCAACAAGCTCTCCTTCCTGAGCAACGCCATCGAACTCAAGTTCTTTGGCATTTATCATATATTTGCTGATAACCGTAGGATGGTCTTTTGAAATATCGGCTGCGCGCTGAAGAAATTTATCGAGTTCTTTTTCATTTGAAGCTACACCCATTGCAGCTCCGCTAAGCACATACGAAGGACGTACCAAAACAGGATATCCAACCTGTGAAGCAAATTCAAAAGCGTTTTCTTTTGAAGTAAGCTCTTTCCAATCGGGCTGCCTTACTCCTATTTTATCGAGCATACTCGAAAATTTACTTCTGTCCTCGGCTTCATCAATTTTATGCGGTGAAGTACCAAGAATTCTAATCCTGCTTTTATGCATTTTCATTGCAAGATTATTAGGCACTTGTCCTCCCATCGAAATAATAAATCCTTCAGGATGAAGTTTGTTATTTATTTCGCGAACGGTTTCGTGAGTCAGTTCTTCAAAAAACAAAGCTTCGAATTCGTCGTAATCGGTACTTACAGTTTCAGGATTGCAGTTTATCATAACCGATGATTTCCCTTCGGCGCTTAAAACTTTTCCGGCATTAACGCAGCACCAATCAAATTCAACAGAACTTCCTATTCTGTATGGTCCGGAACCCAGAATAACAATAGAGTTATGCAAAGACCGGAAGTCAACGTCATCCTGACTGGAATTATATGTGAGATAAAGATAATTTGTTTTGGCAGGGAATTCCGCAGCAAGCGTATCAATCTGTCTTGTAAATGGAGATATATTATAAAGCTGGCGCAAATTATAAACCGCATCCTCTTCATTTTCGGTAAGAACACCTATTTGCTCGTCGGAAAATCCCAGTTTCTTGGCTTCAAGAAGCAGTTCTTTTTCGAAACTGGTATCTTTATATTCCTTCAGCTTGTTTTCAATATCAATAATATTTTTTAATTTATGAATGAACCACTTTTCAATATGAGTGATTTTACTGATCTGCTCAACCGAATAGTTATTTTCCAAAGCTGCGGCAATTGCAAAAATTCTGTCTTCGCTTGGAACGGCTAAAACTTCATCGAGATTTTCCGTATCATATTTCTTTCCGTTTGCAACCAAACCTTTGGCGCCTATATCCAGCATTCTTAAAGCTTTCTGCAAGGCTTCCTCGAACTTTCTGCCGATTGCCATAACTTCGCCGACGGATTTCATTGAAGAACCGATTTTTGTTGTTACGTGACGAAATTTTTTTAAATCCCAGCGCGGAATTTTTACAACAATGTAGTCGAGAGCAGGTTCGAAAAACGCAGAAGTAGTTTTAGTAATTGAGTTCCTCAATTCGTAAAGCGGATAACCCAAGGCTAATTTTGCGGCAATAAATGCCAGCGGGTATCCGGTTGCTTTTGATGCCAGAGCCGAACTTCTTGAAAGCCGGGCATTAACTTCAATTACACGGTATTCATCCGATTCTTTACTGAATGCATATTGAATATTGCATTCTCCTACAATTCCTAAATGTCTGATCACTCTGATTGCAACTTCGCGCAATTTATGATAATCGTGATCGGAAAGTGTCTGGCTGGGTGCAACAACTATACTTTCGCCGGTATGAATTCCCATCGGATCGAAATTTTCCATATTGCATACGGTTATGCAGTTATCCTCGCAATCGCGAACAACTTCGTATTCAATCTCTTTCCAGCCTTCAAGATACTCCTCAACTAAAATCTGTTCAGCATACGATAATGCTTTCGAAGCTAAAGCAACAACTTCTTCGCAGTTCCGGCAAACACCGCTTCCAAGTCCGCCAAGCGCGTAAGCAATTCTTATAATTACCGGGAAACCGAGTTTTTCGCTTATTTCAAGAGCTTCGTCAACTGTGTTTACAGCTTTGCTTTTAGGGTACGTAACTCCAACTTCATCAAGCTTTTTATTGAACTTTGCGCGGTCCTCGGTATTTATAATTGTTTCAACCGGCGTTCCAAGAACTTCAACATTATGCTTTTCGAGTATTCCTTTAAGATAAAGATCAACTCCGCAATTTAAAGCTGTTTGTCCGCCAAAACTCAGCAATATGCCATCAGGTTTTTCTTTGATTATAATTCTTTCTACAAATTCCGTTGTAACAGGAAGAAAATAAACTTTGCTTGCAAGATGATCGGAAGTCTGTATTGTTGCAATATTCGGATTTATAAGAACGGTTTCAATGCCTTCTTCTTTAAGAGCTTTTATTGCCTGACTTCCTGAATAATCGAATTCTCCGGCTTCGCCTATCTTCAGCGCAGAGCTTCCGAGAATTAAAACTTTGTTATATTTTTTTTTCATATTATTTCATTAAATTTATAAATTCATCAAAAATGTAAGCTGTATCTACGGGTCCGGGACAAGCTTCGGGGTGAAACTGAACGCTCATATACGGAAGACTTTTATGGCGGATTCCCTCGTTTGTGCCGTCATTTAAGTTGCTGAACCAATTTATCCAATCTTTCGGCAATTCATTCACATCAACTGCATAGCCGTGATTTTGCGAAGTGATAAAACATCTTTTATTAATATTATCCTGAACCGGCTGATTCTGGCTTCGGTGACCGTATTTCATTTTAAAGGATTTTGCACCGGCGGCAAGAGAAAGTATCTGATGGCCAAGGCAAATTCCCATAACTGGTTTCCCTAACGTAAGAAGATGTTTTACTGAGTCAACTATATTCCTATATACAGCCGGGTCGCCAGGACCATTGGAAATAAGAACTCCATCGAATTCTTCCCCTATAAAATTAAAGTTGAAAGGAACCCGTTTTACTTTTACGCCTCTTTTCAAAAGATCGGTTAAGATACTTGTTTTGCATCCGCAATCTATTAGTATTACTGTTTTATTTCCGTCTCCGTAAACTTCTGTTTTTTCGGGACAAACCTGAGCAACCAAATTTTCTTTGTTTGGGTCGGAAAAGTCCACTGAATTATTTTCAACTATAATTCTGCCGAGCATCGAGCCTTTTTCGCGTAAAATTTTTGTCATCATCCGTGTATCAATATCGTAAATTCCCGGAATATGGTTATCGTAAAGCCAAGTTGAAAGAGACTGAACCGCTGAATGATGACTGTAATCAAATGAATAATCGGATATAACCAGACCGTGGGCGTGAATTTTTTCTGATTCAAAATTTATATCAATCCCGCCTGTTATTTTTTTAGCAGGAACACCGTAATTTCCTACTAAAGGATACGAAACAGTTAAAATCTGTCCTTTGTAGGAAGGATCCGTAAGCGCTTCGGGATAACCGACCATACCGGTATTAAATACAACTTCTCCGGCTTTCGATTCCGGGAAACCGATTAATTTCCCTTCAAACCGGCTTCCGTCTTCAAGTTCAAGAAAAGCTTTTATTTCTGGTATTTGTAATTTCATTTTTTTCTGCTATTTTTAATTTTAATAAATCACGCAAAATTAAGGAAATCAGAATATATTTCCAAAACATTAATTCAATATTATTCGCTATTTTGTTTTATGTGATTGCAAATATTCGTATTAGTGAATAAAATATGAATATTTTTGTATTAAAATAATTATTAACATTTAACGGGGATTAAATGATTAAACAGTTTTGGCAATTCTTTCACTTTATTTTAATTCTTATCCTTATTTCCGGATGTAAAAAACAAACGGACGCAGATTTTAAATATATTAACGAACTTAACGAATGGCATAAAAAACGAGTTGAAAGACTGAAAGCTGATGACGGCTGGCTTAATCTTATCGGGAGATTCTGGCTTAAAAAAGGCGATAATTCTTTCGGTTCTTCCGATAAAAATGATATTGTTGTTTCCGGCAAAAACATACCGGATGTGATGGGAATATTTCTGCTTAAAGACGGAATTGTTACCTTAATTTCAAATAAAGATGTAAACATAAAACTTGGCGATTCATCAGTTACGGAAATAGTAATGAGAGACGATCTTTCGGGCGATATTCAATATTTTAGTTACAATAATATCAGATGGAATTTAATAAACAGGGACGGCAAAATGGGAATCCGCTTCCGTGATTTAAATAATGAGGCAGCAAAAAACTTTAAAGGCATTGAAAGATACCCGGTGGATAAAGAATATAAAATTACTGCGAAGTTTAAACCATATCCGCAACCCAAAATTATTACAATCCCTACTGTACTTGGCACGACAACGCAGGATACAAGTTACGGGAAAATATTTTTTAATTTGTTCGATAAAGAATACACTTTGGAACCGATTGGGAAAGACAGGCTATTTATAATTTTTGCTGATGAAACAAACAGTGATGAAACTTACGGAGCTGGCAGATTTTTATATTCGGATGCTCCCGATAGTTTAGGAAACGTAATAATAGATTTTAACAAAAGCTACAACCCGCCTTGCGCGCTTACAAAATACGCAACCTGTCCCCTGCCGCACAAAGAGAACTTTTTGAGTGTTAAAATAGAAGCCGGTGAAAAGAAATACGGGGAGCATTGAAAATTAAAGAAACCTTTAAGAAAACTTGTTTCTTTCTTAAAGGTTTGGTTATGCATTTTTAATTATTTTTGTCAAGATTCTAACCTTAAAGGTCAAAAACTAAGCGACCTTTAAGGTTAATTCCATTTTATAAATTACTCTATTTAACCAGCATCAATTTCTTTACCGCAGTGAAGTCCCCTGCCTGCAGTTTGTACAAATACACGCCTGAAGAAAGATTCGAAGCATCAAACTTCACTTCGTAATTTCCTGCTGGTTTTTGTTCGTTCACAAGTGTTGCTACTTCCCGCCCTAAAATATCGTAAACTCTTAAATTAACAAAACTGTTCATTGGTAATTGATAACTGATCATTGTAGTCGGGTTAAAAGGGTTCGGGTAGTTTTGGCTCAGTTCAAAATCTAATGCTTTATTGTATTCTTGTTTGTAATCTACAGTTCCGTTGCTGTAATAAAAAACAGTAATTGGATATCTAACAAGATTATCAAATTTATTCCCGAAGTTATCTACTAAATCTATCGATTGGACCAATGAACTTGAATTAGTCGCATGCCTTACAAATACTGTGTCAAGGTTACCGTTTGTATTGTATCTTACTTCAGCAAGACCCGCTTCAAATATTTTTTCTCCATCATAATTTATAGCCATTTCTTGCACTGGGTGCCAAGTTGAATCAAAAGTCGAAAATGAATTAAGTGTTTCTTGAATGCATCTATCGTTTTCATCAAATTGGAATTGCCATTGAGATGAGTTACTATATTTTATTGGTTGTTCTTCTTCTATACTAAGTTGATATGTGATTTTAATACTTCCAGAAGAATCATATTCATATATATCTCGGTAATATTCTATATAGGAATCAGAATAATAATTTTGTCTATCTTTTAATATAATTCTGTTTAACGAATCATATTTAATATCTTCAATAGTTGTTCCGCCCAATGATCTGGTGGTTGTTATTGTTGTGCAATTTCCATTTGAATCATAATCATAAGAAATTTCAATTCCTGGGTTTTCTTTTCCTTGAGGCCAAATATCCGATACTATTCTATTCAAGGAATCATAATTGATTTTTTGTGTCGGCATATTCACCCAGCCGCTATCAATAACAATTTCACCGGAGAGAACTTTCTGTATAAATTTTCTTGATACGGAATCAACATTTCCTTGATTGTTATAGTAAAATTTTTCTGTTATAGACATATTATAAGGTCTGCGATTAAAAAATTTTGTAATATATTCAAGTCCTGTTCTCTCGGTTATTCTTTTATTTTCGTCATATTTATAAATAATTGTTAATCCTGTTTTTGTACCATACATATCGCGAAAATACGCAACACTATCCAAAACCAAATCGTTTTTAATTTGAATTGTTGTGCTAATACTTCCATCTTCGTTTTTATAACCGAATAATGATTGAGCGTGAGTATTTGTAATTATTAAACCTGTTAAAAACATACTGATGATAAACATTCTTTTCATTTTTTAATTTCCTTTTTAATTTGTTTTAAAGCTTGCCAACTCTATATGATAATTGGATACTTCTTTGAATAGACTTCTCTTTTTTCATTTCTGCTATTGTTATCTTCATTTTAGGGAGG
>JAAYAN010000076.1 GCA_012719345.1 Ignavibacteria bacterium | reverse complement strand
CTGACCGACTAATTTTATTTCTGTATCTTTGCTCATGTCGTTTTTCTTTGTTTTTGGCTAAACAAAATTACGACATTTGGGAGCTACTTTCGTGGTAGCTCCTGCTTTTTTTCTCGGTTAGTAGTGATTTTTTTTATTATTTTCCGTTAAACTAAAATATTGAGTATGAAAAATCAACTACGAACAACCCTCGAAAATAACCTCCTTTTTGCCGGCATAGATCTGAATAAAATTAATTTCAATAGCCTGAAACTCGAGCTGAATTCTTATAAAGAAGGATCGTTTATTTATCGTACAGGCGATCCGGCTGATATGATTTTTCTTATAGTATCGGGACAAATAAATTTAAGTTTTCCCGAATTGCCGGAAAAAAAATCAATACTTCTATCGGATAATATTCTGTTCGGCTATAAGGAAATGGCAGAAAATTCTGCAAGATTATCTAATGCCGTTGCATTAAAAGATTCGTACCTTATAAAGGTACATAAGGACGAAATTGAATTTCTTGTAAAGCAGGATTATGCAATTCTTAATAATCTTTGTTATTCACTGGAAGATAAATATTTTGCAGATATAAAAACTGAAGTTACTGTAAATGAAGATTTTAAACCTCTTCCTACAGATATTGATGCAGATTTGCTTGCAGAACTGGGAATAAACTCGAAACACGTGCTGAATAAACGGAAAAACCGCGAACCTAAAAAGGAAAAAACAGGAAAAAAAACTGCCGAAAATTTTATTTTGCAACCGGAAATAACAAAAGATAAAATTGATGAAAAGAAGCTGATAAAAATTATTGAAGCAATGCAGGTTGTAAATTCTACAAATAAACTTGATGAAGTACTTTTGGGAATTGTAAATATTGTTCAGGATTTAACATCGGCAGACAGGGTAACACTTTATATCGTTGATTACACTAACGGAATTTTATGGTCTAAAATTGCTCTTGAATCCGAAATGCGCGAAATTAAGCTCCGCATAGGTGAAGGAATTGCCGGATGGGTTGCCCAAAATAACCAGATTCTGAACATTTTAAATGTTCAGGAAGATAAACGGCATAATCCTGTTTACGATGACATTATGGGATATTATACTACCAATATGCTGTGTTACCCTATAAATAATCGTAATGGGAAAGTTATAGGCGTTTTACAGCTTTTAAACAGCAAAAACGGGCAATTCGGAAAACTTGATGAAGAAATACTGAATTTAATGAGCATCAATTGTGCAATTGCTATTGAAAATTCGGAACTTATTGATATTAAAATTAAAGCCGAACGAAAAGCATCGCTGCATAAGCTGATTAATTTTTTAATTGAAGATATAAAGCAGCCTGTACTTATCAGTAAGAAATACGCCCAGCATCTGCAAAACCGAGGGCTGCCCGATTTTGCCGAAAATATTTTAAATATGCTGCAGGAACAGCTCGACAGCGTAATTGAACTGGTAAAATCTCTTTCAATGCTTGCCGAAGATGATAATGTACTCCGCACTTCAATAATTAACCTTAATAAATTGGTTAAAGATTTTATGAAGAAAATGGAAATTTATCTGGCAACCCGTAAAACTTCTGTCCAATTAACATTAGATGAAGATGTTAAACTTAAAATTGACGAGCGCGAATTTTACCAGTGTTTTCTTCATCTTGTCCGCAACGCCTGCGAAGCCATGCCAAACGGGGGTAAACTTTATATTAAAACTCAAGTTGAAGGCGACAATGTGCATATAAGTTTTCTCGACCGCGGAATTGGCATTCCAAATTCAGTTAAAAATAAAATTTTTGAACCTCTTTTTTCGTATGGAAAAACTAACGGTTCGGGACTTGGTTTATCAATCACAAAAAAGATTGTGGAAAGCCACGGAGGCAGAATTTTGTTTGCAAGCGAATTGAACAGTTTCAGCGAATTTACAATTATTCTTCCGATTCTTAAAAAATTCATCTAATGAATTATAATCTTATCACTATTCTCGGACCTACAGCAATCGGTAAAACCCGTATTGCCGCAAATCTTGCTTACGATACTGGCGGAGAAATTATTTCTGCAGATTCGCGGCAGGTTTATCGCGGAATGGACATTGGGACGGGAAAAGACATTGCAGATTATTCCGTAAACGGCAAGTTTATCAAATATCATCTTATTGATATTTGCAGTCCGCTCGAAGAATTTTCTTTATTCGATTTCCGTAAATATTTTAATACAGCTTTTAAAGACATTTCTTTGCGGAAAAAGATTCCGGTTTTAGCAGGCGGCACCGGACTTTATTTAAGCTCGGTTTTACAAAATTATAAAATGGCACAAGTTGATTTCAGCAGCAGCAGATTCCAAGAATTGCATACTCGTTCAGAAAACGATCTGAAATACATATTGAATAAATTAAATCCTAAATTACATAATACAACAGATTTAACTGATAAAGCGCGCATAGTAAAAGCAATTATGGTTAAAGAAGCAGAAAATGAAAGTCATCCTTATAAAACTTCCGGAATAAATTCTTTCACTTTCGGGATTACTGATGACCGGGAAATAATCAGGAAAAACATTACCGAAAGGCTTAAGTTTCGCTTAAAAAATGGGATGATTGAAGAAGCAGAAAAGCTGATTGAAAGCGGTGTTTCATATGATAAACTAATGTTTTTCGGGCTCGAATATAAATATCTAGCAATGTACCTTAAGGGGGAAATTAACTACAACGATATGTTTCAAAAACTAAACACTTCAATTCATCAGTTTGCAAAAAGACAGATGACCTGGTTCCGGAAAATGGAACGCGAAGGAGTTAAAATCCACTGGTTTAAGAATACTGATTACGATAAAATATTAACTTTGGCAAAGGATAATTTTAATGTGTTTTAATCTTCCTGCCGATGTTGAGAAGTACCTTAAAAGATTCGGCTGCGATAAATACCATCTTTCTAAAGTTCCCCGCAAAAAATATAAAATGGCAGTGGTTATTCCCGCAATTTGCGAATACGATAATTTCTTACTACTCGAAAAATCGCTTTTAGAAAATGATTGCGAAAATATAAATGAAGTTATTGTAATTGTTGTTGTAAATAATTCAAATTCGGCTTCTGCCGAAATAAAAAAGGATAATGCAAAACTGATTGGGCACCTTAAAAAAAATATTCCGCGTAAACTGCAATTTTCTCTTATCGATGCTTCTTCCCCGGGAAATGAATTTGATGAGAAAGATGCCGGTGTGGGGCTTGCCCGCAAAACCGGGATGGATGAAGCTTTACGAATATTCGATTATAATTCAGCAGGAGAAAATATTCTTGTGTGCCTTGATGCCGACTGTATTGTTGAAAAAAATTATTTCTCTGCTGTATTCAAAGCTTTTTCCGGTGGAAAAATGTCTGCCGGTTATGTAAATTTCGCACATCAGCAGGCAACCAGCGAAATGAACCAGAGAGCAATTATCTGTTACGAAATTTTTATGCGTTATTACGTTCTCGGATTAAAATATGCAGGTTCTCCTTACGCTTTCGATACGGTGGGCTCAACTATTGTGTGCAACTATAAATCCTATATAAAAATACAAGGGATGAACAAACGCAAAGCCGCCGAAGATTTTTACTTTTTGGAAAAGCTTTCTAAAACCGCTGAAATCAAGAGGATATCCGAAACGACAGTCTTTCCTTCACCCCGGACTTCATTCCGTGTTCCTTTCGGTACCGGAAAAGGGGTTTACAAATTTCTTAACGAAGATAAAGATCATTACCTGCTTTATCATCCGGAAATTTTTGAGATTTTAAAAAAGTGGAATTCTATTTTTCTGGATTCTAAAATAGAAACTGCCGAATATTACATGGAACACGCAGAAAAAATTAACCCTATGCTCAAAGTATTTTTAGAAATTAATGATTTTAATTCGAGCTGGATTAAAATAGTAAAAACCTCATGCGGTTTTGAGCAGATAAGTAAACAAAAAAGATTTTGGTTCGACGGATTCCGAACGCTTAAGCTGGTTCATTACTTACGCGATAACAACTTGGGCAATATAAATATGTTTTCCGCACTCGACGATATGTTTGAAAAATGCGGCATCGTTAAGATATCCCTTAATACAGAAACATACATACCCGATATTTCAATCCAGGCAGAATATCTTAAAAAATTAAGAGATTTTGCCTGAGTGAACCTGATAATAGCTTAGTTTTTATCGGTAAAGTTTAGTATATTTTGCTCCTTAATTTTGGTGAAAAAATGGATTATTTAGAAAGATTGCGGGCTGTTGCCGAAAAATTTAAGAAGATTGATGAAATGCTTTCCGACCCGTCGATACAGGCAAACCCTTCAAAATTAATAGCGCTTAGCAAAGAACGCAGCGAACTTTTGGAAATTGTTGAAGTTTACAACAAATATTCGCAAATCTGTAAAAATCTCGAAGAAAATTTTGAGATAATCCGTTTTTCGGAAGATAATGAACTTAAAGAACTTGCCGAAATTGAAATGCCTGAACTTGAGGCAAAAAAAGTAGCTCTTGAAGAAGAAATTAAAATTATTCTTATTCCAAAAGATCCGAACGACAATAAAAATATTATAATGGAAATACGTGCCGGAACCGGAGGAGAAGAAGCCGGACTTTTTGCTGGCGACCTTTTCAGGATGTACACACGTTTTGCCGATATAAAGGGATGGAGTTACGAAATAATTGATATGAGCGAAGCAGAAATGGGCGGTATAAAAGAAGTCGTATTTTCGCTTAACGGTAACGGTGTTTACGGCTCGCTTAAATACGAAAACGGGGTTCACCGCGTTCAGCGAGTTCCGGCAACAGAAGCCAGCGGAAGAATTCATACATCGGCAGCATCGGTTGTTGTTATGCCCGAAGCTGAAGATGTTCAGGTTGATATTGATCCTAACGATTTACGGATTGATGTTTTCCGGAGCGGCGGTGCAGGCGGACAAAATGTAAACAAGGTTGAAACTGCTATAAGAATTATACATATTCCTACGGGACTTGTAGTTCAATGCCAGGATGAAAGATCGCAGCTGAAAAATAAAATTAAGGCTATGAAAGTATTAAAAACACGCCTTTTTGATATGAAACAGCAGGAATACGATTCTCAGATTTCACAGCAGCGGAAGTCAGTTGTAAAAAGCGGAGACCGGAGTGATAAAATAAGGACATACAATTTTCCTCAGAACAGGGTTACCGATCATCGTATAGGCTTGACATTATACAGTCTGTCTAATTTTATTGAAGGGCACATCGATGAGATGATTGAAAAGCTGAAACTTGCCGAGCGTACTGAAAAATTAAATCAGGAATCTGTTTCCTAATTATCATTTTTTCTGAAATTTTTAAGAAATCTTATCATAAAAATCGGTACAAATCCAATAAACGATAAAAGAAAATCGCTTGCCGAAATTATAAACGTTTTTTGGGTTCCAATTACATGACCCATAAGCTTGGTTACAAACAATATTCCAAAAAATATTAAAAAACCGTAAAGCCCTGCTCTAAAAGGAATAATAAAATAATTTATTATATATTCTTCGCCGTTTATCTTAGGTA
This sequence comes from Ignavibacteria bacterium, assembly GCA_012719345.1. Classification (GTDB taxonomy): domain Bacteria; phylum Bacteroidota; class Ignavibacteria; order Ignavibacteriales; family Melioribacteraceae; genus JAAYAN01. The sequence continues at coordinate 11,268 of JAAYAN010000076.1, read as the reverse complement.
TACTTATTTTTTTTACTTCTTCCACTGTATTGCTATCCATTTTAACCTCAAATCACAAAAGGAATAGTAAACAATTTTTATAAATCCATTTGTGAATGAAGTCACACCCTCTTGCAGAAAACATTATAATTCTGGTTTATGTCAAACCAAGTTTTTTAAGATTATATCTTTTGCGTTCGTGCGTATCGAGATGTAATTTTCTTATTCTTACTGATTTTGGGGTAATTTCCACAAGTTCATCTTCATTTATATATTCCATGCATTCTTCGAGGGTCATTTTTATTGCAGGAGTAATTTTTACAGCTTTATCGGAACCTGAAGCGCGCATATTTGTAAGCTTTTTACCACGCTGCACATTCACTTCCATATCGTTCTCTTTGCTGTTCTCTCCAACAATCTGCCCAGCATAAACAATATCGCCGGGATCTATAAAAAATTTAGCCCTGTCCTGCAAAGAATTAATAGCATACGCAGTTGAAGGACCTTTTTCCATTGATATCAGCACACCGTTCTGCCTTTGCGGAATTGATCCTTTAAAATATTCATACTGATAAAACTGATGATGCATTATTGCTTCACCGTAAGTAGCTGTAAGGATTCTGTTTCGTAATCCCATCAGTCCGCGCGAAGGAATATGAAACTCGAGATGGGTTATATTTCCTTTAGGTTCCATCTTTATCATTTCGCCTTTTTTCTGACTTACAATTTCAATTACTTTTCCAGCGCTTTCGGATGGAACGTCAATTACAAGTATTTCAATCGGTTCAGCTTTCTTGCCGTCAATTTCTTTATATATTACTTTCGGCGCACCCACTTGAAGCTCGTATCCTTCGCGGCGCATATTTTCTATAAATACCGAAAGATGAAGAATGCCGCGTCCTGATACTTTTAAAGTATCCGGCGAGCTTGTTTCTTCAACCCTTAATGCAACATTCGATTGAAGTTCTTTAAACAGTCTGTCGCGTACCTGCCGCGAAGTAACATATTTTCCGTCCTGACCATAAAACGGCGAATTATTTACCATAAAAGACATGCTGATTGTAGGTTCGTCAATCGTCACTATAGGACATGGTTCCGGATTTTCGGCATCGGTTACAGTATCGCCAATTTCAACGCCTTCAATGCCTACCAAAGCGCAAATATCTCCGCAACGTGCTTCTTCTGCTTCTACTCTTCCTAACCCTTCAAACAGCATCATTTGTCTGAGTGTTATAGGTTTAATGTCCCCGTTTCTTTTTATAATGCTAAGTTTATCGTTTGCTTTTAATGTTCCCCTGTAAATTCTTCCAATTCCTATTCTGCCGACATAATCGTTGTAATCGATTGTAGTAACCTGCATTTTTACAGGACCTTCAATAAAAGGCGGTACGGGAATATGTTTTATTATTGTATCCAGCAAGGGAATTATATCTTTACGTTCATCCTTTAATTCTTTTACAGCCCAGCCGGATTTTGCGCTTGCATAGATTACCGGGAAATCGAGCTGGTGTTCATCTGCTCCTAAATCTATAAATAAATCGTATGCTTCATCAAGAACTTCAAGAGGACGGTTATCCGGGCGGTCAACTTTATTTATTACTACAATCGGTTTTAAATGAAGACTTAATGCCTTTTTAAGAACAAAACGCGTCTGCGGCATCGGTCCTTCAAACGAGTCGATAAGCAAAATAACGCCGTCAGCCATTTTTAACACACGTTCAACTTCTCCGCCGAAATCGGAGTGACCCGGAGTATCAATCACGTTTATTTTTGTCCCTTTATAAGGGATGCTGATATTTTTAGCTAATATTGTAATACCGCGCTCACGTTCCTGGTCGTTCGAATCGAGCACTCTTTTTGCAACCTGCTGATTATCTCTGAAAACATTACATTGTTTCAGCATCTGGTCAACAAGTGTTGTTTTGCCGTGGTCTACGTGTGCTATTATTGCTATGTTTCTTATTTCCTGCAAAGTCTTCTCCAATTTTTAAACTGCTTATGGAATTATTCCAAAATAAATAAATTGTAAGTTTTAATATCAGCTGACACAAAGGAAAGAAAATAAATCAAACTGAAGGTTTTTATTTCTTTTTACAAATTACGGCTACAAAAATACAAAAGATTTTTTAATTTTTATTATTCTGTAATATATTTATTTAAAATAAATTTCAGCCGCAGCTTTAAATCACATAGAATTATCGTTGTTTTTTACTTAAAATACCACAATTCTGCTGATTAAATTTATGTTGTTTTTATTCTTTAAAATTGCTTTTTTGATAATGTTCAATTCAAATTGAAGAGCAGTCAGTATGAGCCAAAATTACTTGTACACCGATGAGTTTATCGACTTGACTGAAAACACCGTCAAGTTCAAAAATTATTTTGTGCCCTTTAAAAAAGAGAGAGAGCTTAAACTTAAGGAAATTGAGAAAATCACTCTGCTTCAACCGAATATTTGGAACGGGAGATACCGGCTTAATGGAACGGGTAATTTTAAGGATTGGTTTCCGGCGGATTTACGAAGAAGTTCGCGGGAAATTATTTACCGTGTAAAAATTAAAAACAAATGGTGGCGTGTTTGTTTTACTGTTTCCGATTCAAATAAACTAACCAGCATTTTAAAACAGCTCAGTCTTTTATAAAAATCAGCCGGAAATTTCATTTAACACTTCACCTATTTCTTTGGTGTTTTTGTAAAATGATAAAATTTTAATTATTACTTCGTCTACAGCTGCATCGGGGCACGAAGCTCCGCTTGTAAGTATTATCCGGAATTTATTCCGGAAAGAAAGAAATTCGCCGCTTAAAATTTCTTGTTTATTTTTCAAATCATAATGAAGAACAGAATCTTGCGAAATTATTTTTTCGGCAGAACTAATAAAATAAGTTTTAAACTTTTCTTCGAGAAGCTCTACAAGATGCGAAGTATTTGAGCTGTTGTAACCGCCGACAACAATGGCACAATCGGCATTGTGTTCTAAAAGTCCGTAAGTTGCATTTTGATTGTCGTTTGTAGCATAACAAAGAGTATCGCGCGTATCGGCAAAATGATCGCTTATTTTTTCTGCCCCGTATTTTTTTATTAAAGCTTCTTTTATAAGTTCTGATATTTCCTGAGTTTCCGATGCAAGCATTGTGGTTTGATTAACAACACCTATCCGCTGAAGATTTTTTTCGGGATTAAAACCATCGGAATATTTTAAATCGAAATATTCGAAAAAATAAGACAGCGGCTGTTCGCCCAATATAATATCAGCAAGAACTTTCGCTTCTTTTATATTACGTACAATAACCGAAGCCGAATTTTGAATACTATGCGAAAAAGTAGCTTTCGTTTCTTCATGATTGTATTTTCCGTGAATTATGATCGTATAATCTTTAGCCCCCAGCGATACTGCTCTGTTCCAAACTTTTTCAACAAACGGGCAAGTAGTGTTATAGGAATATGGATTTATTCCAAGTTCCTTAAGTTTTTTTTCTATTTTTATTGTTGTTCCAAAGGCAGGAATTATAACAATATCTTCTTTATTTAATTCTTCCCAGCTTATTAACTGGTTTCCTGAAGTATCCATCAGGAACCGGACTCCCTTCTGAAGAAGATCCTTATTAACACCGGGATTGTGAATCATTTCGCTCAAAAGAAAAATCCTTTTACCTGGATTTTCGTTGATTGTGCGGTAAGCAATTTCAATAGCATTCTCAACTCCGTAACAAAAGCCGAAATGCCGGGCAATTAAATATTCTACTGGACCGAAATTAAGAATAGTCGGTGCAAAATCGCGCTTTCTTGGATCTCTTTGTTTTCGTATTTCTTTTATCTGGGAAATTATAGAACTTTTATAATGCAGGGGAATGTTAAAATTTTTCATATCCGGTTTTTTTTATTTACAGTGCGAAATGTATGAAAATATAACATTATTATTTAGCAATCGTTCATTAAAGAATCATTTTTTTATTGGTTAAATACTACTCTGAAAATAGTCCCTTCATTTTTTTTACTTTCTACAGTTATTTCGGCTTTATTTACTTCGCAGTAACGTTTTATAAGAGCCAGTCCCAACCCGTTACCGTCGTATTGACGTGTATATCCTTGATGCTCCTGCGAAAATGGAAGAAACATTTTCTCCATAAAATCTTCGCTTATTCCAATTCCTGTATCACGCACTTCAGCCACTAATCTGTTATCGCTGTTGCGGAATAACAATACATCTATTTTGCCAGTGGTGGTATATTTAATTGCATTATCCAAAAGGTTTGTAAAAATCTGGTTAATACTGTAAGAATCACCTATTATTTCAGTATCTCTTGTATTTATTATAATGTTTAACCCGAGTTTTTTATTATCAGCGGCATATTTAAATTCAGCAATCAAGTAACGAAGAATATCAATATCAAGATCGATTTTTTTAAAGTGAGGTTCGTAAATTCCCAGCTGAAGTTCGGACATATTTAGAATACTGTCGATAGTTTTAATTATTCTTGCTCCCGCATTATTAAGAATAGGAAACAATTCACTTAAATCATCGAACTTATCTTCAACCTCTTCCCGGATAAGAGAAACTGCATTTAATATTGTGTTTATCGGAGTTCTTATTTCGTGCGACATCTGAGCAAGAAACTCCGATTTGATTTTGTCTGCTGCAACGGCTTTTTCCTTGGCATCCATCAGCTCAAGTTCTGCTTGTTTTTGCTCGGTAATATCGCGCCCTACACCTATAATTGCAGAAATTTCATCGTTTTCGGATACAATAGAGTTATCAGACCATGCAAACCATCTCCAGCCATTAACAGTTAAAGCCCGCTGTTCAATATAGCAGTTGTAAGGAGGGTTGTATAGTTTTTGCATTTCCTCTTCGGTTTTCTTCTGGTCATCGGGATGAACAAGGGGCAAAAAACTTTTTCCCAAAAGTTCTTCTTCGTTTTTACCGAAAACTTTAAGGTAGGAGGGACTTATAAAAACAAATTTTCCTTTCCCATCTATTTTTACAACAAGGTCAGTCTGATTTTCAATTAATAACCGGTATTTCTCTTCGCTTTTTTGAAGTTCCTGTTTAATTTTTTCCAAATCTTTTATTGATTGCTCTTTTTGTGTAAAAAGGCGTTTAACATAAAAAAACAGAAGAAGTGAAGTGATACAAACAAAGAACCATCCTTTAATTGTTTGTAAATTTGATAAAGACTGAGGAGAGTTTGTTAAAACTGCAAGAATTCCATCCGATAAAACAATCCATAATCCGCCAAACAACAAATAAAACAAAGCGGTTTTTAATGCAGCATTTTTAGTAAATCGTCTCATAATATCTTTTCAGTTTGATGTCAATTATGAATTAAATTTAAACTTAAAATAAAAATAATTACTTATATTTACACTACAATTCTTTTAAATCGTAATAAAGATATATTTTGCTGTTTTCTTGAACATTTCGAGTTTCGATGATATATTTTAATATAAAAACGATTTTTGCAGAAATCAGTAAGACAAGGAGGATTTTATGAATATCGCCTTTTGTTCAAGCGAAGTTGTTCCGTTTATAAAAACCGGTGGATTAGCAGACGTTGCAGGAGCTTTGCCATTAAAATTAAAAACACATGGCGCAGATGTTAGAGTTTTCCTTCCGCTTTACAGTCTTATTGATTACCGAAAACATAAAATTAAAAAAAGTCCTGGAATTGCAGATTTTTACATTAAAGTAAATGGAAAAAACCATGCTGCCGGTTTGTTCGAAACTGTTTTTCCGGACACTGATGTAAAAGCTTACTTTATCGATTGCCCTGATTATTTTCAGCGGGAAACCATATATTCTAACGAAAGTGACGAAGCAGAAAGATTTATATGTTTTTGCAAAGGTGTGCTCGAAGCAATGCAGCGGCTGAAGTTCAGTCCCGATATAATTCACTGTAACGACTGGCAGACCGGTTTAATTCCGCTTTATATAAAAGAAAATTATGCTTGGGATAGTATTTTTAAATCAACTAAAACTCTTTTTACAATTCATAATATCGGATATCAGGGAAATTTTCCACCGGAAACTGTAAAAGCCGGCGACATCAACCCCGATCATTTCGGACCTATGGGACCTATTGAATGGTACGAGCAGGTAAGTTTCCTTAAAACCGGATTGATGTTTGCCGACAGCATAAGCACCGTAAGCCAGACTTACGCAAAGGAAATTCTTACCGAAGAATTCGGCGGAGGAATGCACGAAATTCTTGAAAAAAGGCAAGATGTTCTTTACGGAATTCTTAACGGAATTGATTATAATGTTTGGAATCCGGAATTTGATGATCATTTATGGGAAAAATACAGTTTCGATAAAATTGAAGGCAAAGCAGAAAATAAAAAACAGCTGATGAAAATTTCCGGAATTGAGTTTTCTGAAACAGTTCCGCTTATTGGTCTTATTTCCAGGATGGTTTCGCAAAAAGGATTTGATTTAATAATTGAGCAGATTGATAAAATGCTTGAACTTGATGCCAAATATATTTTTCTGAGCGCCGGCGACGGGAAATATGAGAAATTTTTAAGAGGAATTTCTTTTGAATATCCCGATAAATTTAAACTTTACACAGGCTCCAACGAAGAACTTGCGCACAGAATTGAAGCAGCATCGGATATTTATCTTATGCCCTCGATGTACGAGCCGTGCGGCTTAAATCAAATTTATTCTCTTAAATACGGTACAATTCCCGTTGTACGCAAAACAGGCGGACTTGCAGATACTGTAATTGATTGCGATGAAAAAAAGAAAAACTGCAACGGAACAGGGTTTGTTTTCGAGAAATTTGACGGGAAGGAAATGGTTAAAGCTTTAAAACGGGCAATTAAAGTTTTCAAGGACCAGACAAGATGGCGTAAAATTCAGAAAAATGCAATGAGTATGGATTTCAGCTGGGATATTTCGGCACAAAAATATATTGAACTTTATAATAAAATAAAGAGTTGAACCCTTAAAAAATACAGCTGATGAAACTTACTATTTTTATCATTTTTCTTTCCGTAGTTTTTTTAATTAACGCGGCAATTAATTATTACATTATCAGACGCGGGCTGCAGGTCATTCCCGATGGCTTAATATTAAGAAAGATATTAGTAATTTCCGTAATTATTTTAGCATCGTCATTTTTTGCCGGAAGAATAATTGAAAGGTTTTCAATAAATCCGGTTTCCGAAATACTTATATGGACAGGTTCCTTCTGGATGGCATTTATGCTGTATATTCTGATAATGCTTGTTTTTATAGATGAACTGCGGCTTTTAAATCACTGGTTCGGAATTTTTCCTTCGTTCATTACTAATAATCCCGAAAAAAGCAAAACTGCCGCGGCTTGGACTGTAATTGTAATTTCTTCGGTGCTGGTTTTTGCCGGACATATAAACACATATTTCCCTGTAATCCGAAAGTATGAAATACCGATAAACAAATCCGCGGGCAGTCTGAAAGAGTTAAATATTGCCGTGGCTTCGGATATTCACTTGGGAACGATAATAGGCAGGAAAAAGATGGAAATGTTTGCCGAAAAAATAAATTCCTTAAAACCCGATATTATTTTATTGCCCGGCGATATTATTGATGAAGATATTGCGCCCGTTTTGGAAGACAATATGGGGAGCTCGCTTGAAATGCTTAAGGCAAAGTACGGCGTTTACGCTGTTACCGGCAATCACGAATATATCGGCGGAGCAGAAAAAGCTGTTGAATTTCTTAAAAAACATAAAATTAAAATAATAAGAGATACATCGGTTTTTATTGATAACAGTTTTTACATTGCCGGCAGAGAGGATTCTTCTTCTGCAAATTTCGGAGGGAAACCCCGCAAAATACTGAAAGATGTAATTGAAAATGTAAATTTCAATTTCCCTGTAATATTGATGGATCATCAGCCGTTTAATCTTGATGAAGCGCGTAAAGCAGGTATTGATCTTCAGCTTTCGGGACATACGCATCATGGACAGCTTTGGCCTTTGAATTTAATTACAGCGCTGGTTTACGAAAAGAGCTGGGGATTATTAAAAAAAGATAATACAAATTATTATATCTCAAGCGGATTAGGCGGATGGGGTCCTCCGGTGCGCACTGTAAACCGCCCCGAAATTATTCATATCAAACTTAAATTTGCCGCCGAATAATTCCTTTAAATTAAATTATCAATCAAGGTTAGGATTTTTTATCCGGAATGAAATATTTGTATTAGTTTTTCTTATCTTTGAAAGCAGCAAAAATGGAGAAATTTATTTATGAAATGGCTGGAAATTGCCCGCGAAATTCAATCGTTAAGTCAAACCGGATTAGCATTTTCGCAAACCGGATACGATAAAGAAAGATATACCCGGTTTATGGAAATTGCTGCAGAAATAATGAACCAGCATACTAATCTGGATAAAGCCGCGACAGAAAAAATATTTATGCAGCAGCCCGGTTATGCAACGCCAAAAATTGATGTTCGTGCTGCCGTTGTAAAGGACGGGAAAATTCTTTTGGTGCAGGAAAGAACCGATAATTGCTGGGCAATGCCTGGCGGCTGGGCAGATGTTGGCGATATTCCCTCGGAAGTTGCAGTAAGGGAATGTAAAGAGGAAAGCGGGTACGATGTTAAAGCCGTTAAAGTAATCGGCGTTTTTGATGCGAACCGTTCCGGCAGACCTCTTGAATTTTTTCACGCATTTAAAATTGTTTTTCTTTGTGAGTTTCTCGGTGGCGAAGCAACCCCTAGCGATGAAACTTTAGATGCCCGGTTTTTCGAATTTTCCAATCTGCCGGAGCTGTCGGTTAACAGGACGAATGAAAAGCATTTAGGCATTGTTTTAGAACATTATAAAAATATTAGTCTGCCGGCATATTTCGATTGACTTTTACCTGCTTTATAAAATGAATTTAACTCTTCAAAAAAAGTGTTTGCAGAGACGTTCTACTGAACGTCTCAAATGAACGCCTCGAACAACAATTTATGATAGCATTTGGTCAATAGAAGAGAGAAAATTTTATTTTGTCTGAACAAATGGTTCATATAAAGGGATCATTCATTAGTAACATTTGATTTGGGATGGCGTAAAAAACGAGACGTTCATTAGAACGTCTCGACAGAATTATATGATGCTATCATTTCTGTAAGTTCCTATTATGCGAAAAGCACAAATCTTCATAATTAAACTACCGAACTGAATAGTTTATGCTGAAAGCTTAAAAGTTTGTGTATTTTTCTGAAGAGGTTCACCTTTTTTCTTCAATCTTGATGCTCCAAGGTTCAATTTTTTCTGATATTTCGAGAAATGCCGAACCACTGAGCTTTAAGCGCGAACCTTTTTTCTTAAATGATTAACCTTTTTGCTGAAATGTTTTTGTTTTAATGTCCGGTATATTGAACAATAAATGACCAATGTTTATCCCCGGAGGTTGAAGTTTTCAGAAAATTTGTGAAGTGTTTATGCTTTTTCAATGAACTTTCCTTCTTTTTCAATGAATCTTTATGAAAATAGAATGATGAGTGATCCTTTTTCAATAAAACATTCTACTTTCAGATGAAACCTTGATTAGAAAAGAATGAGTGTTTGTTATTTTTTGATAAATACTTATTGTTTAAAGATGAAGTTTTGTTTTTGAAAGTTATAAAGATGACATCTTTTTAGAAGATGCCATCTTTGCAATGCCCTGATTTATTTATTGTCTTTTTCGGCGGTTTCTCCGCCGTTACTGTTTCTTTCGAATGCCTGCTTCAAATCGGCAAAAATTGTTTTAGCTGATTGAATATTATCTTTTACCGCCTGTTTGATGCCGTTATAATAAGAAAGACTTGCTACATAAGCTTCGCTTCCGGCTGCCATAAGGGTATCGTCAAGACCGGATGATATTTTTTGAACCGAATGGAATACAGGCAAAAGTTCGTTTACCAGTTCAGTGTCTTTTTTCAATTCTGCCAAATCGAGATATTTTGGAGCAAATTCAGGGTTCGATTCCACATAGTTCAAGGTTTTTCTTACAAACGGCAGTCTGCCGTCGCCCATTTTTACTATGTTTCTTCTATCCTGCGGACTTAATGTTTTAAGCAGCGGAAGGAGTTTTGTTTCTAACGTTTTAACAGCGTTCTGGATTTCAATCATTTCACTTTCGGAAATTTGGATTGATACATCATTTTGTAAAGCCATCTTTTTAACCTCCTGTATTTATTATAAAAATGCCCGGCAGCTGCCGGGCAAACAATCATTATACATTATACATTATTTAGCCAGCATTATTTTTTTAACCTGATTGAAACTGCCTGCGCTTATATTAACGAAATATACCCCGCTCGAAAGGTTATTAGCAGTGAATCTTACTTCGTGTTTTCCGGCTTCTTGTGTTTCGTTTACAAGTGTTGCTACTTCCTGACCGAGAATGTTGAAAACTTTAAGATTAACCATGCTGCTCATTGGTAATTGATATTTGATAATTGTTGTCGGGTTGAAAGGATTTGGATAGTTATCAAATAAACCAAACTCTGCCGGAGTTTCTTTAACTATCTGTGAATTGTCTTTTTGCATAGCGTTTTTACCGAAATACTTTTCGTCGCCAAGTATTTTATGTCCTTCTATTGCTCCCTGCGAATTAGGGAACTGTTTATCCAGTTCATCTGATATTTCGCGGGCTTTTTCTATATCCTGTAATTCGAAAGTGTAGTAAACCAATTTATCGAATAACGCAAGTTCAACAATGCTTTCACCTTTGTAATTTTCAATTACTTCATCAATTTGTTTCAGTTTGTTTTCCTTATCCAAATCTGCCAGCATTAAACCGGCTAAAGCATATAAATCTTTTTTGCTCTTGCTGTTGAATATTGATTTATAAGCGTTTTCTTTGGAAGTCAACTCATTTTCAGTGTAGGTTTCTTTCAGAAGATTTAATGCATTATATGAAACAGCGTAATCAGGGTAATCATTTACAAGATTTAAGCATATTGCTCTCGCTTCTTCAATATTGCCTGAATATGCTAAGGAATATGCTTTATCAAGTTCGGCTACCATTGGAACTTCTTTTTCTTTTACAGGTTCTTCAGGGTTACCGCCGTTTATTTTACTGAGCGCGGGCTGTGGAACATTTACAGAGCTTGTTCTGTAAGGGGAATAAGATACCGGTCCGCCGGAAATTAAGAAGTTTGCAGGATTTGATGAACCCCACCAGTTGTTTTGAGCGTAAACATAACCCGAAGTTGTGTTTAGTAAATTGGTGTTGCTGTTAATTATATTATTGTACCCGCCGTATGTTGAATTACCGACAATCGGTAAGGCATTGTTAAATACAATAATACCATAAGTGT